>NZ_JBWKZA010000023.1:0-102330 GCF_059424045.1 Pseudomonas sp. GW456-L12
GCCCCAGGCCATGGATGGCCTGGGGCGGCGGCCCACGGATCAATGCCGGAGTGAGGGCATGCCGAGCCTAAGCGAGGCACCGAGTGGTGGGGCAAAGCGTTTTGGTTACTTTGGCGCTCTTCCAAAGTAACCCGCCGTAAGGGCGGAACCCTAAGCAGCCGTTACCGCAGGAATGGATATGTACTCCATCCAAAAATGCAGTGCCCGAACAAACGCCATCACGAGCAATTCGAGCGTCGACCAACCGCTCCCGCCCGCGACAACGCCACAAAACTCAAAACGACAACGGATAACTCACAATCACCCGAGTCTGATCAAAATCACTATTGAAACTGCGCCGGTTAGTGGCGTTATTCACCCGCACACTAAGGTTCTTCAGGCTGCCACTCTGAAAGGTATACCCCACCTCCGTATCCCGCTCCCACTCCTTGCCATTGCTCCCGGCCTTGGTCGTGGCATTCTCGCCATGCCCATAGCGCACCATGGCCAACAACCCCGGCACGCCCATGGCGGCGAAGTTGTAGTCATAACGCAGCTGCCAGGAACGCTCGTCGGCGTTGCTGAAGTTACCGTTGAACATATCGTTGCCCAGGGTCCGGCCGCTGCTGCCGTACACCGACATCCACGGGCTGTCGCCACTGACCTTCTGCAAGCCCAGGTACAGGGTATGGCCAGCGGTGGAGGCCGAGAGCAAGGCATAGGCGGTGCGGCTCCGGATCTCGCCGATGCGCGCCTGGCCGTCATCCTTGTCGATGAAGTAACCGAGGTTCGCCCCCAGCACCCAGTCGCCCACCGGCTGCTTGTGCAGCAGGTTGAAGTAGCTCTGCTGGTAGATGTCTTCCAGTTGCGCATGCCAGGCGCCGATCAAGGTGCGCTGCTGATTGAAGCGGTACTCGGCTCCGGCATAGGTGAAGCCATCGGAGGTCACCCCGGGCGCGGCCCAGGCCGAGAGGTCCTGCATGTCCGAGGAATTGCGCAGGCTCACCGAACGGTACTGCCCGGCCTGTAGGCCCAGCCCGGCGATTTCCCGCGAGTCGAGCATCGCCCCACGGAAGGTCTGCGGCAGCAGCCGGCCATCGTCGTAGCGCAGCAGCGGAATGTCCGGCAGCAATTCGCCGACCTTCAGCTCAGTGGCGGAAATGCGCATTTTCGCCGCCACGCCGGCGCGGCCGTAGTTGTCCGCCGCGCGCCCGTCGTCATGCACCGGCAGCAGCTCGGAACCACTGGTGCCGCGCCCGCTGTCGAGCTTGACGCCGAACATGGCAATGCCGTCCAGGCCGAAGCCGACAACACCCGGGGTGTAGCCGGAATTGAACTTGAGGATAAACCCCTGGGCCCATTCCTCGACCTTGCTCTTGGCCGCCCCCGGGTCGCGAAAATCCCGATTGAAGTAATAGTTGCGCAGCACCAGGTCAGTCTTTGCGTCTTTGAAAAAACCGCCGTCTTCGGCCCAGGCCGGCAGGCCCGTGCCCAGTGCCAGTGAAGCCGCGGCCAGCGAGCGCGCGAGGATGCAGTGAGGGGTGTTCATTATTATTGTTCTCCGCTTTGCATAGGCGCAGCCGTTCCCCGACAGGCCACTCCAGGCCCGCCTCTTATCGGCTGCAAAAATGCCCGGTCTCTCTTTTGGGAAAGGCCGGGCGATATCCTCAGCTCAAGGCATCAGAAGGGATAACGACGCGCCGAGTGCTGCACGCTGATCCAGTGATCGCGGGTGAACTCGTCGATCGCCCAGTCGCCGTTGAAGCGCCCGAGCCCCGAGTTCTTTTCCCCACCGAAGGGCGCGTTGGCCTCGTCGTTCACCGGGATGTCGTTGATATGGGTCATGCCCGCACGAATCCGCCGGGCGAAGTTCACCCCGCGCTCCAGGTTGCGGCTGAACACCGCGCTGGACAGGCCGAACTCGCTGGCGTTGGCCAGCTCCAGGGCGTGGGCCTCGTCCCGCGCCCGCAGCAGCCCCACCAGCGGGCCGAAGATTTCATTGCGCGCCAGGTCCATGTCGACCGTGACCTCGCCGTAGACATGGGGCGCCAGCAGGTTGCCCTGGGCCCCGCCCTCGTAGAGCGGCTCGGCGCCTTCGCGGCGGGCCAGCTCGATCTTCTCCCGCAGGCCTTGCAACTGCCGCGCATTGATCACCGGGCCGATCACCGTCTCGATCAATTGCGGATCGCCGACCTTGAGCCCCTTGACCCGCTCGACGAAGCGCGCGGCGAAGGCGTCGTAGAGGCTGTCGTCGACGATGATCCGGTTGACCGCCATGCAGATCTGCCCCTGGTGCAGGAACTTGCCGAACACCGCCGCGCTCACTGCCTGTTCAAGATCGGCGTCGGCCAGGACCACGAACGGGCTGTTGCCGCCCAGCTCCAGAGCCACGTGCTTGAGGTGCGCGCCGCCGCTGGCGATCCGGCCGATACCGCGGCCGACCGGGGTGGAGCCGGTGAAGGTGATCAGCGAGGGCACCGGGTGCTCGACAAAGGCATCGCCAATCTCGCTGCCCGCCCCCACCACTACGCTGAGCACGCCCGCCGGCAGGCCGGCCTCCTCGAAGATCTTCGCCAACAGCAGGCCGCCGCACACCGGCGTATCGCTGGCCGGCTTGACCACCACCGCGTTGCCCAGGGCCAGCGCCGGGGCGATCGAGCGCTGGGTCAGGTGCAGCGGGAAGTTCCATGGGCTGATGACCCCGACCACCCCCAGGGCGCTGCGGTAGACCCGGCTCTCCTTGCCCGGCACATCGGACTCGAGAATGCGGCCGTGGACCCGCGCCGGGAACGACGCCGACTCCAGGGCGATGGCCCGCGCCGCGCCCCACTCCAACTGCGCCTTGAGCCGGGTGCTGCCGGACTCGCGAATGATCCAGTCGACGATTTCCTCGCGGCGCCGGTCGAACACCGCCACCACCTGATGCAGCACCGCCGCCCGCGCCGACGGTCCGAGCGCCGCCCAGTGCGGCTGCACCGCGGCGGCCTTGGCATAGGCGGCATCCAGGTCGGCGCGGTTGGCCTGGGCCACTTCCAGCAGCAGCGTGCCGTCGAACGGGTTGCTCACCGCCAGGGTTTTGCCGGCCGCGCCGGCGCGCCATTCCCCGGCGATGGGTTGCAGGTGCAGATCGCGGTAGACAGCTGGGGACTCACTCATGACAAAGCTCCTTGAGGACAGGATTCACAGGAAAGATGGGCTCGCGACTCAGGGCGCCGAACCGGGTTTGCGAGGCTATGCATGACCGCCTCCGGTGGCTGCCCGCGCCTCGATCAAGCGCAGCAGCCCCAGCAGGGTTTCGGTGTGCGGCACGGCGATGCCGGCCTGGCGCGCCCTGGCCAGGACCTCGCCATTGATCGCGCCGACTTCCGTGGGCCGACCGGCCAGCACGTCTTGCAACATGGACGGCTTGTGCGCCCGATGGTGGGCGATGGCATAGGCCACGCTGTCCAGGCAGCGCCGCGCATCCGTTACCACCCCCACCGACTGCGCGACGCCGAGCACCTCCAGCACAATGGCCCGGGCCAGCGCCGTGCCTTGCGGCACGGCATCCAGTTGCCCCACGGTGCAGCCGGTGACGGCGCACAGGCTGTTCAAGGCCGCGTTGAACGCCACCTTCTCCCAGATCGAGGTCCAGACCTGCGGGTCCACCGCGCAGTGCAGCCCCGCCGCCTCCAGCACCGCGGCAACCTGGGTGCTGCCTTGGCGCTCGACGCCCTCCAGCGACAGCAACCGGACCACGCCCTGGCCATGGGAGCGGACATGGGCCGGCCCGGCCATATCGGCGGGCCAGGTGGTCATGCCGATCATCACCTGCTGCGGGGCGACGTGGCGGCACAGCGCTTCGGCGTTACCCAAGCCGTTCTGCAGGGTCAGCACCCGCGTGTGCTCGCCGATATGGCCGGCAATACTGCGCAGCGCACTGTCGGTGTGCTGGGCCTTGGTGAAGACCAGCAACAGGTCGGGCTGGCCCGTCACCTGCTCCGGCCGGCAGGCGCTCAGGCCGCCGACGCGCCGCTCGCCGCTGTCGGTGTCCAGGCACAAGCCCTGGCGGCGGATCGCCTCCAGGTGCGTGTCGTTGATGTCCAGCAGCGTGACGCTCTGCCCGCTTTCCGCCAGCAGGCCGCCGAACAGCGAGCCCATGGCGCCCGCCCCGAGAATGCTGATGTTCATCGAACCTCCTTATGGCTGTGAGGGTTGATCGGCAAGGCTCTCTTTGTGGGCCCGGGTCAATCCAGGCGCCCGCCGGGGAATATGTCGGCGCACCAGCACCAGGGCGATCAGCGCCAGCACCATTACCGTCCCCAGCAACGTCAGATAGCCGTGGGCACCGCCCTGGGTGATCACTGTGGCGCCGACGAAGGCGCTGAGAATCGCGCCCATGCGCCCGAAAGCCAGGGCCGATGCGGTACCGGTGGCGCGCACGGCGGTGGGATAGATAAAGGCGCACAGCGCATAGAGGGTGGACTGCACGGCGTTGACGAACAGGCCATGCACGCCAAAGCCGAAGATCAGCAGGCTGGTGTTTTGGTTGACGTCCACGGCCTGCATGGCGAAGGCACTGGCCGCGCCGCCCGCGCAGCAGATCAGCAGCGGCCAGAACGAGCCCCAGCGCGTCATGGCCACCGCGCAGAGCAGCGCGCCGATCACCCCGCCCAGGTTGTAGGCGGTGAGGCCGGAACCGGCCACCGCCAGCGACAAGCCTTCGGACAAGAGCATGGTCGGCAGCCAGCTGAAGGCGCTGTAGACCGCGGTCAGGCACATGAAGAACGCCACCCAGACCGCCACGGTGTCGCGCCCGTAGCCGGGGGCGAACAAGGCACGGAAGCCGCCCTGCTGCTCGCTCTTCTGCTCCAGCGCATCGGTGTAGCGCACGCCTTCGGGCATCGGTCGGCCCATGCGTCCCAGCAGCACAGTCAACTCGCCCCAACGCTGCGGCCGGCGCGCCAGGAAACGCGGCGACTCCGGCAGCGTCGCCAACAGCAACAGGCCCAGCACGATGGGCAGGCTGCCGCCGATAAAGAACAGCGTGCGCCAGCCGTACAGCGGCAGTACGTGGGAGGCGAACAACCCCGCCAGCATCCCGCCCAGGGGCACACAGACAATGGTCGCGGTGACCGCCAGGGTACGCCGGCGCGCCGGGGTGAACTCGGCGGTCATGGTGGTGGCGCTGGGCAGCGCGCCACCGATGCCGAGCCCGGCGATAAAGCGCAGCGCCGCCACCGTCAGCGCATCCGGCGCCAGGCCGATGGCGCAGGTCGCGGTGCCGAACAGGATCACGCTGGCGATGACCGCCATGCGCCGGCCGAAACGGTCGGCGAACAGGCCCGCGCAAGCGCTGCCGATGCCCATGCCGATCAGCCCGGCGGCCACCGCGGGGGCGAAGGCCTCGCGGGTGATCCCCCATTCCTTGATCATCAGCGGTATGGCGAACCCGATGAGCTGGCCGTCGAAACCGTCCATCACGATCGACAGCGCGGCCAGCAACACCACGATCTTCTGCATCCCGGTGTAGGGCCCGTCGTCGAGCAAGGTGCCGATATCGGCACTGCCGGAAACCGGGCTCGACCGCTGGGGCCCAGCCTCCATCACTTCACTGACCGAAGTCGTGTTCATAGCCACCTCTTTTTATTGTTGTGGTGTGCGCGCAAGGCGCGCTTGGCATTGCCGGATCTTCTGCCCGGCGCCGGGAGCCCGGACTTTGAGAATCAGGGCTCGATGGTCAGGGTCGGCACCTCGATCAATACCGGGCGATTGCCGGCCAGGGCCGCGCTGAAGGCGGCGGCGAACTCGGCGCGGGTCGCGGCATGCACCGAATGCACGCCATAACCCTGGCCGATGGCGCAGAAGTCCAGGCCGGGAACGTCCAGCCCCGGCGCATCGCTGACCTGCAGCACATCGGCGAACCAGCGCAGCGCGCCGTAAGTGCCGTTCTTGAGAATGATGAACACCACCGGGATGCCGTACTGGACAGCGGTCCACAGCGCGGTGATGCCGTAGTTGGCCGAGCCGTCGCCGATGATCGCCACCACTCGCCGCCCGGGCGTCGCCAGTTGCACGCCGACCGCGGCCGGCAAGCCGAAACCCAGGCCACCGGCGGCGGGAAAGAAGTAGCTGCCGGGCTGGCTCATCTCAACCCGCTGCCAGAACGCGCTCACCGTGGAGGTGGATTCCTTGACGTAGATCGCGTCCCGCGGCGCCAGCTGGTTGATCAGGTCGAACACCGTTTCCGGGCGCAGCAGGCCGCCCTCCTCGCGCACCGGCGCCGGCAGCGGCAAGGCGCTCGGCAGCGGCCGTTCGCTCTGCGGCAGCACCTCGACCAGGGCTTCGAGGGTCAGGGCGATATCGCCCACCAGCGCATCGCCCATGGGCGCCCGCGCCGCCTCGCCCGGGTCGCAGGTCAGGTGCACCAGCTCGCAGTCCGCCGGCAGGTAATCGCCCGGGGCGTATTGGTGGTAACGGAACACCGGGGCGCCCACCACCAGGATCAAATCGTGCTCGGCCAGGCAGCGGCTGATCCCGGCGATGGCCGCCGGCAGCACGCCACGGAAACACGGGTGGCGAGTGGGGAACGGGCAGCGCGAAGCGGAAGGCGCGACCCAGGCCGGCATGCGCAGTTTTTCCGCCAGTTGCACCGCCAGGCCGTTGCTGCCACTGCCGTCGACATCCGGGCCGAGCACCAGCACCGGGCTACGTGCCGCCGCCAGGCGCTCGGCCAGCCCTTGCAGTTGCACCACCGAAGGCAGGCCGGCGCTGGCCACCTGGCGCCGCGCCAGATGCTCGACCCCGGCCGGCGCCGCGCAGGCCCAGTCGTCATAGGGAATCGACACATACACCGGCCCGCGCGGCGCCAGGCTGGCCATATGGATCGCCTGGCTCAGGGTGCGCGGCACGTCCTGGGCCGAGGCCGGCTCGTGGCTCCACTTGACCAGGGGCTTGGGCAGTTGCGCTGCATCGACATTGGCCAGCATCGCTTCCACGCCGACCATCGAGCGCACCTGCTGGCCGGCGGTGATCACCAGCGGGCTGTGGGAGTACCAGGCATTGGTCAGCGCGCCCATGCCGTTGCCGGTGCCGGCGGCGGCATGCAGGTTGACGAAGGTCGGCTTGCCGGTGGCCAGGGCGTAACCGTCGGCCATGCCGACCACCGCGGCTTCGTGCAGGCCGAGGATGTAGCGAAAGTCCTCGGGAAAACCCTTGAGAAACGGCAGCTCGTTGGAGCCGGGGTTGCCGAAGATGGTGGTCAGGCCTTGCTCGCGAAGAATCTCGTAGGACGCAGAGTGAACGGTTTTCATAAGGACCCTTGTTGTTAGGTTTCGGGTTACTCTTGCAGCCGCTACGAAATTGATCAAATCGATACTATCTCTATCAAAAATAAAACCTATCTATGTTCATAACGGCAGCAGAGGCGGTATGAGCCACATCGATCTGAACCTGATCCGCACCTTCGTCACCCTTTACGAAGCCCGCAGCGTGACCCTGGCGGCCGAGCGTCTGTTCGTCACCCAGCCCTCGGTCAGCTATGGCCTGGCGCGCCTGCGCGAGCTATTCGACGACGCCCTGTTCAGCCGCACCCGCGACGGCATCCAGCCGACCTTTGTCGCCGAGCAGCTGTACGGCCCCTTGCGCGAATCCCTGACCCGCATCGAAAGCGCCGTGCAGAGCTGCCGCCAGTTCGACCCGGCGAGCACCGATCGGCGCTTTCGCATCGCCCTCTCCGACCTCGGCGAAATCGGCTTTTTGCCGCTGATCCTGGCGCGCCTGAACCAGGACGCGCCGCTGGCCGAAGTCGAGGTCCTGCCGCTGCAGGTGGACCAGGTCGGCGAGTGGCTGGCCAGCGGCAAGGTCGATGCCGCGATCTGCCGCCAGCCGGTCCCCGGTATCCGCAGCCGGGTGCTGATGCACGAGCGTTATGTGTGCCTGCTGAGCACCGGCCATCCGCGCATCGACCAGCAGTTGAGCCTCGAACAGTTCCTCGCCGAACGGCACGTCGCCGTAACCCGCACCACCGGCCACGGCAATGTCGAAGACGTGCTGAAAAACATGCACGTGGAACGGCGCATCAGCCTGCATGTGCCGCACTTCTCGGTGCTGCCGAAAATCATTCCCGGCACCGACCTCTTGGCGGTGCTGCCGGCGCAGATCGCCCGGCTGTTCATCCACGAGGGCGAGCTGAAGATGCTCGAACTGCCGTTCCCGGTGGCCGAGTTCGCCGTGTCCCTGAACTGGCACCCCAACAGCGACAGCTCCGCCGCCCTGCGCTGGTTCTGCGACACCATCGCCGACGCCATCATCAGCGGCCAGGGCCAGGGCTAGACGCTGGCCATCGCCGGCTGCGCCCGGGCCCGGGCCGGCTTGAGCAGCAACAGGCAGCCGGCGGCGATCACGAACACGCTGGCAAACACCCCGTACAGATGCAGCGGCTGCCAACCACCATCCAGCAGGAAGCCGGCCACGGTCGGCGAAAGAATCGCGCCGATGCGACCGATGCCAATGCCCCAGCCAACGCCCGTGGCGCGCACCGAGGCGTCATAGACCACCGGCGACAGCGCATAGAGGCCGGCCACGCAGCCGTTGGAAAACAGCCCGATCAGCAACCCCAGGCCGAGCGCCGCGGCAATCGACGAGGCCGAGCCGACAAATAGCACCAGCAGGCCGGCGGTGATCAGCATGAACAGCGCCAGTACCCGGCCCAGGGGCCAGCGCGAGGCCAGGCCGCCGACCAGCGCCGCGCCGAAGATCCCGCCAACGCTGAGCAGCACCCCGCCGGTGATCCCCTGCTGCGCCGACAGCCCGGCGGCCACCAGCAGTTTCGGGGTCCAGCTCATGACGAAGTAGAAGCCGAACATCACCAGGAAAAACAGCAGCCAGATCAGCAAGGTGGTGCGGCGCATGGCCGGCGCCAGCAACTGGCCGAAACCGCTGGGCGCGCCGGCTTGCCTGGGCACCTCTGGCGGCAACTGTTCAAGCTCAGGCTGCTCCAGGCGCCGGGCCAGGCGATTGACCCGCACCAGGGCATTGGCCGGGCGGCGGGCAAGCAGGAAATCCAGGGATTCGGGCAGCCACAGCAGCACCAGGGGAATCACCAGCCAGGTCACCGCGCCGCCGAACAGGAACACCGAGCGCCAGCCCCAATGGCCCAATAACCACACCGCCAACAGCCCGCCCAGGGTGGCGCCCAGGGCATAACCGGTGGATTGCAGGCTGACCGCCAGGCCGCGCCAGCGCTTGCTGGAATATTCGCTGGCGATCACGTTGCTGCTGGCCAGGATGCCGCCGATACCGAGGCCCGTCAGGCCGCGCAGCAGCGCCAGTTGCAGGGGAGTCTGGCTCAGGGCCGAGAGCAGCATGCCGAGCCCGGACAGCGCCAGGCAGAACAGGATCAATGGCCGCCTGCCAAACCGGTCGGCCCAGGGCGCGATAAACAGCGAACCCGCCGCCATGCCAAACAGTCCGGCGCTGAGCAGCAGGCCGACCTGCGCACCGTTCAGCCCCCACTCGGCCGACACCGAGGCAGCGGTGAAGGCCATCACCAGCACATCGAAACCGTCGATCATGTTCAAGACCATGCAGATGCCGATGGCCAGGCATTGGAAGGAACTCATCGGCCCGCTGTCCACGCGGCTCTTCAGGTCGAGCGTCATGAACGCACCTCCACGCCGCCTACCGGCGACGGCGAGAGGGAAAACAGCGGCGTGCACACAGACAGACGGCGGACGGAACCCAGGCAGTTCCGCGCCCTTGATAAGCCATTCATGACGAGACCCTTCTTGTAGTTTTTATCGGGGGACGGTCGGGAGGGGCCCGCCATCGCCAGGTGGCTAATCAACCATCCAATGGATCCATTAACAAGGGGTGAAATCCAGGGAATCCATGGAAAATTGGCTGAAATACCTGGAGAAATGCTCAGGTATTTTTATTTAAAAGACAAAAATCAATGACTTAATCAAACAGTCATTGACTGATATTTGCGGGCGATTATCGACCAGACTCAAAAGGCACAGGCTATTGAGGATCCTGTGGCCGTGAATGGCTACAGGATCCAGAAATAATGGATCCAATAAATCAAAACCCTGAAGGCAGATGCTCAGCTTTTCATCAATGGACTGACAATCCGCCTCAAGGGCTGTGACCTTATCTTTCAACGCCCTGCCCCGGGGTCAGCCGCCACATTTTGTAAAGCATCCCCGGCCACGGATTGGCGAAATGATTACTGCGCCGGTGGGACATCTGCTAAAACGCGGTTTTTATCCGTACGCGGTGCCACAGCCCATGTCCTCCTTATTCCTCTCGCGCTGGCGACCTCGCTGGCGACCTCGCTGGTGGTCGCTGCTTGGCATGGCTGCCCTGTTGATAGGCCTGCCGGTGGGCTGCCAGGTGCTGGAGCACAAGGAGCGCGAACTGGTGTTTCGCGTCGAGCCGGGCAATGCCAGTTGGTATCGCGGCCTGCCGGCCGGGGTGCGCGAACTGGAGTTCAAGGGCGACAGCCTCAAGCCCGAGCAGAACATTCATGCCTGGTGGTGGCCGGCCCAGCGGGCCGATGCGCCGGCCGTCCTTTATCTGCATGGGGTGCGCTGGAACCTCACCGGGCAGCTGTTCCGCATCGAGCAACTGCACGCCCTGGGGTTCTCGGTGCTGGCCATCGACTATCGCGGCTTCGGCCAGAGCCTGGGCGAGCCCCCGTCGGAAACCAGCGTCTATGAGGACGCGCGGATCGCCTGGGAGCAATTGCAAAGGCTGCAACCCGACGCCGGCAAACGCCTGATCTACGGCCATTCCCTGGGCGGCGCGGTGGCGGTGGAACTGGCCGCGCAACTGGGGCAACAGGCGGCCAGCGACGGCGCGCCGATCCCGGCCCGTGGCTTGATCGTCGAATCCTCGTTCACCTCCCTGGCCGCTATCGCCGCCGAGCTGGGCAATACCTCGCTGCCGGTGCGCTGGCTGCTGTCGCAGAAGTTCGACTCCCTCGACAAGATCGCCCATATCGGCATGCCGCTGCTGATCGTCCACGGCCTGGACGACCGCTACGTGCCGGCGCGCTTCAGCCAGCAATTGTTCGACGCCGCGCGACAGCCCAAGCAACTGCTGCTGGTTCCCGGAGCCACCCACAACAACAGCATGCGCCTGGCCGGCGAGCGCTACCGCCAGGCCCTGAACACCTTGTTGCATGCCCGGCCGGCGAAGGTCGCCACCGCGGAACCGGCCCGCGTGCCGACCAGTTGAACCACGAACCGGCACCGTTGCCGTTACGCCCATCTGCATCAGCCGGATGAGCTCGTCCTTAGACAACCTGTAACAACTCCGGCTGGCCCAGGCAGCGCTTAAATGAGATGGTCTCCTGTTGATTGTTTTGGAGGCATGTCATGACTACATTTCAATTCATCGCAGGCATGGTCTTTTGTCTGGCGGGACTGGGCGTGAGGGCCTACCTGACCCTGCAGCATCCCGGGGAAGAAAAGGCCTGGCGCTCGTCCAGTGTGCGAAAGTCCGCCAAGTAAGCCTTGCCCCCGCCCCTGAATACCGCTGATGGCCTCCCGGCCGGCCCCGCCTGGATCAGGTGGAGGCCCATGGAAAATGCCCGTATCGCGCGATACGGGCATTTTTTTCAGCCCAGGGCATCAGTCATTCCGCCTGATGCCGGCCCGCAACAATGGCAAAATAGCCGCCGCCCATGCCCGAGACCGTCCCTATGCAAAGCATTCCCACCCTCACCGCCCGGGAAATCTGTCAGGTACTCCGGGAGCTGGCCCTCGGCACCCGCACCCTGGGGCCATCGAGCCAGCGCGTATTGGCGGCGGACGATAGCTGGCAAGTGCGGCTCGACATCGAAGGCTGGACCCTGACCCTGGTCAACCATGGCCAGACCCTGAGCCACTGCGAGCAATGCCGCTCGCCGGATGGCCGGGTCGAAACGCTCGACGCCTGGCAGCGCTACGGCACCGACCCGGTCAAACTGCTGAGCATCTGGGAACACCAGCAGTTGCAGCGCCTGCTGCAGGCGTTGTGACCACCTTCATTACACCCACGCCAATCCCCCGTCCGTCCGCCGAAGCCACCGGAACCCGTGTCGTTCATCGGGATAATGGGAATCGGCCATGGCGTTTTTGCCAGGCCTCTATACTCATTTTCGACGAGGCGCGCACCGGCACTGCGAGCCTCATGAGCGCAGTTCCGCCGTGAACATGAAGTCGCCAGCGGCAAAGGATTGCGAGAGGTGTGGCGCCATACGCGTCACCTGGCCTGATGCTGCAAGGAAGGTGCATTCATGAACACGATCCGACAGGATGTGGCAACACTCGGCTCCGGATGGGACAACAAGGTCTTGCTCAACTACGCGCTGGCCATGCGCGAGCTGGACAAACTACCGATCACCAACCGCAACAGCTGGAAGTTCCTCGGCGCCATCCACGGCTTCGATCGGCAGTTGTGGGTCGAGGTGAATGTCCTGGGCGATTCCGATCCGGTTCCCAAGGACCTGACCAACTTTACCTACGGCAGCCAGTGCCAGCACGGCAGCTGGTACTTCCTGTCCTGGCACCGCGGTTACCTGGCGGCCTTCGAGGCGATTGTCGCGGCCAAGGTCAAGGAACTGACGGGCGACGACTGGGCGCTGCCGTACTGGAACTACCTCAATAGCAAAAACCCGGATGCGCGGCGGGCCCCGGAGGCATTCCTGGCGGACACCCTGCCTGACGGCAGCCCCAACCCGCTGAAGAAATACCCTCGCCGGCAGGGCTTTACCACGCTGCGGCCGAACTCCCTCGATGCCTTCAGCCTGGCAGCGATGCAGGAGAACGATTTCCAGGTCGGCAATGACGGCAGCATCGGCTTCGGCGGCGGGGTCACCGGCAATTTCGCCCAGTTCGCCCGCTGGACCGGCGACCTGGAGAACAACCCGCACAACACCGTGCATCGCCTGATCGGCGGGGGCGAAGGCTTCATGGCCGACCCGTACCTCGCCGCCCTGGACCCGATCTTCTGGTTGCACCATTGCAACGTCGACCGGCTCTGGGAGGCCTGGATGAACACCCCGGGCAAGACCATGGTCCATGATCCGCGCTGGCTCGACGGTCCGGCCGACCGCCGTTTCATCATGCCGACGGTCGGTGGCAGTGACCCTGGCATGAAATTCACCGGCCGCGACACATTGAAGGATGGCAAATTGCATCCGCGCTATGCCGACTTGAGCATCGGCACGGGCGTGAAACCAGGAGTAGAGGCCGTGACACGGGTCAAGATGGGTGCGCCGGAACAACAGAACATCGAACCGATCGGTGCCAACCGTTCGGTGGTCACGGTCGGCGGCGCGCCGGTGCGCACCCAGGTCGACCTCGACCGCCAGGCCACCAGCACCGGCATCGCCGCGATGGGCGCGACGGACCCGGGCCAGCCGGTGACCCGGCTCTACCTGGCGCTGGAATCGGTGCGCGGCTCCGCGCCCTCGCCGCAGCTTGCGGTGTACATCAACCTGCCGAAAGACAGCGATCCGCAGCAGCATCCCGAGTGCCATGCCGGCAGCCTGACGCTGTTCGGGCTGAACGTCGCCTCGCGCCCGGACGGTGGCCATGGCGGCCACGGGCTCGGCTATACGATCGACATCACCGACCTGGCCCAGCGACTGACCGATGCCGGCGATTTCGATCCCGACTATCTGCGGGTGACCCTGGTCCCAGGCGAGCAGGTATCGGCGGATAAACCGGTGACCGTGGAGCGGATCAGCGTGCTCAAGCGCAGCGGTATCGTCAGCTGAGTAACGCCCCATGCAACCCGGACCGGTCTTGCTCAGCTTCACCCGGGCGCCCTGGCCGTTGCTGTTCGCGACGGCCGGGCTGGGCCTGGCCCTGTGTCTCTACACCGCCGGGCACAGCACCCTGCCCGCCTTCTGCGGTTCCGCGCTGTCCATCGTTGCCAGTTGGCCCACCGTGCTGGAGGCCGAGCTGGCCCTGAACCCGGCGCAGCAGATGCTGGCCGACTGGGCCCTGATGCTGCTGGCGATGATGCCGCCGCTGCTGGCGATGCCACTCATGCATGTCTGGCGCTCCAGCCTGCCGCGCCGGCGCATTCGCGCGGCGCTCGGCTTCCTGCTCGGCTACAGCGCCTTATGGCTGGCCGCCGGTCCGCTGCTGATGGTGCTCGCCTTGTTGCTGCAACTGAGTGTCGCCGACGCGGCGCTGGCCACGGCGCTGCTGGTTGCCCTGCTGTGGAGTGCCAGCCCGTGGCAACGCGCGGCGCTCAACCGTGGCCACCGCATGCGCCGGATCGGCCTCTTCGGCTGGGCCGCCGACCGCGATTGCCTGGTCTTCGGCGCAAGCCACGGCGCCTGGTGCATCGCCTCATGCTGGGCCTGGATGCTGGTGCCGCTGCTGGGCGGGGCCTGGCACATTCCACTGATGCTGGTGGCCGGGGCCATCATGCTGGTCGAACGCCTGGCACCGGGCGATCGGCCGCGCTGGCACTGGCCGGTGATGCTCCCCCGGCTCGATCTCTGGCTCCTGACTACGCGCAAGGTGGCGCACTCCCATGACTAGACGGACCTGCCTGGCGATCGGCGTGAGCACGCTGACGCCGTTGCCAAACCAGACGCTGCGCTTCGCCTACCTGGACGGCGCCGTGCTCGCCGCCCGTTCGATCGGCGACTGGGCGCTGCGCTCGGGCTTCGGCGCCGACAACGTCAGGATCGTCGACGACGGCCCGATAGACGGCCAGGGCAATCCGGTCACCCGCGAACGGGTGCAACAAGCGGTGGATGAGCTGTTTCCCTCGGGCGCCGAAGTGGTCGAGCAATTGATCCTGGCGTTTTGCGGCCACGGCCTGACCGACGCGAATATCGGCTCGATCTCCTGGCTGTTCAGCGATTCGCTGCGCCAGAAGTACCGCGTCCTGGCCGACTCGTTCTACACCGAGCTGCTGCTGCACGGCGTGCAGCGCATCACCCTGATTACCGATGCCTGCCGCGAGGCGCCGAAGAATCTCGACCTGACGCGACTGGATGCGGTGCGCGGAATCGTCGTGCAAGGTACGCAAGTGGAAAACCCCAGGTTCGACCGCCTGGCCGCCTGCCAGGACGGGCAGCTGGGTTACATGGTGTCCGAACCGATGTCCGGCGCTCCGGGCAAATGCGTGTTCTCCGGGGTGATCGCCGATGCGCTGTGGGGCATCGAGCCGACCGCCATCAGCAATGGCCTGATCACCACCGCGACCCTCGGCATGTGCGTGCGCTCGCGCACCACCGAGCGGGCGAAAGAGTATCGCCTCAAGCTGAACCCGCAATGCCTGGTCGATCCGGAACCGGCCGTGCTCTACAACACCGCCCAGCCGTTGCCGGGCCCCGCCGGGTTGCAGCCCTGGCCGGCCGCGGGCAACGCCGCCACCATGGGCCCGGCCGCCGGCCCGACGGATTCCGCCGAGCACAATCTGGAGCGGGTACACAGCGACGCGGCCTTTCGCGAGCGCATGCTCGGCGCCGATTTCGGGCTCAAGCAGCATGACCTGGCGGTTCCCGCCGACCAGATGATCAGCATTCCCGACTCCAGCAAGGAGCTGCTGCAGGATCTGGTGGTGCTCCGCCAGCAGAGCCCGCGTTTTCCCGAGAAGAAACAGAAGGTCAAGGCGCTGGTCCAGCGCCTGGAAGCGGATGCCGCCGCCGATATGCGCAAGTCAGCGGCCACCGAGGTTCGCCGCCGGATGAAGCAGATCGGCGACCCCGGCGAGGCCAACCTGATCGTCTACGGCGAGGGCGCGAAGCTCCTGTCCCGGGCTCCGATCGAGCGACTGGACAGCACCTCACTGTTCGAAACGTTCCGCGCCACCAGCGATCCCCAGGGGATGCCGGTCCTGGTGGCGCTGGCCGATGGCACCTTCACCCCGGTGGTGCCTTATGCGGGTCAGTACACCGTGGTGATGCCCAGCCCCCTCGGCGATATTTTCCAGGCCTATGGCATGCCCAAGGCCCCCGACAGATACCTGGCGATGCTCGGCGCGATCGACGATTTCGCCGCTGGCCGGCTACAGGCCGAAGACATCGACCAGTTCGCCGCTGGCGTGTGCCATAAAAAGCATGCCGACCCCATGCTGGGTGTGATCTGCGCCTACCTGTACCGCGCCGTGGCCGACTACGACAGCATCCGGCGCCTGGCGTATTTTTATGCCGCCCAGGGCCAGCCAGTGCCTTTCGACATTGCCTTGCTCGGGGCGATGCGGGTGACCCAGGAGGCAGACGGCACCCCACGCTTGCAGATACCGGCCGTCAAGGCGCGCGCGCTGCGACCCAAGGCGGCCAAGGCCCCTGATTATGTCCGGCGCGCGACACCCGCGGTGCAGGCCTGGATCGGCGGGCGTTGCCCCTGGCTGGGGCTGGGCTGGGACTATGTCAACGACCCGCGGCCGGAATGGGCCGCACTGGTCGAAGGGCTGGCCGAGCATGCCAGATTGGTGCGGCACAGCGGATCCACGGTGCTGCCGGGCAAGGTGGCGCGCAAGCTGGCAAAAGCCTGGCGCCTGCAGCCTCCGGCCCGGGAAGACCTGACGCGACCCGCGGTAGCCCGCCAGGTACCCGCCAAGGAAACGAACCGACCCTCGCAACGGTCTGAACAGTGATGGCATTGAGAATGGGGCCGCGCCACAAAGCCCCGCTATTCACACTGGAGGTCTCGTCATGAGCGCCCTGACAATCGAAGGCTGGTGCAAGGCCAGCGATGGGCAAAAATCCACGCCGCTGGGAGAGATCCATTTCTACGTCGATGGTCCCCTGCACCTGCGCCTGGAAGAAGCCGAGGAACGCCTGCAGAAAACCCATGAACAGGAGGCCATGGTCGACGTCGACATGGACACCATGGAGCTGATCATGCCCGAGGGGTACAGCCCCCTGTCCGACTGCCGGATGCGCGTCTATTTGCAGCACGGTCGCGGCCAGTTCCACCTGGTGGGGCACCGAGCCAGCGATGGCAGCCTGATCTACAGCAACGCGGTGCTGATCGACCAGCTGCTGTAGCAAAGCGGCTTCTGCGCCAGCGCCATTTCGTCCGGGCGTTATCGCTCCCGAGGCTCACCAGAGGCCGGGAACCAAGCGCCAGCGCACCCGCTGGCAATAGTCGGCATAACCGGGCAACTCGGCCTGCAACAGCTGGTCCTCCCATGACGTGCGCAGGACCAGCAGCGCCGCAGCCAGCGCCGCGGGAACCAGCGCCCAGAACGAACCCAGCGCCAGCGCCATGCCGAAGAACAGGCCCAGCGCGGCGAGATATCCGGGATGCCGCACGCAACGGTAGGGCCCGCTATCGATGACCCGCTGGTGCCGCTCGGACTGGATGCGCACGCCCGGCTCGAAGAACGGGTTCACCGCCTGCGCCCAGCCGGTCACCGCGATGCCCGCCAGCACCGCGAGATACCCCGCCAGCACCACCCAGGCCGGCACAGCCGAGCCATGCAGCCGCCCGGCATCGAGTGCGGCGACCGGCAGCACGGCCGCCATCGCCGGCAGGATGAGCGCCAGCAGTTTTTTGTCCCAGCTTTGGGTGCCCGCCTGGACCCGGCTGCGCGCGCGGTAGATCACCGGATTGACCCGGGCAAGCACCAGGGCCGAAACGCCAAAGCCCAGGGTCATGACGGCGAGGAAGATCCAGCCGGGCCACCAGGCGAGCGTGCCGGCCGGCAGGAAGATCAATCCCAGCAGCGCCAGCGGCAGGCCGATCCCATAGGCGATGGCCGTACGGCGCGACATCGGGTCCGGATCCCGAGGTGTGGAAGGGTTCTGCATACGTTTCTCCCTTTGGCGAGAGGCGACGGTATCGCGCTTCAAGAGATCGGCATTGGATGCAGCCAAGCCCGGCGAGCGTCCTGGATGGGCCGGGCATCTTCGGCCTGCGCCGAACTCGAAGCATAGAACACAGGCGCAGCCCCCCTGCCCAACCCGGCGTCGAGACGCGCAACTGCGCTCGGTCGCTCACCCCTATCGGCAGCTTGGCAACTCGCTTTCACATCCGTATATTCGAATAACCATATATTCAAGCCAGTGACTGTTTAACGTCATGGCTCCCCCCTCTGCCCGGAAGCCTCGATGAAAATCCTCTTCATGTGCACCGCCAACAGCTGCCGCAGCGTTCTTTGCGAAGCCCTGTTCAACCATCTGGCGCCGGCCGCTCATCAGGCGGTGAGTTCGGGCAGCTTCCCCGGCGGCACGCTCAACGCCCGCGCCCTGGCCACCCTGGAACAGGCCGGTGTCAGCACCGCCGGCCTGTACAGCAAAGGTTCGGAGGTCTTCGCCGACAGCCCGCCCGATATCGTCATCACCGTCTGCGACAAGGCCGGTGGCGAGCCCTGCCCGGTGTATTTCGGTCCGGCGCTGAAAAGCCACTGGGGGCTGGAGGACCCTTCCGAGGTCCAGGGCGATGAGCAGGCAATCCAGGCCGCCTTCGAGCAGACCGTGGAGAAAATCCGCCAGCGTTTCGCCGCCTTCTTCGCCCTGGACCTCGACCACCTTTCACCCGCCGAGCTGAAAAATGCCCTCGACCGCATCGGAGCGCTGTGATGAGCGACGACCGCAAGCCCAGCGAAGAACCGCTGTCCGCCCTTGACCTTGAACTGCTGCAAGCCTTGGCGCCGGAGCATCTGGAAACCCCGGCAACAGCCGCGCACAAACCGCGCATCCTGCTGCTCTACGGCTCCACCCGCGAGCGCTCGTTCAGCCGCCTGCTGACCCGGGAAGCGGCGCGCATTCTCGAGTTCCTCGGCGCCGAAACCTACATCTTCGACCCCAGTGGCCTGCCCCTGCCGGACGATGCGCCGGTGGACCACCCCAAGGTCCAGGAACTGCGCGAACGGGTGCTGTGGTCCGAGGGCCAGGTCTGGTGCTCGCCGGAACGCCACGGCGCGATGTCGGCGGTGTTCAAGGCGCAGATCGACTGGATCCCCCTGACCCTCGGCGCGGTACGCCCGACCCAGGGCAAGACCCTGGCGGTGATGCAGGTCTGCGGCGGCTCGCAGTCGTTCAACACGGTCAACCAGCTGCGCGTACTGGGCCGCTGGATGCGCATGTTCACCATCCCCAACCAGTCCTCGGTGCCCAAGGCCTTTCTCGAATTCGATGACGACGACCGCATGAAGGCCTCGCCCTACTACGACCGGGTGGTGGATGTGATGGAAGAACTGATGAAGTTCACCCTGCTCCTGCGCGGCCGCGCCGACCTGCTGGTGGACCGCTACTCGGAACGCAAGGAAAGCGCCGCAGCGCTGTCCAGCCGGGTCAATCAGCGTTCGATCTAGGTTTACGGAATTCCAACGCAAGAGACCGAGTGCAGCGCCAGGCATTGCTGGTTAATCTCTGGCAACGCCCTTGGTCCAGGACTCTCCATGCCCGATCCGTTTCTTGAGGCCCACGCCTTTCTGGCCGGGCTCGACCCCGACTGGGCTCGTCACGTCGAGGCGGTCGGCCCTTGCCTGCACCAGGCCAAGCCGGCCCGCGAGCCCTGCGAGGCGCTGGTGCGGGCGATTGCCTATCAGCAACTGCACGCTCGCGCCGGCGATGCGATTCTCGGGCGTTTCCTGGGGTTGTATGGGCAAACCTTCCCCTCCCCCGAGCAGATCCTCGCCACCGATTTCGAGGCATTGCGCGCCTGTGGTTTTTCCGCCGGCAAGATCGCCACCATCCGAGGCATCGCCGAGGCGACCCTGAGCGGTGTGGTGCCGGATTACCAGGCGGCCCGGGCCATGGACGACGAGGCGCTGATCGAGCGCCTGACCAGCCTGCGCGGCATCGGTCGCTGGACCGTGGAGATGCTGCTGATCTACAGCCTGGAACGCCTGGACATCCTGCCCGCCGACGATTTCGGCGTGCGCGAAGGCTACCGTCGCCTGAAGGGCCTGGAACAGCAGCCGACCCGCAGGCAGATGATCGAGATCGGCCTGTCCTTGCGCCCGCATCGCACGGTGGCGGCCTGGTATCTGTGGCGGGTGCCCGCGCGCTGACGGGTGTGTTCATCGCGCAGGCGCAGGTAGGTACAGCGGGATGCCAACACCTGTAGCCGCTGCCGAGCCCGCGAGGCTGCGATCGGGGCGCAGCCCCGTAAACCTGGCGATGCAGTTGGCGCTGGTCTGGCGACCGCTACGCGGTCGATCGCAGCCTCGCAAGCTCCGCAGCGGCTACAGGAGGGACGGATGCAGGAGAGACGGATGAACACCGAAAAAAGCTGGGTTTTGCTCGATGCCCGGGGCAACACCTTTCTCAGCGAACAACCGGGCACCCTCGGCGGCCACCGTGGCAGCCGGATCTATGGGCGGCTGGATTGCCCGGCCGCCCTGCGCGCCATCGCCCGCGGCGGTTATGTCCGCCAGCGGGTGTTCTTTGCCGACGAGGCCAGCGCCCGCAGCGCCGGTTATCGACCCTGCGCCCGCTGCCTGCCGAAAGCCTACGCCGCCTGGCAGGCGCTCACAGCCCCGACTTGAGGCGGCTGAAGGCACGGATCAACGCGCGGTTGAAGGCCTTGCCGTTGTCGTTCTTGCTGTACAGCGAGGCCCGCACCTCGGGGGTCGGGTAGGTGCCTGGGTCGTTGCGGATCGCCGGATCGACCAGGGCATCAGCCGCGCTGATGGCGTTGGCGTAATGGATGGTGTCGGTGATCGGCGCGATCACCTGCGGGGTCATCAGGTAATCCATCAACGCCAGCCCGGCCTCGGGGTGCGGGGCGTCCTTGGGGATGACCATGGCGTCGAACCAGATCAGCGTGCCCTCCCTGGGGATGCGATAGCGCAAGGTGAAGGGCTTGTGCGCCGCCTCGGCCTGCCCGGCGGCGATCGCCACGTTGCCGTTCCACGACATGGCCACGCAGGTGTTGCCGTTGGCCAGGTCGCTGATGTTCAGGTCGTTGTCGAAGTAGCGGACATAGGGCCGGATCTTCGCCAGTTGCTGCTCGGCGAGTTTCAGGTCGTCGAGGTTCTGCCGGTTGATGTCCAGGCCCAGGTACTTCATTACCGCGGCGAACACCTCGTTGGGATCGTTGAGCAGGCTGACCCCGCAGTCGGCGAATTTCGCCACCACCGCCGGATCGAACAGCATCGCCCAGCTGTCCCGCGGCGCCTGCGCCAGGCGCTGGCTGACCGCCTGCTCCTGATAACCGACACCGGTGGTGCCCCAGGCATAGATCCCGGCATAACGGTTGCCCGGGTCGAACACCGCCATATGCTGGCGGAACTCCTCGCCGACCCCGGCCAGGTGCGGCAGGCGCTGCTTGTCCAGGGGCTGGAGCGCGCCGCTGGCGATGGCCCGGGACAGGTGCTGGCCGGCGGTCAGCACCAGGTCGTAGCCGCTGCGCCCGGTGAGCAGCTTGGTCTCCACGGTCTCCAGGGAATCGAAGTGATCGACCACCACGCGGATGCCGGTCTGGCGCTCGAAGTTGTCCAGGGTGTCCGGGGCCAGGTACTCGCCCCAGATATACAGATTGACCGTGGGTTCGGCCTCGTCGGCCGCCTGGGCGCACAACGGCGCCAGCACCAGCAGCAATGCGCCGCCCAGCCTGTGCAGGTTCATGTTCAGCCCTCTTCGCCGGTGCGCCGGGGAGCCGCGTATTGCGGCATGGTGATGCAGGCGACGTTGCCGCCGCCGAGGAGGATTTCCCGCGAATTGTCGATGCCGACGATGCGGTGCCGGGGGAAGAGTTCGGCCAGGGTGGCCAACGCTGTTTTGTCGTTACGGTCGCCGAACAGCGGCACCACGATTGCGCTGTTGCCGGCGTAGTAGTTGATGTACGAGGCACAGATCCGCGTGCCGGCCTGGCGCACATGAGTGCTGTCCAGCTGGTCCAGGCCTTCGGCTTCGGCGGCGGTCCATTCCAGCACGTCCGGCTGCGGCAGCTTGTGCACCACCAGCTCGCGGCCACGGCTGTCGCGGGTGCTGCGCAGGATGTGGTAGGCCTCCTGGTAGATTTCCCACTGCGGGTCGTCGCGGTTGTCGGTCCATTGCAGCACCACTTCGCCGGGGCGCACGAAACACGCCAGGTCGTCGACATGGCCGTCGGTCTCGTCGAACTTGCAGCCCCGCGGCAGCCAGATCACCTGCTCCGCGCCCAGGTAGTCGGTAAGGCGCCGGGTGACCTCGGCCTTGCCCAGGTGCTGGTTGCGATTGCGGTTGAGCAGGCACTGCTCGGTGGTGAGGATACTGCCCTGGCCATCGCTCTGGATGCCGCCCAGCTCGGCGATCAGCGGCGCGCGGTAGCGGTCGAGATTTTCGATCTCGAGGATCTTGGCGGCGATCTGGTCGTCCTTGTCCCAGGGGTAATACAGGCCGCCGTCGAGGCCGCCATAGGCGTTGAACTCGAAGTCGACGCCGCGCACTTCGCCGCTCTGGTCGTTGACCACGAAGCACGGCCCGCTGTCGCGGAACCAGGTGTCGTTGCAGGTCATTTCCACCACCCGCACCTGCGGCGGCAACAGCCGGCGGGCATTGGCGAACTGGGCGGCGGAAGCACAGACGGTGACCGGTTCGCTCTGGGCAATCGCGGTGACAATCCGCACCCAGACCTTCTGCGCCGGCTTGGCGCCATTGCGCCAGACGTCAGTGCGCTCCGGCCAGCCGAGCCAGCAACCGGCCTTGGTTTCGAATTCGCCGGGCAGGCGGAAACCATCGTGTTTGGGAGTGGTGTCGAGCAATCGGGCCATGGGGCAAACCTCGTCGGTGCTGGGGAATGGCCACCAAACTAGCGCCGCGCCGGGTCAAGGCACCAACGATGAATATTGCGCGACAGTTGAATTCAACTCATCAATCGCTCAACTGATCGCTGAACCAGTCCAGCAACTGCATCAGCGCCGGGCGCTCCAGGCGCACCCGCTCGCACACCAGGGCGTACTGCCCCAGGGCGGTCATGCTGGCGGCGTTGAAAGGCCGGATCAGACGGCCATTGAGCAGGTCTTCCTGGGCCGTCAGGTTATCGCCCATGGCCACGCCCTGCCCTTGCGCCGCCGCTTCCAGCGCCAGCCCGGCATGGGCGAAATACAGCTGGCGCGCCGGGCGCAAATCGCCGGCGTGGCTGGTCAGCCAGGCGGTCCAGGTCTTGCCGTCCTGATCGTCGTGCAACAGGCAATGGCGGGCCAGGTCCCGCGGGCTTTTCAAGTTGCCCTGGTTGAACAGCCCGGGGCTGCACACGGGGAAGAACTGCAGGCTCGGCAACGGCCGCACGAAGTAGGCGCTGCTGTCCTGCGGGCCACTGCCGTAGGTGATCGCCAGGTCGATGTCTTCGCCCGGCACGCTGGCGTCGATCGGCTGTTCATAGAGATGCAGGGTGATATGCGGGTAACGCGCGGAAAAGTCCGCCAGCCGGCTCATCAGCCATTTCTGCGCCAGCTCGGCGGTCACCGCCAGGCGCAGCACCGCCAGGGAAGACGGATCGCGCAGCTCGTCGCAGGCTTCGCCGATCAGCTCGAAAGCCTGCTGCAGGCTCTGCATCAGCCGCCCGGCCGCCAGGGTCGGGCGGATCTGCCGGCCCTCGCGGACAAACAACGACACCCCGAGTTGCTCTTCGAGCTGGCGGATCTGATGGCTCACCGCGCTGTCGGTGACGCACAGCTCGGCCGCCGCCCGACCAAAATGCGCATGCCGCGCCGCGCACTCGAAAGTCCGTAATGCCGCCAGGGAAGGCAGACGTCGCATATCCAAGCCCCCGAAATGAAGGCGTCCATGCTGCCGCGACGCAGCGCCAGCGTCCAGCGCCCCGTAGGAGCGAGGCTTGCCTGCGATAAGCCCACAAGAGCGCTGCACATCTCAAGGCCCCATCGCCAGCAAGCTGGCTCCGGCAAGGATCGTGCAAACCGCCTCTCCTACAAGTAAAGGCGTTGCGTCAGTTCATCCCCAGCCAGTTCGGCAGCGCCAGGGAAATGAACGGCACGTAGGTCACCAGGATCAGGAACGCCAGCAGGATCATCAGCCACGGCAAGGCCGCGCGGATGGTCTGGCCGAGTGTCAGGCCGGTCACCGCCGAGGTGACGAACAGGTTCAGGCCCACCGGCGGATGCACCAGGCCGATCTCCATGTTGACCACCATGACGATCCCCAGATGGATCGGGTCGATGCCCAGCTTCATGGCGATCGGGAAAAAGATCGGCGCCAGGATCAGCACGATGGCCGAAGGCTCCATGAAACTGCCCGCCACCAGCAGCACCACGTTGACCATCAGCAGGAAACCGATGGGCGACAGCCCGGCGTCCATGACGAAGGTGGTGATCTGCTGCGGGATCTGCTCGGTGGTCAGCACATGGGCGAAGAGCATGGCGTTGGCGATGATAAACATCAGCATGATCGACAGCCGGCCCGACTCCACCAGCACTTTCGGGCAGTCGCGCAGGCGCATGTCCTTGTAGACGAACAGCGCGACGAAGGCCGAATACACCGCCGCCACCGCCGCCGCCTCGGTCGGGGTGAACAGGCCGCTGTAGATGCCGCCGAGGATGATCACCAGCAACAGCAGGCCCCAGAAGGCGCGGCGCGCGGTGCTCAGCCATTGGCGGAAGGACACCCGCGGTTGCGCCGGCAGCTTCTTGATCCGCGCGACGATGTAGATCACCACCATCAGGATCACGCCCAGCAGCAGCCCCGGCACGACCCCGGCCATAAACAGCTTGCCGACCGAGGTTTCAGTGGCCGCCGAGTACACCACCATCACGATCGACGGTGGGATCAGGATGCCCAGGGTCCCGGCGTTGCAGATGATCCCGGCGCCGAACTCCCGTGGGTAGCCGGAACGCACCATGCCGGCCACGGCGATCGAACCCACCGCCGCCACGGTCGCCGGCGACGAACCGGACAGCGCGGCGAACAGCATGCAGGCCAGCACCGCGGCAATCGCCAGGCCGCCACGGATGTGGCCGACGCAGGCGTTGGCGAAATCGATCAGGCGTTGCGCCACCCCGCCGGTGGTCATGAAGGCCCCGGACAGCAGGAAGAACGGGATCGCCAGCAAGGTATAGGCTTCGGAGGTCTCGAACAGCTTGATCGCCAGGGAGCTCAGGGAGTCCGGGCTGAACAGCAGGATCGAGGTGGCACCGGCCAGGCCCAGGGAAATGGCGATCGGCACGCCGAGGAACATGAACACGAACAGCATCAGAAACAGGCAGAGAATGGCCATCAGTGCTGATCCTCGTGGTGACTGGCAAGCTTGCTGGCCTCGGCCGCCTCATCGGCCAGGCCCAGGTTGATCTGCCCGCGCATGAGGATACGCCACATGATTTCCAGGTAGCGGATCAGCACCAGGGCAAAACCGAAGGGCACGATCATCGCGATGTGCGACAGGTGGATGCCGAACTGGTCCAGGTCCTCGGCTTCGATGCCGGCCTGGATCAGCGCCATCAGCCACTTGAAGCTGGCGACCATGAACAGCCCGGCGTAGACCATGCAGCACAGGCAGGCGATCACCGCCAGCAGGCGCTGGGCCGGGCGCGAGGCCAGCTTGACCAGCGCGTCCACCCCCAGGTGCCCGGCGGTGCGCACGCCGTAGGAAATGCCGAAGAAGATCAGCCAGCCAAACAGCATCTTGGTCAGCGCCACGCTCCAGACCATGTCCTGGGCCAGTTCCATGAGGAAGTCGCCGATCCCCAGGAACAGCACGCTGCCCCCTTCCCAGGCATCGCCGATGGCGTAGAACAGCGGGTAGAGGTTGTTGAGCACCACGTAGACGAAAGTCACCAGCGTCATGGCCGCCAGCAGGAAGGCGATGAACGCCTCTTCAAAATGTTCCCAGAACCGCCTCAGCCTGTGCATTGAGGTTCTCCGCGAAAGTGCCAGTGGAGTGCAGCCCGATAGCGGCTGCCGATGGACCGCTGCGAGCGCAGCGGCCGGGATGCAGGTGGTTATTGCGCCTGGTTGGCGGCTTCGGCGGCCTGGATCAGGTCGGCGCCGATATCACCCTCGAACTTCTTCCACACCGGGCGCATGGCCTCGCGCCACTCGTTGCGCTGCTCGGGAGTCAGGGCGACGATTTCGCTGGTCTTGGCGTCGATGATCTTCTGCCGGGAGGTCTGGTTCAGGGCTTCGGCCTGCTTGTTCACTTCCACCGAGACCTCGGCCATGATTTTTTCCAGCTCGCCGCGCACATCCGCCGGCAGGCCGGTCCAGAACTTGGCGTTGGTGATCACCATGTAGTCGATCAGGCCGTGGTCGGTCTCGGTGAAGTACTTCTGCACCTCGTGGACCTTCTGGCTTTCATAGTTCGACCAGGTGTTCTCGGTGCCGTTGACCACGCCGGTCTGCAGGCCCTGGTAGACCTCGGCGAAGCTCATCTTGCGCGGGTTGGCGCGCACCGCCTTGAACTGCTCCTCAAGCACGCTGGAAGCCTGCACGCGGAACTTCAGGCCGCGGGCGTCCTTGGGTTCCACCAGTTTCTTGTTGGCCGACAGCTGCTTGAGGCCGTTGTGCCAATAGGCCAGGCCGAGGATGCCCTTGTCCTGCATGGCGGTCAGCAGCTGCTTGCCCTCGGCGTGCTGGAAGCGGTCGACGGCGGCGAGGTTGTCGAACAGGAATGGCAGGTCGTAGATCTGCACCTTCTTGGTGTACTGCTCGAACTTGGCCAGGGACGGCGCGAGCAACTGCACGTCGCCCAGCAACAGCGCCTCCATTTCCTTGCCGTCGCCGAACAGCGAGGAGTTCGGATACACCTCGACCTTGACCCGGCCCGGCAGGCGCTCCTCGGCGAGCTTCTTGAACAGCAGGGCGCCCTGGCCCTTGGGGGTGTTTTCCGCCACCACGTGGGCGAACTTGATCACGATGGGGTCGGCGGCCTGCGCAAGACCGGCGCCCAGCAATGCGGCGGCACAGAACAACGCCCGGGAGAGCTTGAACATGGACTTCACCTTCTTATTGTTGTGGTTGATCGCAGAGTGCCTAAGGGCACGCGTATTGAGAATTTTGAATTTTTGATACCTGCGTTCGCCTGGGCCGAACGCCGCGCGCTACCGGCGATAGGCGCCTGAAGTTCCATCCCCCTACGATGGAATCAGCCGCAACCGAGCCTGTTGCAGATTCCTCCTAAATCCGTCGCCCGCCCTTCCCGGTACGGTCTCCAGCACCCTCTTCGAGCGCACCAGGACCACCCATGGCCAACAACGGACCCGGGCCGATGCCCCGCCTTCTACGGCCCGCCATTCCCAATCAGAGCCCCAACCAACCACCCGCCGAACGCGCCGCCGAAACCGCACAGCCCAGCTACGGCGAACAGCTCTGGGCGCAGTACGAGAAATATGCCAAGGAACCTGCGCCGCCGCCCGAAAAGGTTCAGGTAGCGCTGCGTATCGGGGTGTTCTTTGATGGCACCGGCAACAATGCCGGCAACTCGGCGATGGGTGAGTTGTGTGGGGCTCAGCATCCTGTTGAGGCATCTGATATCGATGGCACTTGCAAACCGTATATGAGGGATCCGGAGAGTAGTTATGGGAATGGGGTGAGCAATATTAAAAAGCTGAGTGATCTGTATCACTCCGCTCAGCAAGCTGAGGGTGAGGGCCCGCAAAAGCGTGCCTTTCGTTCAATCTATGTCGAAGGTATTGGCACACGGACTGGCGAGAAGGACAGTCTGATTACTTCGGGGACAGGACGTGGCGACACTGGAATCTCAGGGTGCGTGCAGAAAGCATTTCGTGCGATCGAGCAGCGTATCAATGAGGTCCTCGAAGAGTATCCGGAAACTGAAATCACCTCATTGACCTTCGATGCCTTCGGCTTTAGCCGAGGCGCGGCAGCGGCCCGGCATTTTGCCAATGAAGTCGTGCGCTGGCTTGGACCGCTGCAACTGATTTTTCACAGCCACTCCAAGGCCTTCAGCCCCAATTTCAACCGACAATACGGTCACGATGTCGATATGGGATTTATCGGCCTGTTCGATACGGTGCCGTCGGTTGCCGGGCTAAGCAATCTGGGTAATGTGCGCGGCGCCACTGCTCCGGGTATCAAGCTCCACCTCGACCGCCGCTACTTTCGCTCGGTGGTGCAACTGGTCGCCCGCGACGAGTACCGGGCTAACTTCGCGCTGAGCCGGGTCCAGCCCGATCATCTGGAAATCGCCCTGCCCGGCGCCCACTCGGATATCGGCGGTGGTTATCTGGATGAGGTGCAGGAGTGTGTACTCGTCAGTCCGATGCAAGCGCTGGAAGTCTCGATCAACACCGACGTGATCCACACCTCGATTTACCGGGATGCGGTCCAGGCAAGAACACGCTGGCTGGCCAAGGGTTGGCCCGCGCACTGGCTGGAAATCGTCACACCGGAGCCGCTGTTGCTGCCCCAGTATCCACAGGACCGACTCGGACCACGAAGAAAACGGGTGTATGCCGGCCTGCAACTCAAAAGGCCAATGACTAATAAGCTGGCGGGCGTGTATCTGCGCGTCATGTATGAGCAGGCCAAGCAGAACGGTGTGCGTTTCAACGTGATTGACGAACAGGACCCGGACTACGCACTCCCGCAAGAACTTCAAAGCCTTTGTGACAGGTTTGTCGCTGGGAACTACAGTACGACGCCAGCCGAAGAGACGATGCTCAAGCTGCGCTATATCCATCTCTCGGCCCATTGGAACCACCCGCTGGGCAAACAGGACGGCGGCAGCCTTAAAGTCGTCTATATCAACGCCCCCACGGTGGATGCCGTGCGTGTGCAACATCCTCACGTACCTGATTGGACGCTTTGGTAATGAGAATATTCATCGCCCTGCTGGGCGCCCTGCTATTAAGTGGCTGCTTAACCACGGACCCGCTATCCGGAAAAAGCGACCCCAAAGATCCCTGGTGGGAAATGGGCTTCACCCAGCCGTACTACATGAAAGTCTGGGTCGAAGACACGGCTGTTGAAGACATCAACGGACGACTCTTCCGACATACCGGGCGTGGCTCCGCAGCAGATGGCGACCCGGGCTTGAAGAAGGAGTGGGCTCGAGGCTGGAGCGGAGTTGGAGGCAATGGCAAGTCAGTGATAGGTGCCGACCTACCCAAACGCATTTTCGTGCGCTGGCAATCGGTCGTGGAACCACAGACTTATCGAGCCTGGGTAGATGTCCCGGAAGAAGCCCGGAAAATCATGACCACCTCGACGAATCGACGCTGCCCGGAAACTCCGCACCAGACTGCCCGCTATATGGCATCGGTCTATTTAGGCCTCGCTCCTGGCGGCATCGTACAAGTCTGGGTCAGGGACGAATGCCATCACCCGGTCAAAGTCGCCCGCGCCCAGGGTGAAATCGAGCCACTGGGCCCACACCTGGGCAAATCCAACGGCCACTATTACCCCCTGTCCGAAAACTCCAAGCGCTACATAGAGCAATACGGCATTCCCTATGGCAGTTGGTAACGCGCTCCTGCGCGATTGCAGTATTCAGGGACTCAGCGCCAGCAAGCGCTGGGCCCGCAGCAGCACCGGCGCGTCGACCATCTGGCCGTCGATCTGGTAGGCGCCGGCGCCGTGGCTGCCGGCGTCCACCACCCGTTGCGCCCAGGCCAGGTCTTCGGCGCTGGGGGCCAGGGCCTGGTGGATCACCGGCACCTGTTTCGGGTGGATGCACAAGGCGCCGGCAAAACCCATTTCATAGGCGTGGCGAATGGACTGGCGCAAACCTTCGGGGTCGTCGATGGCCGGGTGCACGCCATCCAATGGCGGCACCAGGCCGGCGGCACGCGAATGCAGGATCAGCGCCAGCCGCGCCTGGTCGAGGGCGAACTGCGCCGCCGCCGAACCGCTGCACAGGTTGAGGTCCAGCGCCAGGTCCAGGCCGCCGAAAGACAGGCGCTGCACCGCAGGAGCCCGGGCGATTTCCGCCAAAGCCAAGAGCCCGCGCGCGCTTTCAATGATCGGCCAGATCTGCTTGCCGGTGGCCGCCACGGTCACCACCTGGGCGGCGCTTTCGACCTTGGGCAGCAGGATGCCGACCACCCCGGCCTGGGCTTTGCAGAACGCCAGGTCGGCGGCATGTTCGGCATGTTCCGGGGCATTGACCCGCACCCACAACCGGATCTGGGGCTGGCTGTTGAGGAACTGCCCGAGGTTGTCCCGGGCCTGGCGCTTGAGCGGCTCTTCCACCGCGTCCTCGAAATCGACGATCACCGCATCGGCGCCGCTGGCCAGGGCCTTGCCGAAACGCTCGGGACGGCTGCCCGGGACGAACAAGGCGGAGCGGACAATAGGGTTGGACATGTTGAATTCCTTGTAAGTGATGCGGGGTCCGCGGACCGTGCTGTCTCCCCCTCCCTTGTAGGAGCGAGCTTGCTCGCGATGAGGCCCTTGAAAACCGCGGCAGTCTTGAGGGTTTATCGCGAGCGAGCTCGCTCCTACAGGGGGCCATGCAAGCCGGCAGGTCGGTTTCAGATCACGCCATTGCTTCGCAGCTGCTCGATGGCATCGCTGGACAGCCCCAGTTCGGCGAGGATCGCGCCGCTGTGCTGGCCCAGCCCCGGAACGCCGTCCATGCGCGGCTCGAACGCGGCATTGCGCGCCGGCGGCAGCAGCGACGGCAGCTTGCCGGCCGGGCTGTCGACCTCGCGCCAGCCGTCGCGGGCCTTGAGCTGCGGGTGCTGCCACACGCCCTGCATGTCGTTGACCCGGGCGCTGGCGATCTGCGCCTGCTCCAGCCGCTCGATCACCGCCTCCACCGTCAGCCGGGCAAAGCTGTCGACGATGATCTGGCGCAGCACCTCGCGATTGGCCGAGCGCTTGAAGTTGGCCGAGAAGCGTTCGTCGCCGGCCAGCTCCGGCATCAGCAGCACCTTGTCGCAGAACGCCGCCCACTCGCGTTCGTTCTGCAGGCCGAGCATCACCGTGCCGCCATCCCCCGCCGGGAACGGCCCGTAGGGGTAGATGGTCGAGTGCGCCGCGCCGGCCCGGGGCGGTGGCGGCGCGCCGTCGAAGGCGTAGTACATCGGGTAGCCCATCCACTCCACCAGGCTTTCCAGCATGCTCACGTCGATGCGGCTGCCCTGCCCGGTCCTGCCGCGCAGCAACAGCGCCGAGAGGATGCCGCTGTAGGCGTACATGCCGGCTGCGATGTCGGCGATCGAGCAGCCGGCCTTGGCCAGTTGCTCCTCGCCCGGGCCGCCGGTCACCGACAGGAACCCGCCCTCGCTCTGGATCAGCAAGTCGTAGGCCTTTTTCTTCTCATAGGGGCCACCCTCGCCATAACCGGAAATGTCACAGACGATCAGCCGCGGAAAGCGTTCATGCAGCGCCTCGAACGACAGGCCCATGCGCGCCGCCGCGCCCGGGGCGAGGTTCTGCACCAGCACGTCGGCCTGGGCCAGCAGGCTGTCAAGAATGTCGCCGGCGGCGTCCTGCTTGAGGTCCAGGGTCAGGCTTTCCTTGGAACGGTTGGTCCAGACGAAATGCGAGGCCAGGCCGCGCACGCGCTCGTCGTAGCCACGGGCAAAATCGCCGCTGCCGGGGCGCTCGACCTTGATCACCCGGGCGCCCAGGTCGGCCAGTTGGCGGGTGCAGAACGGCGCGGCGATGGCGTGTTCCAGGCTGACCACAGTGATGCCGTCCAGCGGCCGGGGTTGTGCGGTATTGAGTGTCATAAGGCGTCCTCGGGGCGGGCTCAGAGCAATTCGTTCAATTGCGCGGTGTCGCGCAGGTTCCACACCTGGCGGATCAGGGCCGCGCCCTGCTCCGGGGTACGCGCGCCGGAGAAGCGCAGCAGGCGCTGGAACTTGTCCGCCAGCTCGGCCCGCGACAGGCCGTTGCCCGGGTCGCCCTTGGGCTCGTCGATGGCACCGTGCAGGGTGCGGCCATCGTCGGTGCTGACCACTACACGGCCCAGCCAACGCTGCGGATAGGCACGATCCACCTCGGGGTCGAGGACCATCGACACCTTGTCGCGAAACGCCGCCACCGCCGGGTCGTTCAGCGCCAGCTCCTGGAACTCCGGCAGCCCGGCCTTGCCATGCACGGCGATCAGGCCGAGCACGGTGCCCATGGAGAACTTGGCCTGGTGCACGGTCTGCGGCACGCTCACCCGCCCCAGCACATCGATGGCGCCCTGGTGCACGCGGGTTTCCACGCTGACGATCTGCCCATGGCTGAGGCCTTCGCGCTGCATCAGCGCCAGCAAGGCATCGGCGGCCGGATGGGTATGGCGGCAGGAGGCGTGGAACTTGAACGAGGTTTCCAGCAAGGCCCAGCGACTGCCCAGACGGTCGGACAGGCGCGCCGGCTCGGCATCCCAGGACATGCCCGCGGCCATGCCCTGCTCACCTTCGAGAATATTGCGCGCGCCGCTCAGCCCGTCGCGGGTCAGGTAGGCGGCGAGCAGCCCGTCGGCCGCGGCCTTGGCCGTGTGCAGCTGCTTGGAGTCCGCGGCGTCGCGCAGGAACTCCCAGAGACCGGCGGCCTGGGTCCCGGCGCTGCCCAGCAGGTTGATGAATTGCGCCTGGTCGAAGTCCATCAGCTTGCCCACCGCCACGGCGGCAGCGAGGGTGCCGACGGTGGCCGTGGTGTGGAAGATGCGGTAATGGGAGCGGCCCATGAACTCGCCAATGCGGATCCCCGCCTCGTAGCCGGCCACCGCCGCCAGCAGCAGCTCCTGGCCGGACTTGCCGAGGTCCTGGGCCGCCGCCAACGCGGCCGGGAACACCACGGTGGCCGGGTGCAGCACCGAGCTGTTGTGCAGGTCGTCCTGCTCCACCAGATGGGAAGACGCGGCGTTCACCAGGGCGGCGAAATAGGCCGAGCTGCCGCGGCCGTTGACCAGGATCCGCGCCGGACCATCGGCCGGGCCCATCTGCTGGGCGTAACGCTCGAACAACGGGATCGGATGCGCGCCCTGGCTGGCCAGGGCCGAGCCGAGCCAGTCGAGGAACAGCTCTTCGGTGCGCGCCAGCACGCTGTCGGGCAACTGCGGGTAACTCAGGCCGGCAAGGAACCCGGCCAAGGCTTGGGTATGGCTCATGCTCGGTTCCTCAGAAGCTGCGCGGCAATTCGAGCAGGTGCTCGGCCACATAGGACAGGATCAGGTTGGTGGAGATCGGCGCCACCTGGTACAGGCGGGTTTCGCGGAACTTGCGCTCGACGTCGTATTCGCAGGCGAAGCCGAAACCGCCGTGGGTCTGCAGGCAGGCGTTGGCCGCTTCCCACGAGGCCTTGGCCGCCAGGTACTTGGCCATATTGGCACTGGCCCCGGCGTTGCCGCCGCTGTCGTATTCCTCGCAGGCGCGCCAGCGCATCAGGTCGGCGGCCTCGATCTCGACATGGGCTTCGGCGATGGGGAACTGCACGCCCTGGTTCTGCCCGATGGGCCGGCCGAACACCACGCGGTCGCGGGCGTACTGGCTGGCCTTTTCGATAAACCAGCGGCCGTCGCCGATGCACTCGGCGGCAATCAGCGTGCGCTCGGCGTTGAGGCCGTCGAGGATGTACTTGAAGCCCTTGCCCTCCTCGCCGATCAGGCTGTCGGCGGGGATTTCCAGGTTGTCGAAGAACAGCTCGTTGGTCTCGTGGTTGACCATGTTGGCGATCGGCTGCACGGTCAAGCCGTGGCCGATGGCCTCGCGCAGGTCGACCAGGAAGATCGACATGCCTTCGGACTTCTTCTTGACCTCGGCCAGCGGCGTGGTGCGCGCCAGCAGGATCATCAGGTCGGAATGCTGGATCCGCGAGATCCACACCTTCTGCCCGTTGATCAGGTACTTGTCGCCACGCTTGATCGCGGTGGTCTTGATCTTGGTGGTGTCGGTGCCGGTGGTGGGCTCGGTGACGCCCATCGATTGCAGGCGCAGTTCGCCGCTGGCGAGCTTGGGCAGGTAGAAACGCTTCTGCGCTTCGCTGCCGTGCCGCAGCAGGGTGAACATGTTGTACATCTGCCCGTGCACGGTGCCGGAGTTGCCGCCGCAGCGGTTCACCTCCTCCAGGATCACCGAGGCTTCGGCCAGGCCCAGGCCCGAGCCGCCGTATTCGGCCGGGATCATCGCCGCCAGCCAGCCGGCGTCGGTCAGGGCCTTGACGAAGCGTTCCGGGAAACCTTTTTCTTCATCGATCTTGCGCCAGTAGGCGGCATCGAACTCGGCGCACAGGGCGCGCACGCCTTCACGGATGGCATTCAATTCTTCGTTGCTGTTGGGGTTCATCGAACGGCTCTCCGCCTGTGGTTATTGTGCTGGGATGGGGTCATTCCGGGATGGCGTCGAACAGCACTTCGCCGCGCTGGGCCAGGCCGGCGTCGTTGCCGGCCCAGAGCTCGGCGACGCCGGGGCGGACGATGCGCCCGCCGACCTCGAACGGCTGCGGCGCGATCAAGGGCCGCAGGCCGCGATAGGCGAAGCGCCGCAACCGGGCCTCGGGGTGGGCACGGCAGAAGGCGCGCAGGCTGAGGGTGGCGATCAATGGACCGTGGACCACCAGCCCCGGATAACCTTCGGTCGCGGTGACATAGGGAAAGTCGTAGTGGATGCGATGGCCGTTGAAGGTCACGGCGCTGTAGCGGAACAGCAGGGTCGGGCTGGGCTCGACGGTTTCGCGCCAGTCGCCCTGGATCAGCGGCTCGCCGCTGGCCTGCTTGGGCGGGGTCGGTTCGCGGTAGACGATGTCCTGTTCCTCGCGAATCGCCAGGCGACCGTCCTGGGAATACTCATGGCGCACCGTGACGAACAGCAGCGCGCCGGTGCGCCCGGTCTTTTCCTCGACCTGGCTGATGGTCGACACGCACTGCGCCTCGAACCCGGCGCGCAGCGGCTCGAAGAACTCCAGCCGGCCACCGGCCCACATGCGGTTGCGATTGGCCGCCGGCGGCAGGAAGCCGCCACGGGCCGGATGGCCGTCGCCACCCAGGGCGCTTTCGGCCAGGGGCTCCTGGAAAAAGCACCATTGCCACAGCGGCGGCAAGGCCTCGCCAGGGGCCGGCACGGGTTCGCCAAAGGTCGCGGCGATGCGCTTGAGCAGGTTGTCGCTGAGCAGGTCTCGGGCTTGCTGGCTACGGCCTGTCCAGGCGCTGGGGTCGGTCACGCTCATCGGGTCGGGTCCTGTTGCGGTGGTGGTGAGCCCGATCATGCAAGCCGCTGTGCGTTCTGAGAATTTGCATTTCAATAAACCGGCGTTCGGTTATGCTGAACGCCGCTTTGCCCCTCTTCCCTCCCAGGAGCCGCCCATGCATTTCGATCTGGCCGACCTGCGCCTGTTTATCCATATCGCCGAATCGCCGAGCCTGACCCAGGGCGCCAAGCGCGCCTTTCTTTCTCCGGCGGCGGCCAGCGCGCGGATCAAGGCCCTGGAAAGCCAGCTCGAGACCCGCCTGCTGTACCGCGACAGCCGCGGCGTCGAAGTCACCCCGGCCGGCGAACGACTGTTGCAGCATGCGCGGCTGATCATGCGCCAGGTGGACTACCTGAAAAGCGAGTTCACCCAGTACGGCGGCGATTCCACCGGGCATATGCGCATCTTCGCCAACACCACGGCGGTGACCGAATTCCTCCCGGAAATCCTCGCCGGCTTTCTGTCGAAACGCCCGGGGGTCACGGTGGACCTGCAGGAACGTCTGTCCCGCGACATCGTGCGTGGCGTGCTCGATGGCACCGCCGACATGGGCATCATCGCCGGCCCGGTGGAGGCCAGCGGCCTGCAGGTCCTGCACTTCAGCACCGACCACCTGGTGCTGATCCTGCCGGTCGACCACCCGCTGGCGACGCAGCCGGCGGTGACCCTGGAGCAGACCCTGGCCTACCAGCACATCGGCCTGCACGAAGGCAGCACCTTGCTGAGTTTTTTGCGCGAACACGTGGAGCGCACCGGCAAGCAGCTGTCGCTGCGGATCCAGGTGTCGAGCTTCGAAGCGATCTGCCGCATGGTCGAGGCCGGCGTGGGCATCGGTATCATTCCCGAATCGGCCGCGATCCGGCACAGCCGCACCATGCAGCTGGTGACGGTGAAACTCGACGAGGCCTGGGCGGTGCGCGAGCGCAGCATCATTGTCCGTGAGCTGGAGGCCCTGCCCGGCACCGTGCGGGCGCTGATCGCCACCCTGATGCCCGAGGCCTGATCGCTCGGGGGCCAATCTACCCCCTGGCGCAAAACCCTCTGCGACACCGCCGCCCATTGACCTGAATCAAGGGCCCGGCGCCTGACAGGTGTGAATGTTCAGGCAAACCTCTGCACCTTCACGGAGACTTGCCCATGACCAGCACCGCCCTCCACACGCCTGCCCTGGCCGCCTTCGCCCAGTACAAAGGCGAACACTGGATAGACGCCCTCAACGACGGCAGCCCGGTGCTGATCCGCCCGTTGCGCGCCGAAGACCGCGAGCGGGAAAAGGCCTTTATCGAGAACCTCTCGCCGACCACCCGGCACCACCGCTTCCTGGGTGAAGTGAAGGAAGTCGGCGAGGCCCTGCTCAGCCAGTTGATGGACGTCGATGGCTGCGAGCGCGTGGCTTACGTGGCCCTCATCCACGACAACGGCTCGCTGCGGGAAATCGGCATCAGCCGCTATGCCACCATCGGCGCCGACGCGGACACCTGCGAGTTCGCCGTCACCGTGGCCGACGAGTGGCAGCACAAGGGCCTGGACGCCTTGCTGATGCGCCATCTGGTCGACCGGGCCAAGGACCAGGGCTTCAAGCAGATGTACTCCCTGGATTGCCCGGCCAATCACCGCATGCGCGAACTGGCCGCGACCCTGGGTTTCCACCGCGCCATTGATCCGGACGACGCGACCCAGGTCCGCTACCACCTGGCGCTGTAGGCCGGCCTCAGCCCGCCGCCCCGCCACACTGCGCGCAAAACCGCGCGCCGGCGGCCAGCGTGTTGCCGCACTGGCGGCACGCGGCGGGCTGCAGCGAGGCCCCGCACTGCTGGCAAAAACGCGCCTTGGCCGCGTTGCTCGCCCCGCAGTCCGGACACAGCGGGCCGCCCGCGGGCGGCGCTGCGCCACCGGAGTGCCGGCCATGCCCGCCGCCATGCCTGTCACCCTGGTGCCCGCCCTGGGAGCCGCCATGCCCACGGCCACGATGACCACCCAGCAAACGTTCGAAAAAGCTCATGTCGATCACTCCTGATAAAGAGAGTCGCCAGTAAAAAACCTGAAGTAGCTATAGGGTCAACCCGACGCCGACCAGCGCCCATGGCGAACGCTCCAGCCGACAGCGGCTAGGCTGACGGTCATAGCCCATGGATCGCCGGAGGTCGTCATGCAACTCGAAGGTTCCTGCCATTGCGGCGCTGTCCACTTCAGCCTGGACAGCGCCCACCCTTACCCCTATCAACGCTGCTACTGCTCGATCTGCCGCAAGACCCAGGGCGGCGGCGGGTATGCGATCAACCTCGGTGGCGACGCCGCCAGCCTGAAAGTCCGCGGCCGCCAGCACATCTCGATCTACCACGCGCTGCTCAGGGAACCCGGCAAACGTGCCCGGCGCAGCAGCGCCGAACGGCATTTCTGCAGCCGCTGCGGCTCCGGGTTGTGGCTGTTCAGCCCAGAGTGGCCGGAGCTGATCCATCCCTTCGCCTCGGCCATCGACACGCCGTTGCCGATACCGCCGGAACACACCCACCTGATGCTCGACTCCAGGGCGTCCTGGGTGGAAATCGACTGGCACCCCCACGACCTGCAATTCGCCCACTACCCCGAGGAATCTATCGCCCAGTGGCATGAAAGACATGAGCGGCATGAACGCCTGGACCTGCAACGCTAAGCGCCGGGCATTCACAGTCTTTGACAGTTTTGCGACAAAGCTGCCAAAGATTGCCCGCACCCGCGTCCCTAGCATGAGCGCATCCATTTCCCCACGGGTGCGCCATGTACGGTCGATTCTTCACGCTCTTCATTGGTGTGCTGCTCGGCGGCCTCAGCTGCCAGGGCACGCCGCCCCCGAAGCCCAGCGTCGAACCGCCGCCTGAAATCGCCACGCCACCCGAGACCACCCTCCGCACCGAGCCGGCCCCTGTCGCCCCGGCGCGCAAGGTCGCCCAGCGCCCGCGCGATGGCCTGGGCAGTTCCTATTCCAAAGCCAACGACCACTCCCACACCCTGCTGAGTTTCTAGCCGCGATGAAGACCTCGATCCGTCCGAAAACCTTGTGCCTGTCCCTTGCTGCACTGCCTCTGGCTTCGCTGTGCCTGCTGACGTCCAGCGGCCCGCTCCACGCCGCGGACTGGCAGTACCAACTACAAGCCGGCGTCGCCAGCCTGCCACGCTACAGCGGCAGCGACGAACGCGCAGTCGCGCCGATCCTGGGCGGCGCAATCGTCAGCCCCTACGGGGTGTTTCTCAACACCGAACAGGGCCTTGGCTGGGGCAATGAATGGGGCGACCTGGCGTTCAGCACCTGGGTCGGCCCCAGCGCGGCACGCAAGGACCGCAAGCACGGCTACAAGGGCTCGGACCATCTGGCCGGCATGGGCTCGATCAAGTCCCGCGCGCAGTTTGGCGCCCACCTGGGCTACACCCTGGGCACCGTGGAACTCGGGGCCACGCTGCAGCACGCGCTGAAGAAGAACGACGACCCGGACACCGGCTCGGCCTACAACCACCTGCAGTTGAGCATCGGCAGCACGCTGTATGAGGGCCGGTACGGGCGCCTCGAGGGCAGTCTCAACAGCCAGTTCGGCAACGGCGACTACCTGCGCACCTGGTATGGCGTCAGCAGCGCCCAGGCCGGCAGGACCCGCTTCGGCGCCTATCGGCCCAAGGGTGGTTTTCTCAGCCGGGGCGGCGACCTGACCTGGACCGTGCCGGTCAGTGAACAGATGAACGTGTCGACGGTGCTGGCGCTGCAGTACCTGGGGCGGGAGGCGGCGGACAGCCCGATTGTCGAGCGGCGGCTGCAGACGTCGCTGGCGAGCACGCTGGAGTACAGCTTTTAAGCGGTGTTGGCCGTTCTGACGTTATCGCGCGCAAGCTGCGCTCCTACAGAGGAATACCCATGCTTCTGTAGGAGCGCAGCTTGCGCGCGATGGCTACGACACGGAACACCTGACCCACCAAACTGCACGCCAAGATGCCTGGGCTATTCGAGCTGCGCCCAGGTCATGCGAAACGACGCGCCGCCCCATTGCGAATCCGTCACCTCGACTTGGCCGCCGTGGGACTGCGACACCCGCCGCACCAGCGCCAGGCCAAGGCCGAAGCCGCCGGTGCGGCGGTCGCGGCTGGCGTCGAGCCGGGAGAACGGCTCGAAGATCTTCGCCCGCCCTGCCACCGGCACGCCCGGGCCGTCGTCGTTGACCTGGACCTCATAACCCTGCCCGACCTGCACCAGGGACACCTCGACGCGCCGTTCGGCGTAGCGAATGGCATTGCGCAGCAGGTTGATCACCGCCCGCGCCATGAACCGCGGTTCGATGCTGATGTACTCGACCTCACAGGCCCGGATCGCCATCTGCACCCCCGCCGCTTCCGCCTCCAGGGCGACACTGCCGACCACGCTGTCGAGCCAGTTGCGGGCCTGGATGGTCTCGCGGTTGATCACCGTGGCGCCGTGTTCCAGGCTGGCGTAGGTCAGCAGTTCGGAAACCATTTCCTCCAGCTCGCCGAGGTCGGCGTACATGTCGGCGATCAGCTCGCGGTTCTGCCGCGGGTCGGACTGCTTGAGCTGGTCGAGCTCGAACGACAAGCGGGCGATGGGCGTGCGCAATTCATGGGACACCGCGTTGGTCAGCTCGCGCTGATTGGCGATCAGGCCTTCGATGCGGCTGGCCATCTGGTTGAAGTGCTGCGCCAGGTCGCGCACGTTGGAGCGCCGCGGCAGGCGGATGCGCGAGCCCAGGTCGTTATTGCCGAAGCGCTGGGCCGCCAGGCGGATCAGTTCCAGGTCGCGCCAATGCGGGCGTACCCAGAAATACAGGACCAGCGCCAGGCTGGCCCCGAGAAAGGCATAGGCCCAGAAATACAGCCACTTGGGCTCTTCCGGCAGGCGGATGCTCAGCAACTGCGGGCCGCCGTCGAGGTTGGCGATGAACTCGCTGAAGTCGCCGCGCACCACCAGTTTGTTCTCGGCCAGCAGCTGACGTTCGCGCTCGGACAGGTCCAGTTCATCCGCCTGCAACAGCCTCAGGCGCATGCCGTAGTGTTGTTGCAGCTCGGCCAGCCGCTGCTCGCGCGCCGCTCCCGTGACCGGCGACAGTTGGTTGACCAGGCTGTATCCCGGCCCGCGCATGGCCTCGCGGTTGTAGGTTTCGTTGGCGTCCGGCAACAGCTCGGAAAAGGTGTAGTTGACCGCCCAGATGGCCCCCGCCAGCCCCAGGGCCAGGATGATGTACAGACGCAGAAACAGCCGCAGCATCTAGAGCTCCCACGCGAACGGATTGAACAGATAGCCCTTGCCCCAGATGGTCTTGATGCACACCGGCTCGCGAGGGTTGTCCTGGAGTTTGCCGCGCAGCTTGCTGATGTAGACATCGACGCTGCGGTTGAGGCCATCGAAGGCGATGCCGCGCATGCGGTTGAGGATGTCGTCGCGGGAGAGGATCTTGCCCGCCGAGCTGGCCAGCAGCCACAGCAGCTCGAACTCCATGGTGGTCAACTCGATCAGCTCGCCGGCCAGGCGCACTTCCCGGCAACTGCGGTCGAGGGTCAGGCTGCCGAACTCCAGCGCGCCGCGCACCGTCGGCTCCGGCACCTGGCGCCGTTGCAGGGCGCGCAGGCGGGCCAGCAGCACCGGCGGCTTGATCGGTTTGATCACGTAGTCGTCGGCGCCGGACTCAAGACCGAGGATATGGTCCAGGTCGTCTTCCTTGGCGGTGAGAATGACGATGGGCGTGTCCGCCACATTGCGGATCTCCCGGCACACGTGCAGGCCGCTCTGGCCCGGCAGCATCAGGTCGAGGACGACGATTTTCGGCTTGAACTCGAGAAAGGCCGCCAGCGCCACATCGCCACGATGTACCGTCAGGACCTCGAAACCGTGTTGGGACAGGAAGTGCGCGATCAGCCCGGCGAGCTTCTCGTCATCTTCCACCAGCAATACTTTGCCAAGACCCGGGTTATCCATAAATTCCAGTCTGAGTGCGCACAATTGGGGCGCGCATTATAGGCGGCATCGGATAAGCCTGAGACCAGGGCAGACAGCAAAAACCGGCCCAGATGGCCGGTTTTCAATGATGTTTCATGCTTTTAAGAGTTTTTTACAATTTGCCCGTAGTTTTTGAACCGACTTGGGCCGTTTTACAGAGTAGGCACGCCGCTGTGGAAGCGGAACTCCACGTCCGGCGACTCGATCAGCTCGCGCTCGGCAGCGCGCACCTTCTCGATCACCTGGGCGATGTCCTTGGCGTCGCCGTACTGATAGGCCAGTTTCAGGTAACCCTGGAAGTGCCGGGCCTCGCTTTTCAGCAGGCCGAAGTAGAACTTGCCCAGCTCTTCGTCCAGGTGCGGCACCAGCGCCTCGAAACGCTCGCAGCTGCGGGCCTCGATAAAGGCGCCGACCACCAGGGTGTCCACCAGCTTCACCGGTTCGTGGCTGCGCACCACCTTGCGCAGGCCCGAGGCATAACGCCCGGCCGACAACTGGCGCAGTTCGATCTTGCGCCGCTTCATCAGGCGCATGACCTGTTCGTGGTGCACCAGCTCTTCCCGGGCCAGGCGCGACATCATGTTGATCAGGTCGACATGGGAGTGGTACTTGGCGATCAGGCTCAGGGCCGTGCTGGCCGCCTTGAACTCGCAGTTCTTGTGGTCGATCAGCAGGGTTTCCTGATCCGCCAGGGCCGCCTGGACCCAGGCATCCGGCGTGGGGCAGCCGAGGAACTCGTGAATTTCCGGCAGGTTCATGGTCGTTCGTCCTTCAGGGCAGCCTTCAAGGAAATGAGCGCGCAAGGCAGGACAGTGGCGACTTCAGGGATCGATAACATGGGGCTCACGGCATAAGGGTTCACGGCGAAGGGCGCCGATTATACCGGCCGCGCCACAGACCACCAGCCGCGGCGCTTGATGTGCGTCAACAGCCACGGCGACGCGCAGCAACTATAGTTGTGCAACATAGCCTTCATCCCTCTCTGGAGATCCCGACCATGCAAGCCATCCGCAGCATCCTGGTGGTCATCGAGCCCGAGCATTCCGAAAGCCTCGCGCTCAAGCGCGCCAAGCTGATCGCCGGGGTGACCCAGGCCCATCTGCACCTGCTGGTGTGCGACAAGAAGCACGAGCATTCGGCGCTGTTGAGCGTGCTCAAGAGCAGCCTGCTGAGCGAGGGCTACAGCGTGACCACCGAGCAGGCCTGGAACGACAGCCTGCACAGCACCATCATCGACGTGCAGCAGGCCGAAGGCTGTGGCCTGGTGATCAAGCAGCACTTTGCCGACAACCCGCTGAAAAAGGCCCTGCTCACCCCCGCCGACTGGAAACTGCTGCGCTATTGCCCAAGCCCGGTGCTGCTGGTGAAAACCGCCAAGCCCTGGACCGGCGGCGTGATCCTGGCGGCCATCGATGTCGGCAACACCGACGGCGAGCACCGTACCCTGCATGCCAGCATCATCGACCATGGTTTCGACATCGCCAGCCTGGCCAAGGCGCAGTTGCATGTGATCAGCGCCCATCCGTCGCCGATGCTGTCGGCGTCCGACCCGGTGTTCCAGCTCAAGGAAACCATCGAGGCGCGCTACCGCGAGCAGTGCAAGGCGTTCCAGGCCGAGTTCGACATCGACGATACCCACCTGCATATAGAGGAAGGCCCGGCGGACGTGCTGATCCCGCACACCGCCCATGAGCTGCAGGCGGCGCTGACCATCATCGGCACCGTGGCGCGCACCGGGATTTCCGGGGCGCTGATCGGCAATACCGCGGAAGTGGTGCTCGATGCCCTGGAAAGCGACGTGCTGGTGCTCAAGCCGGAGGACATCATGGACCACCTGGAAGAGGTGGCCGGCAAGCATTGAGGGATGGGTTGACTGATAGAACGCCATCGCGAGCAAGCTCGCTCCTACAGAAATCCACCTTTGTAGGAGCAGCCGGTCGACGCTCGATTGCCCGCGATGCTTTTAGCGGTCAGGCGCCAAAGGCGTCCTTGAGGAACCCCGGGGCGATATAACGCTGGTAGTGGGCTTCCGACAGGAGGAAAAACTCCCGATCGATGGCATCGCGCAATTCCGGCAGTTCCCAGTCGCGAAACTCCGGCAGCAACACCATCCCATAGGCTTCCAGCTGGTTGATCACCCGTGCCCCGCGGGCAATCAGCTGATAGGCCCAGCAATATTCCGACTGGTGCGGCACGAAGCGGATCTTGCGCTGCTCCAGTTGCTCGCGCAGCCGCTGGGGGTCGAAGACTTCCAGCTTGGCCGCCATCACCTGCACCAGCAATTGCTCGAGACGCAGCCACACCGCGTGCTTTTCTTCCTCGTTGTAGCCGTTCCAGTGGATCACTTCATGGTGGAAGCGCTTGCAGCCACGGCACACCAGGTCACCGTAGACAGTGGAGCAGAGGCCGACGCAGGGGGTCTTGATGGTCTGATTGGGCATAAGTAGGCAATTGGCGGAAAAAAGCGAAACAGGCCCGCATGTTAGCCCTTTGTCTAACATTGATCACCCCTCAAACTTCGGAGGCTCAGGGTCTATTGGACTATGGTGGCGGCCGCGACGGCGGCCCGCTTGGTGCAGGGCAAGGCGCGAGGAACGCAGTTTGGTTGTTCCAAATAAGTTCCGAGCAACGCAGCCCTGCGCCAAGCGGGCCCCGTCCCTTCGGGTTGCGTGCCAACGTGCGCGAGGCTGCGTTGCGGGATTTGCCAAGGGAACAACCATTGGCGGCATCCCGCGCCTTGCCTCGCACACGTTGGCCCAGCAACGCGGCTCGCCACCAAAGTCCAATAGACCCTGTCTTACCTTTAAATTTTTTTTGCCGTAGAATCAGCCAGCCTTTTTAGGCGCCAATGTCCGTTAGAAGCTGTTTTCAAAGCGTCACGAGCACAGTCGTTCCTTCAGAGCGGTGTTGGCGATGGGTCTTTCCAGCGGGGAAAGCCCAGCGCCAACCCTCATCAGCTCCCGTTCTGCAGGCGTAAAACTTTGAAAGCAGCTTCTGTAAGGAATTGCCGGTAATTCTGGCTAAGCGACCCACAACGTCACGCAGCGCATGAGTACGGCAATTTCGGGATGAGCGTCCCGGACACCCATTTGGGACCACTGATGAGGGTAATACTGTGCTTGAAGCCTACCGCAAACATATCGAAGAGCGTGCAGCCCTGGGTATCGTTCCCCAGCCGCTAAACGCCGAACAAACTGCAGGCCTGGTCGAGCTGCTGAAGAATCCCCCCGCTGGCGAAGAAGCCTTCCTCGTTGACCTGATCACCAATCGCGTTCCGCCAGGAGTCGACGAAGCCGCCTATGTGAAGGCCGGTTTCCTCTCCGCGCTGGCCAAAGGCGAAGCCAAATCCCCTCTGCTGGACAAGAAGCGCGCCGTTGAACTGCTGGGCACCATGCAGGGCGGCTACAACATCGTGACCCTGGTCGAACTGCTGGACGACGCCGAGCTGGCGCCGGTCGCGGCCGCACAGCTCAAGCACACCCTGCTGATGTTCGATGCCTTCCACGACGTCGCGGAAAAAGCCAAGAACGGCAACGTTCACGCCCAGGGCGTACTGCAATCCTGGGCCGACGGCGAGTGGTTCAAGAACCGCCCGGTACTGGCCGACAAGATCAGCCTGCGCGTGTTCAAGGTGACTGGCGAAACCAACACCGACGACCTGTCCCCTGCCCCGGATGCCTGGTCCCGTCCTGACATCCCGCTGCACGCCCTGGCCATGCTGAAAATGGCCCGTGACGGCATCGTTCCGGACGAGCAAGGCAAGACCGGCCCGATGAAGCAGATCGAGGAAATGCGCGGCCAGGGCTTCCCGATCGCCTACGTCGGCGACGTGGTCGGTACCGGTTCGTCCCGTAAATCGGCAACCAACTCCGTGCTGTGGTTCTTCGGCGACGACGTTCCTTACGTGCCGAACAAGCGCGCAGGCGGCTTCTGCTTCGGCAGCAAGATCGCACCGATCTTCTACAACACCATGGAAGACGCCGGCGCCCTGCCGATCGAATTCGACGTGTCGAAGATGAACATGGGCGACGTGATCGACCTGTACCCGCACGCCGGTAAAGTCACCAAGCACAACAGCGACGAAGTCCTGGCCACCTTCGAAATGAAGACCCCGGTCCTGCTCGACGAAGTCCGTGCCGGCGGCCGTATCCCGCTGATCATCGGCCGTGGCCTGACCGAGAAGGCCCGTACCGAACTGGGCCTGCCACCTTCGGACCTGTTCAAGAAGCCGGAAGCGCCGGCCGAAAGCACCAAGGGCTTCACCCTGGCGCAGAAAATGGTCGGCAAGGCGTGCGGCGTGACTGGCGTGCGTCCAGGCACCTACTGCGAACCGAAGATGACCACCGTCGGCTCCCAGGACACCACTGGCCCGATGACCCGTGACGAACTGAAGGACCTGGCTTGCCTGGGCTTCTCCACCGATCTGGTGATGCAGTCGTTCTGCCACACCGCGGCCTATCCGAAGCCGATCGACGTCACCACCCACCACACCCTGCCTGACTTCATCATGACCCGTGGCGGCGTGTCCCTGCGTCCGGGCGACGGCATCATCCACAGCTGGCTGAACCGCATGCTGCTGCCGGACACCGTCGGCACCGGTGGCGACTCCCACACCCGTTTCCCGATCGGCATCTCGTTCCCGGCCGGTTCCGGCCTGGTGGCCTTCGCCGCCGCCACTGGCGTCATGCCGCTGGACATGCCGGAATCGATCCTGGTCCGTTTCAAGGGCAAGCTGCAGCCTGGCGTCACCCTGCGTGACCTGGTTCATGCCATCCCTTACTACGCGATCCAGAAAGGCCTGCTGACCGTCGAGAAGAAAGGCAAGAAGAACGCCTTCTCCGGCCGCATCCTGGAGATCGAAGGTCTGGAAACCCTGACCGTCGAGCAAGCCTTCGAACTGTCCGACGCCTCGGCCGAACGTTCGGCTGCCGGTTGCACCATCAAGCTGTCCAAAGAGTCGATCGCCGAATACCTGCAGTCGAACATCACCCTGCTGCGCTGGATGATCGGCGAAGGCTACGGCGATGCCCGTACCCTGGAGCGTCGCGCCCAGGCGATGGAAGCCTGGCTGGCCAACCCTGAGCTGCTGGAAGCCGACAAGGACGCCGAATACGCCGAAGTCATCGAGATCGACCTGGCCGACGTCAAGGAGCCTGTGCTCTGCGCGCCGAACGACCCGGACGACGCTCGCCTGCTCTCCAGCGTCGCTGGCGAGAAGATCGACGAAGTGTTCATCGGTTCCTGCATGACCAACATCGGTCACTTCCGCGCTGCCGGCAAGCTGCTGGATCAGGTCAAGGGCCAGCTGCCAACCCGTCTGTGGCTGTCGCCGCCGACCAAGATGGACGCTCACCAGCTGACCGAAGAAGGCTACTACGGCATCTACGGCAAGGCTGGCGCGCGCATGGAAATGCCGGGCTGCTCGCTGTGCATGGGTAACCAGGCCCGCGTCGAACCGAACTCCACCGTGGTTTCGACTTCGACCCGTAACTTCCCGAACCGTCTGGGTGACGGCGCGAACGTCTACCTGGCTTCGGCCGAGCTGGCGTCCGTTGCGTCGATCCTGGGTCGCCTGCCGACCGTCGAGGAGTACATGGAATACGCCGGCAAGATCGACAGCATGGCAGCGGACGTGTACCGCTACCTGAGCTTCGACCAGATCGCCGAGTTCCGTGAGGCTGCCGCGAACGCCAAGATTCCGGTGGTTCAAGCCTAAGGCTGCAAGGCAATGAAGAACGCCGCGTATCCCACGACGATACGCGGCGTTTTTTTTATCCCGGCGATCCGCTCGCTAGTCGCTCTGGCGGCAGAACGCCAGGCGTCTTTACCTACCAGATCTGGTAGTTGTTAGCCCTCCCCCGCCCTTGCTAAAAATCACGCCACTGCCAACGGCGCCCGACGCTTGCCCGAATGTCGAACGCTGCCTGCTTGCCACGGCCTTGGGATGACAGCTGTCAACCCGTGCCGATCGTTCGAAGCGCTCACACGACTATAAAAACATTCCGCGCACGACAGCTGGATCTCAGTTGCCGCGGATTCTTTCGCCCCGTCAAAAGCAACAAATGGAGGTGTGCTATGTGGCGTAACCATTGTGTGATCGAGAACGCGTTCAACGACTACCCTGGGCACGTCGAACAACCGGGCAACGACCCGCAGCGCAAGACTCATGTGCGCGATCGCAGCTTCGCGGTGATCGAGGGCAGCGGGCATTTTCTCGACCTGGAATCGAGAACCGCCGCCAACGGCGTGCATCGCGCCCTGCTCGCCCAGTTGCTGCCGAGCGCCTGCGCAGCCCGCGAGCCAGCCACCGCTGTGGAACCCATCACCCGCCTGCGCTTTGCCTGAAGCTGTCCCCTGCCCCTTGGCCAGAGACGGCCAGAACACTCAAGGAAAAGAGTTATGCGCATGCTCGCCAGCGGTTTTGCCGGGGACGTCTTTTGCCCTTATCGGCTTGGCCAGTGCCTTTGCGGCACCCCGCCACACAGTGACATAGCACCGCAAGCCAGCCTTGGCCATGAGCCCCCTCCACGCCTACCACCGCCCCAATTGCCGGCCCCGGACCCGGGTGGCCTGGTGCCGAGCGGCGGATCAGGGCAACTGCGGGGTTTTCTATGAATTTCATGAATATTGACAGCGTATTGCCCTGGACTAGATTCCCTGACGTGCAAGGAATCAAGGCGAACGCCATGGAGAAACGACAGGATTTCATGCACTGGTGGAACGACCTGCGCATGGAGATGCTCAAGCAACAGGAGAGCGCACAGGTCTTTGCGCTGCTGGAACGGGAGGTCCGGTCCCTGGGGTTTGATTTTTACGCTTACGGAGTCAGGCATTCGATCCCCTTCACCCGCCCGAAAATCGACATCTATGGCTCTTATCCGCCAGCCTGGGTGGAGCGTTACCAGCAACAGAACTACGCCGCGATCGACCCGACGATCCTCAACGGCCTGCGCTCCACGGAAATGGTGGTCTGGAGCGACGCCTTGTTCGGCAAAGGCTCGGTGTTGTGGGGCGAGGCCCGGGAATGGGGCTTGCGGGTGGGCGCCACCTTGCCCATCCACACGCCCGACAGCGCCCTGAGCGTGTTGTCGGTGGCCCGTGAATGCACGGCGATCAGCGCCGTGGAACTGGAAGAAATCCGCCTGCGCCTGCGCTGCATCATCGAACTGGCGACCGTGCGCCTCGGCGAACTCGGGCACCCCAGCAGCCAGGCCGAACAGCTGGAACTGAGCGCGCGCGAGCGGGAAATCCTGCAATGGACGGCCGACGGCAAGAGTTCCGGGGAGATCGCCCTGATCCTGGGTATCTCGGTGAATACCGTGAACTTCCACCTCAAGGTCATCCAGAAGAAATTCGGCGCGGCCAACAAGACCCTGGCCGCCGCCTACGCCGCCGTCCTGGGGCTGATCTGACGCTTCACCCGACGATAAGGATATCGCCCCATGATCACTGTGATTTCACGGCATGAAAGCCAGCTTTCGCCGGCCCTGCGCGACGACCTCGGCCGCTATCGCCATGCGGTCTTCATCAAGCAATTGGGTTGGCGACTGCCCTCCAGCGCCAGCCAATGCGGACAGGAACTCGATCAGTTCGACCACGCCGACACCCGCTACACCCTGGCACTGGACAGCGAGGAAAAGGTCCATGGCTGCGCCCGGCTGCTACCGACCACCCAGCCCTATCTGCTGGCGGACGTGTTCGGTTTTCTCTGCGACCGGCCCTTGCCGCGCCAGCACGACACCTGGGAAATCTCGCGTTTCGCCGCCTCGGCGCTGGAAGGCGGCAAGCTGCCGATGCGGGTGTTCTGGCACACCCTGCACACGGCCTGGACCCTGGGGGCGAACTCGGTGGTGGCGGTGACCACGCCGGCGCTGGAGCGTTACTTCCTGCGCCATGGCGTGGCGCTGACCCGGCTCGGCCAGCCGCAACGGGTCAACCGCGACCACTTGCTGGCCCTGGACTTTGCGGCCTACCAGAAAAACGGCCGCGCCGCGCTTTATACGCAGTCAGCGGCCGTGGCTTCGCTGAATCAGGCATTTCTGCGCGGCAACCCACCGCCAACGCGCGGTGGGCCGCCGGCGGGTCAGGCGCTCAGGGAGTAGACCAGCGCGGTGATGGCCACCAGGCCGACCAGGGTGACGAACACGTTGGAGGCCTGGCCGCGGTAGCGGGCCATGGCCGGCACCTTGCGGATGGCGTACATCGGCATCAGGAACAGGATGGCCGCGATGATCGGGCCGCCCAGGGTTTCGATCATCCCGAGGATGCTCGGGTTGAGCGTGGCGACTATCCAGCACACCACCAGCATGAAGGCCGCGGTCATGCGGTCCAGGGCCTTGGCGCCCGGGCGACGGCCGCTTTTCACGATCAGCCCCTTGAGGCCTTCGCTGGCGCCGATGTAGTGGCCCAGGAACGACTTGGCGATGGCCACGAACGCGATCAACGGCGCGGCAAAAGCGATGGTCGGGTTGCTGAAGTGGTTGGCCAGGTACGACAGGATCGACAGGTTCTGCGCCTTGGCTTCGGCCAGTTGGGCCGGCGACAGGGTCAGCACGCAGCTGAAGACGAAGAACAGCACCATCGCCACCATCAGCAGGTGGGCGCGGGACAGGATCTGCGAGCTGCGCTCTTCGGCGTGGGCGCCATACCGGCGCTTCTGGTCCACGGCGAAGGCCGAGATGATCGGCGAGTGGTTGAACGAGAACACCATGACCGGGATCGCCAGCCACAGGGTGTGCAGGAACGCCGAAGGTTCAGGCAGGGTGCTGGCGGTGCTGAGGATGCCGCCGTTCCAGTGCGGAATCAGGAACACCGCGAGGAACAGCAAGGCGACGATGAACGGGTAGACCATCAGGCTCATGGCCTTGACGATCACCTGCTCGCCGCAGCGCACCACGGCCAGCAGGCCGAGGATCAGCACCAGCGACAGCACGGCGCGCGGCGGCGGCATGATGTGCAGCTGGTGCTCCATGAAGCTGCCCACGGTGTTGGTCAGGGCCACGCTGTAGATCAGCAGGATCGGGAAGATGGCGAAGAAGTACAGCAAGGTGATCAGGGCGCCGGCCTTGATCCCGAAATGCTCTTCCACCACTTCGGTGATGTCCGCGCCGTCACGCCCGGAAAGCACGAAGCGGGTCAGGCCACGGTGGGCGAAGAAGGTCATCGGGAACGCCAGCAGCGCCAGGACCAGCAGCGGCCAGAAGCCACCCAGGCCGGCGTTGATCGGTAAAAACAGGGTGCCCGCGCCGATGGCGGTGCCGAACAGGCCCAGCATCCAGGTAGTGTCTTGGCGATTCCAGCTAGCTAGGGTCGCTGGGGCTGCCGCTTCAAAGCGTTGATCAACGCTGTTGGCCTGATCATTCATCCGGTGGGATCTCCACATTCCGGTCATTTGCCACTCGGCCAGGGCGCGTCGGAGTACCCGACAGACAGAGCCCTCGCCGAAACAGGGGCGCGATTGTCCGGGATTACTCACCAGAAGCAAAGACTTAGCTGAGGAACGGTTTGCCGGTGCAGATGTCTGGAGCGCGGTTTTGCGGGGTCGGGCGCAACGTTTCATTGATCTGTGGCAAGCGCTGGCCCCGGGTTTCGGCTGACCTGCGTGCCGGGCGCGCGGATCATCATCCCCATCGGCATGCCCCTGAAGACAGCAGGTGTGCCCATCAAACGCAGAAGCCAGGGCAAGGCCCTGGCTTCTGGTTAGCTGCAACGAGGCGGTCCGGTTCAAGGTGTGCCCGCCATCGGCAAACACTAGGTCTGCCCTTGCGTTTCCTCTTCCTTCAACGCCGCCTGCACCAGGGGGTGCAGCACCGCGCCGGGGTGTGTCACCTCCCAGGCGGTCAACTCTCTGCGCATGGCCGGCGTCCAGAAGCTTTTCAGGTGCTGACGCACGCTACGCACTGCCTGGGCCTTGTCCGGTTCGCTGGCGAAGAACTGGGCAATCTGGTTGGCCATCTTGATCAGGCTTTCGCTGCTCATCGGCGCACCTCGGCTTTCTCGGCGTGACGACGCTCCCGCAGCAGGCGCCCCTGTTCATCACTGAACGCCTGATAACGCTTCTGCCATTCGGAAGGCTGGTTGACCCGCACCACCTCTACCGCCGTCACCTTGTATTCCGGGCAGTTGGTGGCCCAGTCGGAGTTGTCGGTGGTAATCACGTTGGCGCCCGATTCCGGGAAGTGGAAGGTGGTGTAGACCACCCCCGGCGCCACCCGCTCGCTGACCCTGGCCCGCAGCACTGTCTGCCCGGCGCGACTGCCGATGCCGACCCAGTCGCCATCGACGATGCCGCGGTTCTCGGCGTCGGTCGGGTGGATTTCCAGGCGGTCCTCCTCGTGCCAGGCCACGTTGTCGGTGCGCCGGGTCTGGGCGCCGACGTTGTACTGGCTGAGGATGCGCCCGGTGGTCAGCAGCAACGGGTAGCGGCTGTTGACCTTCTCCTCGGTGGGCACGTAGCCGGTGAGCATGAAGCGACCCTTGCCGCGCACGAACTCATCGATGTGCATGGTCGGCGTACCGTCCGGCGCGGCATCGTTGCACGGCCATTGCAGGCTGCCGTGCCGATCCAGCTCGGTGTAGCTGACGCGGTGGAAGGTCGGCGTCAGGCGCGCGATCTCATCCATGATCTCCGATGGGTGGTTGTACTGCATTTTGTAGCCCAGGGCCTCGGCCAGGGCGATGGTGGCCTCCCAGTCGGCCTTGCCGGCCAGCGGCTCCATCACCTTGCGCACCCGCGAGATACGGCGCTCGGCGTTTGTGAAGGTGCCGTCCTTCTCGAGGAAGGAGCTGCCCGGCAGGAACACATGGGCGAACTTGGCCGTCTCGTTGAGGAAGATGTCCTGCACTACCACGCACTCCATGGCCGTCAGGGCGGCGGTCACGTGCTGGGTGTTGGGGTCGCTCTGGGCGATGTCCTCGCCCTGGCAGTAGAGCGCCTTGAAGGTGCCGTCCAGGGCCGCCTCGAACATATTGGGAATGCGCAGGCCCGGGTCGGGTTGCAGGGTCACGTTCCAGGCCTGTTCGAACTCGGCGCGCACCGCCTCGTTGGAAATATGTCGATAGCCAGGCAGCTCGTGGGGGAAGGACCCCATGTCGCAAGAGCCCTGGACGTTGTTCTGCCCGCGCAGCGGGTTGACCCCGACACCCTCGCGGCCGATGTTGCCGGTGACCATCGCCAGGTTGGCGATGCCCATCACCGAGGTGCTGCCCTGGCTGTGCTCGGTGACGCCCAGGCCGTAGTAGATGGCCGCGTTGCCCCCGGTGGCGTAAAGCCGCGCGGCGTCGCGGATCTGTCTGGCGGGCACCCCGCAGATCGGCCCCAGGACCTCGGGGGAGTTTTCCGCCAGGCTGACGAAATCGCGCCAGCGGGCGAAGTCCGCCGCTTCGCAGCGCTGATCGACGAAAGGCTGGTTGACCAGGCCCTCGGTGACGATCACATGGGCCAATGCGTTGAGCATCGCCACGTTGGTGCCCGGACGCAGCTGCAAATGCAGGTCGGCACGGGCATGGGGCGAATCCACCAGGTCGATGCGCCGCGGGTCGATGACGATCAGCCGCGCGCCCTGGCGCAGGCGGCGCTTGAGCTGGGAGCCGAATACCGGGTGCGCGTCGGTGGGGTTGGCGCCCATCACCAGGATGACGTCGGCCTGCATCACCGAGTCGAAACTCTGGGTGCCGGCGGATTCGCCCAGCGTCTGCTTGAGGCCGTAGCCGGTGGGCGAATGGCAGACCCGGGCGCAGGTGTCGACGTTGTTGTTGCCAAAGGCGGTGCGCACCAGTTTCTGCACCAGGTAGGTCTCTTCGTTGGTGCAACGGCTGGAGGTGATGCCGCCGATCGAGTCGCGCCCGTATTTCAGCTGGATGCGGCGCAACTCGCTGGCCGCGTAGGTGACCGCCTCTTCCCAGCTGACTTCCTGCCACGGATCGCTGATGTGCTTGCGGATCATCGGCTTGGTGATGCGGTCCGGGTGGGTGGCGTAGCCCCAGGCGAAGCGGCCCTTGACGCAGGAATGGCCGTGGTTGGCCTGGCCGTTCTTGTCCGGGACCATGCGCACCAGTTGCTCGCCTTTCATTTCCGCGCGGAAAGAGCAGCCCACGCCGCAGTAGGCGCAGGTGGTGATGACGCTGCGCTCGGGCTGGCCGATTTCCACCACGCTCTTTTCCATCAGGGTGGCGGTCGGGCAGGCCTGCACGCAGGCGCCGCAGGACACGCACTCGGAGTCGAGGAAATTGTCGCCGCCGGCCGCCGCCACCCGGGAATCGAAGCCGCGCCCGCTGATGGTCAGGGCGAAGGTGCCCTGGGTTTCCTCGCAGGCACGCACGCAGCGGTTGCAGACGATGCACTTGCTCGGGTCGTAGTCGAAATAGGGGTTGGAGACATCCTTCTGTTCGTCCAGGTGGTTGGCGCCCTCATAGCCGTAGCGCACTTCCCGCAGGCCCACCTGCCCCGCCACCGTCTGCAACTCGCAATTGCCGTTGGCCGAGCAGGTCAGGCAGTCCAGCGGGTGGTCGGAGATATACAGCTCCATCACGTTGCGCCGCAGGCTGGCGAGCTTGGAAGTCTGGGTGTGGACGACCATGCCCTCGGTCACAGGCGTAGTGCAGGAGGCCGGATAGCCGCGCATGCCCTCGATCTCCACCAGGCACATGCGGCAGGAGCCGAAGGCTTCCAGGCTGTCGGTGGCACAGAGTTTGGGGATAGTGGTGCCCAGCAACGCCGCGGCGCGCATCACCGAGGTGCCGGAAGCGACACTGATTTCCCGGCCGTCGATGGTCAGGCTGACCTGTACCTCGCTTTCGCGGGCCGGGGTGCCGAGGTCGATATCACTGGTAGGGTCGAAGATATTGATCATTGGTCGGCCTCCGTGGTCGCCAGACCGAAGTCGGCGGGAAAGTGCTTGAGGGCGCTGGCGACAGGGTAGGAAGTCATCCCGCCCAGGGCACAGAGCGAGCCGTATTGCAGGGTGTCGCAAAGGTCTTGCAGCAGCAGCGCCTGTTCCTCACGGGCCGCGGCGTCGGTGCTGGCGATCAAACGGTCCACCACCTCCACTCCACGGGTCGAGCCGATCCGGCACGGCGTGCACTTGCCGCAGGACTCCTCGGCGCAGAACTGCAAGGCGAAACGGGCCATGTGGGCCATGTCCAGGCTGTCGTCGGCGACCACCACGCCACCGTGGCCGAGCATCGCGCCCATGGCGGCGAACGCTTCGTAGTCCAGCGGCGTATCGAACTGCGCGGGGGGTACCCAGGCCCCTAGCGGCCCACCCACTTGCGCCGCCTTCAGTGGCCGGCCGCTGGCGGTACCGCCGCCATAACCTTCCACCAGCTCGCGCAGGCTCAGGCCGAAGGCGCGTTCCACCAGGCCCGCCTGGCGGACGTTGCCGGCCAGCTGGAACGGCATGGTGCCCAGGGAACGCCCCATGCCGAAGTCGCGGTAGAACGGCGCGCCCTTCTCCAGGATGATCGGCACCGAGGCCAGGGTCAGCACGTTGTGCACCAGCGTTGGCAAGCCGAACAGGCCCTGCAGGGCCGGCAGCGGCGGCTTGGCGCGAACCGTGCCGCGCTTGCCCTCGAGGGACTCCAGCAGCGCCGTCTCCTCACCGCAGATGTAGGCGCCGGCCCCCACCCGCACGTCCAGCTCGAAGGGGCGGCCGCTACCGCCGACGTTCGCCCCCAGGTAACCGGCCTCGCGGGCGATGCGCAAGGCCTCGTTCAGGGTGCCGATGGCGTCCGGGTATTCCGAGCGCACGTAGATATAGCCCTTGCTGGCCCCCACCGCGATGCCGGCGATGATCATGCCTTCGATCAGCAGGAAGGGGTCGCCTTCCATCAGCATGCGGTCGGCGAAGGTGCCGGAGTCGCCTTCATCGGCGTTACAGACCACGTATTTCTGGGCACCCGCGGCTTCGCGCACGGTGCGCCACTTGATCCCCGCCGGAAAGGCCGCGCCACCGCGGCCGCGCAGGCCGGAGTCGAGCACGCTGGCGACCACCTGCGCGCCCTCCATCTGGATGGCCCGGGCCAGGCCCTGGAAACCGCCCTGGGCGCGGTAGTCGTCCAGGGACAGCGGTTGAGTGATGCCGGCCCGAGCGAACAGCAGGCGCTGCTGGCTCTGCAGATAAGGGATCTGCTCCACCGGCCCCAGGGCCAACGGATGGCTGCCGGGGTCGCCCGCCAGGGCGTCGAGCAGGCTCGGCACGTCCTCCGCGGTCAGGGGGCCGAAACCCAGGCGGCCGTCGGCGCTGTCCACTTCCAGCAGCGGCTCCAGCCAATAAAGGCCACGGGAACTGGTGCGGCACAGCTCCAACGGCAATTGTCGACGCTCGGCCTCACGCACCAGCGCAACGGCCACCTTGTCCGCGCCCACGGCACGGGCCACCGAATCGCGGGGGATATAGAGCTTCAGCATGCGCCATCCTCCAGGCAGCCACTCACCAGCTGGCGCAGGCGCTCGGGAGTGATCCGGGCGTGCAACTCGCCGTCCAGTTCCAGGGCCGGCGAACAGGCGCAGGCCCCCAGGCAGTAGACCGGTCGCAGGTTGATACTGCCGTCGGCCGTGGTGCCATGGTCGTCCAGCAACAGTTGTTCGCGCAGTTGCGCGGCCAGGCGTTCGGCGCCCCGGCTCTGGCAGGACTCGGCCCGGCACAGGCGCAGGGTATGGCGCGCGGGCGGCGTGGTACGGAAATCGTGGTAGAAGCTGATCACGCCGTGCACTTCAGCCAGGCTGAGGTTGAGGGCATGGGCGATCTCGGGGATGGCGGTGTCGGGGATGTACCCGCAACCGTCCTGAATGGCGTGGAGAATGGGCAGCAAGGCACCGGGAGTGTCCTTTTCGCGCTCCAACACGCTGTGAATCAGAGGCAGGTGAAGCGTGTCATCAGACATAAACGTACCTCGGCATCTCGAACGACATCGCTATATAGCGGTAGCCGTCCGGAGTCTTCGGCTGCAGCGCCCGGCCACGTCACGGAGGCGTGGATTGTCGGTCGCCATTCTTGCTCTCCGGCCAAGTGTCTTGGCGCACCGGGTCCGGGGCATCCTGGAAGCTTGCCCATCGCCATGGTCCGGCGATTGCACCCAGGCGACCCATCGTGTCCTGAAAGCGACCTGCTGGTCAGGAGCGCTGACCCGACCCAGTTCCAGAAACTGAAGCCAGCTCAGCGTAGTCCACGGGGCCATCGATTACCCGTCCGCCGGGCTCGCTGATGCAGCGCTTTAATAGGCCGAGCCGGACCGGCGAGCGCTTCGGCCTTTGTTCGTTTGCTATGACCCACGTCCAGATAGCAAACTGAATCGCCAAATAGACATGTAATCCTTTGACCGGCTACTTCATGCAAACGACTAGCGCGTAGTCGAAATGCCAAACAGCCCACGAGAAACGAGCCATCCGCTCATTCTTCTTAAGTATGCATCCTGCAACGTGCTTGGCACCGAAAGAAACTCGCCCCCCGAATAGCCTCATAAAGCCCAGTATTCTTGGGGGCCATCCTGTTTTATCCGGCGACTTCCGTATTCTTCCCACCCGTTGCCTTGGGTGCCATGTCTCTCACCCCCTCACATGCAACCCTTCATGATTCACAATGCATCCGAACGGCCGAGGCTTTTATAAAAGTAAAAACCCGGCAACAACATCAGCGTCGCCATGATGCAAATGATCGAAATGGAATCAGGCACGAAAGGCAGTTGCGCGACGACGAATGCGGCAACGGCTCCCACCGCCTGGTATCCCACGTTCATCGTCGCGTTCAAGGTCCCGCGGTCGGAATTGCCGCAATGCGCGTTCGCGCCCGAGAGGATATGCGCGGACAACAACTGGCGGCAGGCGTTGTAGACGAACCAGGCCGCACAGGCGGCCCACAAGCCCAGGGTGGAAGCTGCAAGACTCAGGACGGCGATACCGTTGATCCCAAGCACCACGTAGAACATCTTCGCTCGCCTGCCTGCCAACGCCGTCAGGCACCATGCCCCCAGCACAGCCCCGGCTCCGCCGAAAAACAGCGCCATGGACGACTCGCCGTCGTCCAGCAGCCGTTGAAAATATGACGGCATCCATGAAATCAATGCGAAATAGGCAAAGCCCTGAAACCAGTACAACAAGGCATAGCTGCGTAATACCCCATCATCCTGATAAAGCCTCGCGGCACCTTGCCTGACACCGGCCGCCTCCGCCCGCGCGGGGGCATAGCGGCGATAGTATGAAAAGTAGCTGATCACTCCCAGGCCAAGGCTGGCCATGGCAAACGCCAGAAAAACGTAATGCCATCTCGCCGCGGTAGAGAAGCCTATCCCCAGCGGCAGAATGACCAGTCCCGCCAATGAAGCGGCGGTGCTGACCAGCGCGGTGACTCGCCGACGCGCCTGGCCGGCATAGACATCCGCGATCACCGCATACAGGCTCGCCCCTATCAGGGGCATGCACAGACCTGTCAGGCCCCGCGAGACAATGGCGGCGCTGCCGTTCTCGGCAAAGAACATGAGGAGAAAGCAGGCAGCACTCATGCAGAGCCCCAGTTGCAGGCTCAGGGGCCGACCGACTTTATCGATGAACCGCCCGACGAACAGGTTGCCAATCAATGCCATCAAGGGAAACGCAGCCAGCAACAGCCCCATTGAACAGGCGTCCAGGGAAAACCCGTCACGCACGCCCAGCAATAACACCGGCATGATGAGGAGATTGCCAACGACCAGGAACTGAGCCCAAAACAATACGAACGCAATCAATCAGATGCCTGCCCCATTCCGTGGCCAAGTGCCCGCAGCCACAGCATTTATCCCTGCGCGTCGTGGTGCGGACGAACGGTTACCAACCCGGACAGCCGTTCGAGACAGTCAGACAAGGAAGTACGGGAGGTGTCTAGGTAAACGTGCGGACAGTCCGGTACTTCATAGGGGTCATCGACACCGGTAAAGCCACTTAGCTCGCCCCTGCGTGCTTTCCTGTAAAGCCCCTTCGGGTCCCGGCTTTCGCAGACATGAAGCGGGGCGCTGACATGCACTTCCTGAAAGCGCTCCACCCCGATAATGCTCCTGGCCAGCTCCCGATCCCGCCGATAGGGAGAAATGAAAGCCGCCATGACGACCAGCCCGGCGTCGTTCATCAGCCGCGCGACTTCCGCCACCCGCCGTATATTTTCAGTCCTACCCTGACTGTCGAAACCCAGGTCGCGGCACAGGCCATGACGGACATTGTCGCCATCGAGGACGCAGCAATGAATGCGTTTGGCGACCAGCAAGCTCTCCAGATTGAAGGCCAGCGTGCTCTTGCCCGCGGCGCTCAATCCGGTGAACCACAGCGTCAAAGGGCGTTGCGCCGACAATACCGCCCGCATCTCGGGCGTTACCGAGCTGCGGTGCCAGGTCAGGTTCTGAGCGAGCATCTGTCTATCCGCCATCAGTGCCGATCCCAGAATGCAGAAAACTCGAATATCTGCCCCGTAGCCGGCAGACATTCTTGCTCCCCTTCATAAATGAAACTGCCGACGGCAAATGTACCTTCCGGGGTCCGCGCGAACACCGCCTCGCGAAAACCAGAGTGCGCAAAACAGCGCCTTATGTGGTCTGCGGCCGCTTCCCCATCGTCGAATTCATTGAGGCTTCGGGTCCACACGACCCGGGCCCCGGGACGGCAAAACCCCGGCAACGCACCTATCAGCCTCTGCACATGCTCGTTGCGTACATTGCCGAATACTCCGCACACCATGACCAGCTCGACCTTGGGCAAATCCCGGTAGGTGGAAAACAACGTCGCGTCCGCGCAGCGAAACCGCACGCTGTCGCCCCACCCCTGAGCGGCGAATGCTCTTCGGCCCTGGTCAACCAACGCCTGATCGAACTCGATCAAGGTCGCGTCCACCGCTTTGCCCGCCTGCACCGACGACAAGGCCTGCAATAGATCACGCCCATCGCCTGCGCACAGACTCAATATCTGCACATGCGGTGACGCCATCGAGTCGATCGCCTCCGCGACCTGCCGACTGACTTCCACAAGTCGCGCTTGCAGTGGCGAAAAATCCCGGTAGTTCTCATGCCAACTTTGCCAATTCACAGCGAGCTCCTTTTGCTGGATTGATCGGTACGATCAGACCTGTATCAGATATAGGCAGATTGCCCTTTGACCACTTGATGAAGCTCCTTCAACTCGCCCAGCAAGCGCTTGACGAGAGCCAAAGGGATCATGTTGGGACCGTCGCTCAGCGCCGCGGCGGGGTCCGGGTGGGTTTCCATAAAGATGCCATCCACACCCGCCGCCACTGCCGCCTTGGCCAGCCTCGGCGCGTACCTGGCGTCCCCACCGGAACTGTCACCCAAAGCGCCGGGGCGCTGAACGGAATGCGTGGCGTCGAATACCAATGGTTGCGCCCTCTGCATCAACTGCTGCATCCCTCGAAAATCGTTGACCAGGTAGTTGTAGCCAAATGAGCTGCCGCGCTCGCATACCAACAAGTCGCTATTACCAAAGGACAGGATCTTGTCGACGGCACTGATCATTTCCGTCGGACTCAGGAACTGGCCCTTCTTGATGTTTATCGGTTTACCGGCAGCGGCTACCCGCCTCAGGAATTCGGTCTGTCTCACCAGAAAGGCCGGGGTCTGCAACACATCGACGACGTCGGCTATCTCGTCGAGGTTGGTGTACTCGTGCACGTCGCTCAGGACCTTCAAGCCAAAGCGGGTCTTGACCGCCTGCAGGATGCTCAGCGACTGGTCCAGAGCCAGCCCGGTGAAACTGTCCTTGGAGGTTCGGTTCGCCTTCACGAAACTCGCCTTGAATACGATATCAATCCCGCAGGCCTGGCGAACTTGCGCCAGTTCTTCGGCAATCCGGAACGTGACGCTTTCATTTTCGACCACGCAGGGACCGGCAAAGATAAACAGTTCGTTCTCACGAATCCCTTGGCGACGCTCAGGAAACAGCTTATGCAGCACTTCATAGCTCATGAAAGTTCTCGCTCGGTTCGTTCCAGCCACGCTGGGCGGTGCCGTAGCATTGCAACGCCACGGCTATTCGCGACATGTCCACGCTTGCCGCCTCTTTCGAGACGTAAGCGGCGTTGTAGTCCTTGCCCTGCAGCGCCTTGTCCAGCAGGCCACGAACCTCGTATCGACGCGGGTCCCGGGGTTTCACATAGTCGCTATAACGCTGGCTCGCATCCGTGCCTCCGAGCCTGGCCCTGATCTCGTCCAGGGTGCGAATGAAGGGTTGTTCCTGCTCCAGGATCAGGGTTTCAACGTCCAAGACCTGCGCATACTTACGCTGCAGTCGCAGGGTGTTCAGATAGGCCTGGTTGAACACTTGATCGTTGACAGGGCTGTCGGGATAAAAGGCTTTTTCCCATGACGCCAGGCATTGCACCGGCGAACGCAAGACCAGCACGAGCAAGACTTTTTCGGCCTGGAAAATATCGATAGCCTTGCGAACCGGGTCGTAGTCCGCCTCCTCCAGGCGGTAGGGGCCAAATGCCTCCTTGACCACAACGCGCCTCCCTGCATAACGCTCCAGTCGCGTCTCGCTCGACGTCCCGCTGAGGGCGCAGCGGATCTGATGCTTCAAGGGTTGGAAAAAACCCACGAAGTCGCTGTGCGACAAAGCGTTGAAGACAAAAGTAGTCCCGCTCCTACAAGGACCGACGACCAGCACGAGGTCATACACTGGCAACAACCTCTCGGATCTTGTTGAGCAGCGTCTCTCGCTCCTCGAATTGCCACTCAAGACGCTTTACCGGGAGGGGGTCGAGCAAGGCATTGCTGTCAAAGCTCAGCGACTTCGAATATCCAAGCCACTTCGGACGCTGTGGATCGACAGGCGTCAACAACTGCCCTGCTATCACCTTCCGATCGTCACTCTCGCCCGCCAGCCTGCTCTGGCAGTCGGGCAATACGATAAGTTTGGGCAGCACCGGCCACGTCTCTATCTGCGAGGGCTCACACAGTTGCGAGACCCTTACCTTCTTCTTCCTGCCGCCAGAGGGCTGAACCAGCCGCAGCTCCTCGAACCACCCCAATACATGGAACGCCCCGGCAATCGGTATGAGGAGCAAACGGTCATTGGTGATGTACCGGGCACCCTCGGCCTTCAGCGATTCCAACAAGCAAGTAGTCTTGCCCTGCCCCTTCTCTCCGACATAACAAATGGCTCTACCGGCCAACGAAAAAGCGGAGGCATGCAGCACGGCACCGCCGGTGTTTTCTATTTCAGTGATCAGCAGTTGTTTGATGACCCGCTGAACATCCTTGATCAAGGCCTCCTCGGTCACATAAACAATCTCGATCTGGGTGCCGGAAATGCTGAATAGCGTTCCATTCAGAGGATTGAATATGTCGCGCCTTGACGGGGAGTACTGTTTTATCTTGCCAAAACGAAAGTCCGAAACAGCGTCATCCAACAAGAACGTCATGGGCTGCCAATCGGGTCCGACCTGAGTAACCCCCCCCTGGCGCAACACAATTGTGTAATGAGGTTGGCCAGCAGGTTGCTTCAACTGCAGGAACGGCAGCAGATAATCCTTAAGGACGCCTTCGAATAGTTCGGCATCCTGCTGGCCCGTACAGCAGACCCTCAAGTCGACCAAACCATAGTAATTCAAATCGAACTCACGCCAGCCTGTATTTCTCAAAGTATTCGTCCTTGGCCTTTAAAAACGATTCAAGTGATCGAGAAGTGCAATAAAGTTGGTCATTGCAAATGGGCACGCCGACAAAGACGCTGTCACCCGAAGCCAGTCTCACCCTGACTTCCCCATGGATCTTTGTGGCTCGAGCCCCGCCGATATAATCGAGCGTTTGAACAATCGCGCGAGCACAAGAATAACTGGAGAGATTCGCAATCGAGTGATAGCGCTGCATCTTCCACCATTTAAAATATTCATCCTGGCTCAGTTCCTCCCTGAGCAAGTCAAACAGTTGCGCGCTCACATATTTATCTTGAGTTTCACGATGATACCTATAGAGCTGCGCATTGGAAAATCCGTCGAACACGCACTCTTCTCGAACATCGTAGAACACTTGCTCCTGTATATTGTGCGCCCCAAAAATATAATCGATATCAGGTTTCTGATAAGACAAGCGGTTATAGTCATTCTGTACGCCGACGCCAATGGTGAAAGCATCGATAGTCGATTCGACATACCAACCCAACCGAGTGCAGGGATTCGTCACCAGGATGATATTTTTCCCACGCATCAACTCCAGATAACGATCGATAATCTTCTTGTTGTCGGCAAACAAATCATTTTTACTGCCCTGCGCAGCAGTTTTGGTACCGGCGATAAAAAGAACGGTATGGCTATTAGCTATGGAGGCCCGATCGAAGGATATCTTCCAGTTCTGCGCCAGATGATCTTGAAAGCTGCATTCCAGCCGACAGGCTTGTTCATGGCTTTCAACATAGAACACCACCTCCCAGTTTTCGCAGCTTCCCAGCAATGACATCAGAGACTGTCCGACCTGACCGGTACCTCCGATCACGCAAAGACGGCCGGCATTCGACTTCGGTGTGTTGATCCACATGTGCGCATCGTCCTTGTTGTTTAACCCGTACCCCGGACACCAGACCCCATCAACTAGCGGACAGCATTGATCGTCCCCAGCCATTCCAATAGCGGCGGAACATGGGATGCTTCATGGGCTTGCAGGTTTTTACGGCATCGGCTGAACACGTGCGCCGGTATCGCGGACCTCACCATGCCGGCCACTTCGATCAGGCCGCGAGAAACGACTACAACGAGCTGGTATCGCTGCGCCAGCGTCCAGAGGTAATCCCAGTCGATGCCTCCGGCGGCCAGCACTCTCAGCGCATCCACGAAGGGATAAACAGCCGCCCCCTCTAGAATGTTCGATACGCTACAGGCCCTCTGGAGCAATGAACAAACATAGAGTTCGCGGCAAAGCCCGGGGTAAGCATTGCCGGCGACCCTGGCATGTCGTGTCCGCCTCCAGACATCCAGTTCATCGCCCCCCGGCAGCACGGAAAACTCCAGATCGATATAGGCAATCACCATCGGCTGCCCCGACAGATAAATAACCGTATATTCGGAAAGTATTTCCTGATGGACTTGCAAAGCCTCTACTTTCGCCACCTTGATATACGGTCGGATATCCTGCTCGTTCCGCCATGCGACCAAGGACTTCGACGCCCATGGCTGTACATATAAGGACTGCCCATCGGGCGACAACTTGTTTTTGCTGACCTGAGCCTGGAAAAAACCCTGGTTTTCAAACACGTCAAGCGCAAGAGGCAACTGATCACGTCTGACGATCAAATCCACATCGGAGATAAAGCGATGGGCCGCGCGACTACGGTAGTTATAAATAAAGTCCACACCCTTATAAGGCATGACGTCAACATTGCGAGACTTGAGAGCCTTGAATACCGGCTCCAGCATTGAACGCCTGACGGCGGTCACGGCAACCAGCGCATGATAAAGTTTCACCAATTTGAAAAGCCGACAACTTTCAACGAATGGAAAAATACTGTCGACAAACGACACCATCTTCGTCTTGTGCATGAACTGCACAACAAGCTCCTGATTTTCATTCAACCAGAGCCTGTCGATACAGCTCAGAAGATATTCGACATAACCTCTTGTTTCATCCTCATCTATCGACGCCATACCGGCGGACAAGGCCAACAGCAGCATATTATTTGCTCGTTCATCCACGGTCATATATGCCTGCTCGCGTATTGACTCGATCAACGAATGGCAAAAGATAAAACACAACAGCAGCCATCGATTGCTTAAAAGCCATAAAACGCTCGGAAAGCAAACCGCTCGACGCTTCCTTGTGTTTGGAACCACGCATTACAGATCCTTCTGACTCACCCCATAGCTGTCACAAATATTTCATAAACCAGAATGTTCCGACCAATGCATTCAATGAATACTTACAATGCAATCCACGCATGCGCACGCAATGACGCTTCTTGCCTCAAGCTCATCCAACTTGTCGAAAAACCGAAAATGAGCACCGGATGAACCCGCTCCATCGTTTGAGTCTGCGCACCGCCGTGGGCTGCCTGGATCCCTGGACTTTGCAGACAAGCCTCACAGCGCATTGACAGTACCTGACCCCGACCCCAAGATCGGCGCCATGAATCTTTTCCCGCGCCACCTCACCCGCACGACCACCACGACCGCTTCCGGCGGGTCGTGTGGTCGCTGCATGAGCTGACAACAGCGCAGTCGAACCCAAGGCCCCGCCAGCAATGGACGGGGCCTTTTGTTTCTCCGTCCAGCTGGCTCACAAGGAGAAACACCATGCCGTCACCCCAGGCCCAGCGCCCCGCCCTGCTGATCGTCGACATGCAGGTCGGCCTGTTTCACGGACCAGAGCAGCCCTTCGAGGGGCAGCGCGTGCTCGACAACATCAACCAACTGATCCACCGCGCCCGGCAGGCTGGCGCGCCGGTGATCGCCATGCGCCATACCGGCCCGCAAGGCTCGCCCATCGCCGCCGGCAGCGCGCCGTGGCAACTGCTGGCGCAATTGCAGCTCGAGGCCAGCGACCAACGGCTGGACAAAACCCGCCCCAATTGTTTTGTCGGCACCGGGCTGGCCGAACACCTGCGGGCGGCGCAGGTCGATGAACTGGTGATCGTCGGCATGAAAACCCAGTACTGCATCGACGCCACCTGCCGCGCCGCCCTGGACCTGGGATTCGCCGCCGTGCTGGCGGAGGATGCCCATACCTGCATGGACACCCCGGCGCTCCCGGCCCGGGCGATCATCGACCACCACAATGCGACCCTGGACGGCGCCTTTGTCCGGCGAGTGAAAACCGCCGATATCCGCTTCTGAATGCCCTCTCTGCAGAAGCCATGTCAGGCGCAAGACCGTGATCGCCGCTGCTTCTGTAGGAGCCAAGCTTGCTGGCGATCAGGCCCTTGAATGCGGCGCCGCTCTCCAGGCCGCGGTCGCGGGAAAAACCCGCGACCGCGCCTTGCCAAAGTGCCCTGCAATCCGCAATCTTGAGCGCTTGAGTGGTTTATCACGGTACAGCAGCTCCCTGAGCCGTACGCCGGTTGTCATCGCTGCGCCGTACGCCGTCCGTCCCTCTTCAGTCCTTCAGGAGACACGCATGCCCGCCACCGTTCTGGTCCTCGTCGAAACCATCAATGACTACCTGTGGATTCTGGAAAACCAGGGCTTCCACCTGATCCTCGCGCCGACGCCCAGCGAACGGGCGGCCGCCATCAAGGCCCATGCCGGGCAGATCAACGCGGTGCTCACCCGTGGTCCGCTGGGCCTGAGCGCCGAAGAAATCGCCGCCTTGGCGCACCTGGAAATCATCTGTGTGATCGGCGCCGGCTACGAGCAGGTCGACCTGCAGGCGGCGAGCAACCGTGGCATAGCGGTGAGCAACGGCGCCGGGGTCAACGCCTCGTCGGTGGCCGACCACGCCATGGCCCTGTTGCTGTCCCTGGTGCGTGACATCCCCCGCGCCGATGCTGCCGTGCGGCGTGGCGAATGGCCGAAAGTCATGCGCCCGTCCCTGGCCGGCAAGCGCCTGGGCGTGCTCGGCCTCGGCGCCGTCGGCCTGGCCATCGCCAAGCGCTGCGCCAACGGTTTCGACATGAGCGTCAGCTACCACAACCGGCAGATCCGCAGCGACGTGCCCTACAGTTTCTGCCCGACCCCGACCGAACTGGCGCGGCACTCGGACTTCCTGGTGGTCGCCACGCCCGGCGGCATAGGCACTCGCCAGCTGATCGACAAAGCCGTGCTGCAGGCCCTGGGGCCGGAGGGTTTCCTGGTGAACATCGCCCGCGCCAGCGTGGTGAACACCGCCGACCTGCTGCAGGCCCTGGAGCAACGCAGCATCGCCGGCGCGGCCCTGGACGTGTTCGACGACGAACCGCGGGTGCCGGACGCCTTGAAGACCCTGAACAATGTGGTGCTGACGCCCCACGTCGCCGGGCTGTCGCCGGAAGCGACCCAGGCCACCGTGGAGCTGGTGGGCAAGAACCTCGTCGCCCACTTCAGCGGCCAGCCGCTGTTGACCCCCATCGCCCTGCCTGCCCCGAACTGAACCAGGCGCCGCCGCCACAGACGCCACGCAGGCCATGCCCCGTGCTGGGCGCCTTTGGCGCTAGGCAGAAACAGTGCCGTGCGCCGCTCCGGTCGGAATGCTCATTCAGGCCCGGCGAACTGGACTAGAGTGAAGCCGGGCCCATTCAAACGCTTGTATCAAAAGCAATGATTGCCCGGCAACACGCTCACCTATAAAGGCCTGCGGCGATTGTGGCGCTCAGGTGGGCGCATTAGATTAGCCAATAATCTCTGGCCTCCAGAATAAGCAGAAGGGATAAGCATGGCGCTTACTGACCAGTCCACCCGTACTCGCTCCGGCGAGGAACTCGATGCCAACCTGATCGACCCGTACCTCAAGGCGCATATTCCGGGCCTGACCGGCACCCCGCAGATCAGCCAGTTTCCGGGCGGCGCTTCGAACCTGACCTACCTGCTGGAATACCCGGGACAGGAATTCGTCCTGCGCCGCCCGCCCTTCGGCCACAAGGCCAAGTCGGCCCACGACATGGGCCGCGAATACCGCATCCTCAACCAGCTCAAGGACGGCTTTCCGTATTGCCCGAAAGCCTATGTGCACTGCACCGACGAATCGGTGATCGGCGCCGAGTTCTATGTGATGGAGCGGGTCAAGGGCATCATCCTGCGCTCCGACCTGCCGCCGGAGCTGGGTTTCGACGCGGCCAGGACCGAAGCCCTGTGCAAGAGCTTCATCGACAAGTTCGTCGAGCTGCACCGCGTCGACTACAAGGCCTGCGGCCTGAGCGACCTGGGCAAGCCCGAAGGTTACGTGCAACGCCAGATCAAGGGCTGGAGCGACCGCTACGAGAAAGCCCTGACCCCGGATGCGCCCAAGTGGGAAGCGGTCAAGGCCTGGCTCAACGACAAGATGCCGGCCGATCACCCGACCTCCAGCATCGTGCACAACGACTACCGCTTCGACAACGTGATCCTCGACCCGGCCAACCCGATGCAGATCATCGGCGTGCTGGACTGGGAACTGACCACCCTCGGCGATCCGCTGATGGACCTGGGCAACACCCTGGCCTACTGGATCGAAGCGGGCGACCCGGCGCCGGTGCAACTGATGCGCCGCCAGCCGAGCAACGCCCCGGGCATGCTGACTCGCCAGCAGTTCGTCGACTATTACGCCGAACGCGCCGGCATCCAGATTGGCAATTTCGACTTCTACTACACCTACGGCCTGTTCCGCCTGGCCGGCATCGTGCAACAGATCTACTACCGCTTCTTCCATGGCCAGACCCAGGACAAACGCTTCGCGCAGTTCATTCACATGAACAAGTTGCTGGAGCAGATGAGCCTGCAAGTCATCAAGAAATCCAGCCTCTGATCGTCCCGACGCGCCAGGCACACAATAAGGAAAAACCATGTCCAAGACTCAGTTGTTCGACCTCGACGGCAAGATTGCTTTCGTCTCCGGCGCCAGCCGCGGCATCGGTGAAGCCATAGCCAAGCTACTGGCCCAGCAAGGCGCCCATGTGATTGTCTCGAGCCGCAAGCTCGAAGGCTGCCAGCATGTGGCCGACGCCATCGTCGCCGCCGGCGGCAAGGCCACCGCCATCGCCTGCCATATCGGCGAGATGGAGCAGATCAGCCAGGTGTTCGCCGGCATCCGCGAACAGTTCGGGCGCCTGGACATCCTGGTCAACAACGCCGCCACCAACCCGCAGTTCTGCAACGTGCTGGACACCGACCTGGGCGCCTTCCAGAAGACCGTCGACGTGAACATCCGCGGCTACTTCTTCATGTCGGTGGAAGCCGGCAAGCTGATGCGCGACAACGGCGGCGGCAGCATCATTAACGTGGCCTCGATCAACGGCGTGTCCCCCGGCATCTTCCAGGGCATCTACTCGGTGACCAAGGCGGCGGTGATCAACATGACCAAGGTCTTCGCCAAGGAATGCGCGCAGTTCGGCATCCGCTGCAACGCCCTGCTACCGGGCCTGACCGACACCAAGTTCGCCTCGGCGCTGGTGAAGAACGACGCCATCCTCAAGACCGCCCTGGCGCAGATCCCCCTCAAGCGCGTGGCCGACCCGAGCGAAATGGCCGGCGCCGTGCTCTACCTGGCCAGTGACGCCTCGAGCTACACCACGGGCGTATCGCTGAACGTGGACGGCGGTTTCCTGTCCTGATCGACCTTCGCCGTACAACAAAGGCAGCCTGCGGGCTGCCTTTTTATTGCCCGGCACCCACACCTCGCCCCAACCTTTCTCAAACAGAAAACCAAACCTGTCACAGTTCTGGTATCAAGCTCGTAGCACTCTATAAATATTTTGTTACAAGCTCATTTGTCATGCTATAACCCTCTCGCAGTTATTTTTCTGCAACACCACTCATGTGAAAAACCATTGTTTGAAAACAGCGGAGGTTGATGTGTGTCTTAAAGAAAAACAACTTGGGGATCAACAACTGACCATTCGTTGATTGTCGACTTCTTAATATGTACCACCTAGTGAGTATCAAGCAATACAGTAACGATAACCGAGACTGAACTCGCTATTGCTCAGTAAAAACAATAAACACACCACGTGTTTCTAAACAGCACCTTTGTTTCAGCCCGTCATTTAAGCCCTGCCTATTACAAGAGATCGAAACATCAGTTTCGACCAAGGACATATCTCAAGGAAAAGGAACATGGACGTAGCAGGTATCGATTCAGGCAAACGCAGCAACCGTTTAAAACCAGCTTCCCTGAGCCCTGTCGCAATGGCCATCGCCTTGTGGCTGGGTCAGGGCCAGATGGCTCTGGCAGATAATCCGCCCACCGGCTCGCCCTATACACCCCAGGTATTGGAGGCTGCATTCAGGAAAGCCGCTGCGTCATTCGCGCCGGGTACCGCCGTGTATACCAACTTGCGTTTTGGTGTAGGCAATACCCTGGACCTGGCAGCCAAAGAGTTTGCCGCACAATCGACAAAGTTCGACTCGTTGCTCCAGCAGAACTACGAGTTGCAGACGGAAAACCTGTCGATCAGTGCAATGCTCGGCGATACGAGCAAGCCACTTGATTACAACAACAATCTGGATCGCTATAAAAGCCGCCTGTTCAGCAACTCCGGCCGTTATACCCAGAACATATTCGACTTCGCCAAAGCGATTATTGCCAACCTGCCGGCGGCCCAACCTTATACCTATATAGAGCCGGGCGTGGCCACGGACCTGCACAAACAACTCAATGCCGGACAGTCATGGTCCGCCGCGACCGGCAACTGGAGCAATAACGCGCAAACCTGGAAGACTCCGGAAGCCCAGGTCAACTCCGGCCTGGACCGGACCAACGCCTATTACGCCTATGCCCTGGGTATCACCGGGAAAGGGGTAAACGTCGGCGTGCTGGACTCGGGCATCCTCAGCGAACATTCGGAATTCCAGGGCAAGAACGCCGCAGGCGAAAACCGTGTGCAGGCGGTCACCTCTACCGGCGAATACTACGCAACCCATCCGCGCTATCGGTTGGAGGTGCCGGCCGGCGAGTTCCACAAAGGTGAGCACTTCAGTATTCCGGGTGAGTACGACCCGAGCTTCAACGACGGCCACGGCACGGAAATGTCCGGAGTACTGGCGGCCAGTCGCAATGGTACCGGCATGCACGGCATCGCCTTCGACGCCAATCTGTTCGTGGCCAACACCGGCGGCAGCGACAACGACCGTTATCAAGGCTCCAACGACCTCGACTACAACGCCTTCATGGCCAGCTACGACGCGCTGGCGGCGAAAAAAGTGTCGATCGTCAACCAGAGCTGGGGGCAGAACTCGCGTAATGACGTAGAGAACCACTTCGGCACTGTCGGCGACAGCCCGCAGGATATCCTCAGGGACATGACCGCCGCCTACCGGCCGTTCTGGGACAAGGCCCACGCGGGCCAGAAGACCTGGATGGATGCCATGGCCGACGCCGGCCGGCAGTACTCGTTCATCCAGATCATCTCCGCCGGCAACGACAGCCATGGCGCCAACCCGGACACCAACGCCAACCTCCCCTATTTCAAGCCGGACCTGGAGTCCAAGTGGCTGTCCATCACCGGTTATGACGAGAGCGGCGCCCAGGTCTATAACCGCTGCGGCACCTCCAAGTGGTGGTGCGTCATGGGGGTTTCCGGCATTCCGTCCGCAGGACCGGAAGGCGAGATCATCCCCAACGCCAACGGCACCTCGGCGGCCGCCCCCAGCGTTTCCGGCGCACTGGCCCTGGTGATCCAGCGCTTTCCCTACATGACCGCGAGCCAGGCCCGCGATGTCTTGCTGACCACCTCCACCTTGCAAACCCCAGACGGCCCGGACACCGCGGTCGGCGACCGGACGGGCGGACGTACCTACGACAACCTGCAACCGGTGCACGACGCCGCTCCCGGCACCCCGCAGGTGCCAGGGGTGGTCAACGGCTGGGGCCTGCCCAACCTGAAAAAGGCCATGCAGGGCCCGGGACAGTTCGTCGGTGCACTGGCCGTGGCGCTGCCCGCCGGCACCCGCGATATCTGGGCCAACGACATCTCCGACGAAGCGATCCGTGCCCGACGCAGCGAAGACGCTGCCGAACAGGCCACCTGGAGCACGATCAAGCAGCACAAAGGCTGGGTCAACGGTCTACCGGCCGGGGCCTCGGCGGACGATCAATTCCAGTACGAGATCGGCATGGCCCGGGAGCAGGCAACGCTGACCCGCGGCCTGGACCCGCTGACCGGCCAGACCTATGTCGGCAGCCTGACAAAGTCCGGGGATGGGGAACTGGTACTCGACGGCCAGAGCAGCTATTCGGGCAGTACCTGGGTCCGTGGCGGCAAGCTCTCGGTGGACGGCAGATTGACCTCCAGCGTGACGGTCGATGGCAGCGCCGTGGGCACCGTCGATGCCAATAACCAGGTGGTCACCCGTATCGGCGGCACCCTGGCGGGTAACGGCAGCATCGGCACCCTGCTGGTGAACAACGGCGGTACCTTGGCCCCCGGCCATTCGGTCGGCACCCTGCACACCGGCGACGTCACGTTCAACCCGGGCTCGGTGTACGCGGTGGAAGTCGCCGCCAACGGGCAGACCGACACCCTCCAGAGCACGGGCGTGGCGACTCTCAACGGCGGACAGGTCACCCTCTCCATGGAAAACAGCCCCAACCTGCTGTCTGCGGCCCAGGCCAGCAGCTACCTGGGCCAGCAGTTCAACATCCTCAGCGCCAGCCAGGGTATCAACGGCCAGTTCGCTTCCGTCGCCCCCAGTTTCTTGTTCCTTGACACCCGCCTGGACTACCAGCCGAACCAGCTGAACCTGGGCATCTACCGCAACCAGACCGCGTTCGCCAGCGTAGCCTTGACCCGTAACGAGCGTGCCGTCGCCAGCGCCATCGACACATTGAACGCAGGTAATCCGGTGTACGAGAGCATCCTGGCCTCCGACTCGGCGGAACTGGCGCGACAAGCCTTCAACCAGCTCGATGGCCAGGTGCACTCCGACATCGCCGCTGCGCAGATCGCTGACAGCCGTTACCTGCGTGACGCAGTCAACGGCCGCCTGCAACAGGCTCAGGTCCTGGATACCGATATGGATATCCAGGCCAGCAGCAATGGTGGCTGGGTGCAATTGCTCGGCGGCCACAGGCAAGTCGACGCCGATCACAACGCCACGCGCTACAGCACTTCCACCACCGGCGTCCTGCTCGGTCTGGACACCGACGTCGGCGATGGCTGGCGCGTCGGTGCGGCAACCGGCTACACCAGGACCGATCTGAACGGAGCCTCCAGGACTTCCGCCGACAGCGACAACTATCACCTGTCGATCTATGGCGGCAAACGTTTCGACAGCATCGCCCTGCGCCTCGGCGGAGCCACCACCTGGCACCGCTTCGACACTTCCCGTGACGTGGTGTACGGCAACCAGTCGAGTCATGAAAAAGCCAACTACAACGCGCGTACCGATCAGGTGTTCGGCGAAATCGGCTACACCCGGTGGGCGGCTTTCGAGCCCTTCGCCAACCTCAGCTACATCAACTTCCAGAACGACTCGTTCAAGGAACGCGGCGGTGCAGCAGCCTTGCATGGCAGCAAGCAAAGCCAGGACGCCACGCTCTCGACCCTTGGCCTGCGAGGTCATACGCAATTGCCGGTGAGCGCCACCCGCTCGGTGACCTTGCGTGGCGAGCTGGGCTGGGAACACCAGTACGGCGACCTGGATCGTGAAACCTCATTGAAATTTGCTGGCAGTGCGGCGGCCTTTGCGGTGAACGGCGTGCCGGTGTCTCGCGATGGCGCGGTGGTCAAGGCCGCTGCGGAAATGGCCATGAGCAAAGACACCCTGGTGTCGCTGAACTACACCGGGCTGGTGTCCGGCCATGGCGGTGGCAGCTCGGTCAACCTGGGGTTCACCTTCCAGTTCTGACCCTGCTCAGGTGATCGGCCCATGGGTGCAATGACTGTTCATTGCACCCTTTTTTATTTGCGCCCTTCGGCTTTTCCCGGCCGGGTTGCCGAGCAGCAGCGGCGCGCGGCTGAAAATTTATTCCATAGATTGCAATTACGGAATTTTTATTCCATAAAGAGCATTCCTTACAACAACAATTCTGCAAGGGGTCGGCAATGGGTGAACTGGGAATAGGTTTGATCGGCACGGGCTTCATGGGCCGGGCCCATGCGCTGGCGTTCCGTAATGTCAGCGCGGTGTTCGAGTTGCCGGTGCGCCTGCACCTGGCGGCGCTGGCCGATGCCGACCGCCAGCGCGCCGAGTACTGCGCGGCGGCCTGGGGTTTTGCCCAGGCCCACGGCGACTGGCAACGGCTGATCGACGACCCCCGGGTCGACCTGGTGGCGATCACCACCCCCAATCACCTGCACTTCCCCATGGCCATGGCCGCCCTGAAGGCCGGCAAGGCGGTGTATTGCGAAAAGCCCCTGGCGGTCAGCGTCGAACAGGCGCAGCAAATGCAGCACGCGGCCCAGGCCGCCGGGGTGGTCACCCGGGTCGGCTACAACTACCAGCACAACCCGATGATCGTGCAGGCCAAGGCGCTGATCGACAGCGGCGAACTGGGGCAGATCGTCAGCTTCCAGGGCGAGTTCAGCGAAGACTTCATGGCCGACCCGGCCTCGCCCTTCTCCTGGCGCTGCGATCCGCAGCACGCCGGTGGCGCCCTGGCCGACCTGGGCAGCCACCTGCTGGCCATGGCGCGTTATCTGCTGGGCGAGGTCGAGGCGGTCTGCGCCGACAGCCAGACCGTGCACCACCAGCGCCCGGCCAGCGCCGGCAGTCAGGAGCAGCGCCCGATCGCCGTGGACGACCAGGCCCATGCCCTGCTGCGTTTCGCCAGCGGTGCCCGCGGTACGTTCAGCAGCAGCTGGCTCAAGCACGGCTACAAGAACCACCTGAGTTTCGAGATCAGCGGCACCCGCGGCACCCTGGCCTTCGACCAGGAACGTCTCAATGAACTGCGCCTGTACCGGGCCGGTGATAGCGGCTTCCAACGCCTGCTGGCCGGGCCCTCCCTGCCCGGCTACGCCGCCTTCAGCCCGGCCCCGGGGCATCAACTGGGCTACAACGAGCTCAAGACCCTGGAGGTCCATGAGCTGATCATGGCGCTGGGCGGCCAGGGGCAAGGCGGGACGGATTTCGCCGAGGCCTGGCAGGTCGAGCGCCTGGCGGCGGCGATTCGGGTCGCGGCGCGGGAGCAGCGTTGGGTGAATGTCGGCGCGGTGTGACCTTGGGCTTGATGGCGTTAGAGAGGACGTCATCGCGGGCAAGCCTCGCTCCTACAAGGATATGCGTGCGTCTGTAGGAGCGAGCGGGCGGCGATCCGACTTGCCCGCGATAGCCGCGAAGCGGCGGCGGTTACGCCAACCCCACCAACCGCGCCGCCAACGCCTTGGCCTGGCTGGCCACGTCGGTCACCGCGGTGCTTTCCCACCACATGCCGCGCAACGGCGGGCCCATGGCGAACAACCGGCGGGCAACCTGCCCTTCGGCATCCACCACCGCGCCATCGCTGTCGGCCCAAATCCCCAGGGCCAGCGGCCCCGGCGTGATCAGGCCACGGGCCAGCAGTTGCTGCGGCAACGGTCGGGCGACCCGGCGCCAGTCGTATTCGATGCCGCTGGAGTTGATCAGCGCATCCCCCGCGACCCAGCGGGTTTGCGCTTCGCCGCGGCGACGGATGCAAATCGCCAGGCGCCCATCCGCCGAAGGCTCCAGGCCCTTGAACGAGGCCGCCTGGATGCGCAACCGCCCTTCCCCGTGCAAACGCGCCACCAGCTCGGCGCTCAGCGGCGGCGAACGGTGGTGATGGCTTTCCCACCACGGCCGCACATGGCGCACGAACTGCCGGCGCTGCACGTCCGTGGCCTGGCTCCACAAGCGCCCGATATGGGCGCGCACCGTGTCCAGCGGCGCCTGCCAGTCCACGCCATCCGCCAGCGCCTGGCGACATTGCCGACGCAGCTCGCGCAGCAACTGGCGCGGGCTGCGCAGGCTGGGATCCTCGGCGAGGAAGTCGACCCAGGCCGGTGGCTGGCGCCGCACATGGGGCAACAGGCCGTGGCGCGAGAACACCTCGATCGGCCCGCGATGCCCAGCCTGCTCCAGAGACACCACGGCGTCGACCATGGTCAGCCCGGAACCGATGATCAGCACCGTGGCCTGCGGGTCGAGCCGGCTCATGGCCGAAACGTCCCAGGGGTCCAGCGCGGCGGCATTGAGGCCGCTGGATTGAGTCTGCGGCGTACGCGCCGCCGGGAACATGCCGGTGGCCAGCACGGCAAAGGCGCCGCGTAGTTGCTGGCTGTCGTTGAGGGTCAGCCAGGCACCCTCGGCGTCGGCCTGCAAGTCCACCACCTCGGCACGCACATGCGCCACCGTCGAGCCCTGCGAGGCGCCAATCGCCTGGGCCTCGGCCAGCCGCTGCTGGACATACAGGCCGAAGATCCCGCGCGGTGGAAACAGCTCGCTGATGGGCACGGGCTGCTGCTTCGATTCCGGCCAGCCGCCGGCGGCGATGTAATCGCTCAGCCATTGAGTCAAGTCATCGGCGTTGTCCGGGTCGACGCTCATGCGCGCGGCGTTGCCGTTCAGGGTGTGGCCCAGTTCGACGGCGCTGTAGGCCTCGCCGCGCCCCAGCTCGCTGCGCGGCTCGATCACCAGCACCTGGCGCCGGCCCGGCAGGCGCAGCAGTTGGGCGGCGAGCAAGGCGCCACTCAGGCCGCCACCGACGATCAGCACATCGGCATCACGGGTGGCGCCGCTCGCCTGTCCGTTGGGTGTTTGGCTCATGGGGTTCTCACGGGTCAGTGCCTGCCTAGGTAGAAGTCCTGCAGATCGCCCCGGGCCAGCAGTTCATCGGTCGTGCCGGACCAGGCCACGCGCCCGGTGTCGAGCACGTAGGCCCTGGAGGCGTACTTGAGCGCCACATTAATGTTTTGTTCGGCGATCAGGAAGCTCACTCGCGCCTCGCGATTGAGTTGCGCGACGATTTCGAAAATCTCCTGGACGATGATCGGCGCCAGGCCCATGGACGGTTCGTCCAGCAGCACCAGGCGCGGCCGGGTCATCAGCGCGCGGCCGAGGGCGACCATCTGCTGCTCGCCGCCCGAGGTCAGGCCGGCGCGGGTGCCGCGCCTGGTCTTCAGGCGCGGGAACCAGGCGTAGATGCGTTCCAGGTCGGCGGCCAGTTCTCGGCGGCTCAAGCCACGGACAAAACCGCCGCTGCGCAGGTTGTCCTCCACCGTCAGCTGCGGGAACACATGGCGCCCCTCCAGCACATGGACCATGCCCTGGCGCACCCGCTGGCTGGGATCGACGCCGGCGCTGTCCTGGCCGAGAAAGGCGATCGAGCCACGGCTGACCTCGGCCCGCTCGGCGCGCAGCAGCCCGGAGATCGCCTTGAGGCTGGTGCTCTTGCCGGCGCCGTTGGCCCCCAGCAAGGCGACTATGCCGCCCTCGGGCACGCTCAGGGAGACCCCGGCCACCGCGAGAATCGCACCGTCGTAGATCACCTCGATATCGCGCACCTGCAACAGGTCGTCGGCCGTGGCGGCCGGAGCAGTCTGGCTCATGCTTCATTCATCCCCGGTGCAGCTGCGTGGCGTGAGGTTCTTCTCCTTGGCGAAGGCCGCCGACTTCTCGTCGATCAGCGGCCGCAGCAAGGCGCGGTCGGCGGCGATCCAGTCGCTGATCAGGGTCCAGTGGGCGCCGTCCCACTGCTGCACCCGCGCCGAACCGCCGCCCTCGTGATCGCGGCAGGACAGCTTGAGGTTCTGCATCAACCCCAGGTAACCCATGTCCTTGAGCCGGGCGTCGTCGATATTCAGGTGCTCCAGGCCCCAGCGGCCTTCTTCGCCATTGAGCGGGCGCTGGCCGAACTTGCCCTGGGCGGTGCGGATCGCCTCGACCGCCACCGCAGCGTTCACCAGCCCGGAGTTGTAGTACACGCTGCCGAAGTTCTTCAGGTCCGCAAGGTCGCTCTTGCCCTGGTCGAGGATGTGTTGCTTGAGGCGCCGGTGGATGTCGAAATCGCTTCCCGCCGGATAAGGCGTCAGCGCCAGGTAGCCTTTGGCCGCCGCGCCGGCCGGCAATACGTCTTCGCTGGAGCTGGCCCAGATGTCGCCGATGATGTGGTCCACCGGGAAGCCGAAGCGCGCGGCGGTCTTCACCGCCACCGGGGTCGAGACGCCCCAGGTGCGCAGGAACACCCAGTCGGGGTTCTGCTGGCGCACCTGGCGCCATTGCGCCGACTGCTCGTTACCCGGATCGGCCACCGGAATCTGGATGTTCTCGAAGCCGTACTTCTGCGCCAGCAGTTTCAGCGGGCCGAGGGTTTCCCGGCCATAGGCCGAATCGTGGTAGACCGTGGCGATCTTCTTGCCCTTGAGCTTGTCGAAGCCGCCCTCGCGCTCGGCGATGTAGTTCACCAGGGTCGACGCCTCGCTGTAGAAGGTCAGCATCACCGGAAAGTTATAGGGAAACACCGTGCCGTCGGTGGCTTCGGTACGGCCGTAACCCAGGGTGATCAGCGGGATCTTGTCGACCTCGGCGCGCTCGCTCAGGGCATAGGCCGCCGGTGCGCCGTTGGGCTGGTAGACCGCCACCGGCGCGCCATCCAGGCCATTCTTGAAGCGCTCGTAGCACTCGATGCCCTTCTCCGCCGTCCACTCGGTCTCGCACTCCTGCCAGACCAGCTTGACCCCGTTGATCCCGCCTTCCACCTGATTGATGTAGTTCAGGTAGTCGATCATGCCGGCCCACACCTGCACCCCGCTGGAGGCATAGGCACCGACCCGGTAAGTGGCCAGCGGAAAGAACTGCTGGTCCGCCGCGGCCTGCGCCACGGGCGCCGCGCCGCCGAGGATCGCCAGCGTCACCGCGACGCCGGCCAGGGAACGTTTCAAGGATGCACGCATATCTTCTCTCTACTCAGGAGTGGAATTCAGAAGCGCAGCGGCCAGTGGCCCAGCCGTTGACGGAGATTGCCCAGCAGGCGGACCAGGCCCTCCGGCTCCTTGATCAGGAACAGGATGATCAGCACACCGAAGATGATTTTCTGCAGGTTCTGCAACTGCCCGGCATCCACCGCACCGCCCGCCAGGGCTTGCCCGGCGTGGCTGAGCAGGATCGGCAGCAGGCTGATAAAGGCCGCGCCGACGAAGTTGCCGGCCACGCTGCCCATGCCGCCGATAATGATGATGAACAGGATCTGGAACGAACGATTGATATCGAAGCTGCTGGCGCTGGCGGTGCCCAGGTAGGCGAAGGCCCACAGGGCGCCGGCGATGCCCAGGTAGAAGGAACTGACGGCGAACGCCAGGCGCTTGTAGCGCGCCACCGGAATGCCGATCACCGCCGCCGCGGTGTCCATGTCGCGAATCGCCATCCAGTTGCGCCCGACCTGGCTGCGCACCAGGTTCAGCGCGACCCAGGTCAACAGCAGCACGCAGGCCAGGGTCAGCAGGTAACGCCCGACCGGGGTATTGAGGTCATGGCCGAACAGGCTCAGCCGGGGCGCCGAGATGGTCCCCGAGGAGCCGTAGTTGTAGAACCAGGGAAACTTGACGAACAGCCACTCCAGGAAGAACTGCGCCGCCAGGGTGGTGACCATCAGGTAGAAGCCCTTGATCCGCGAACTGGGCAGGCCGAACAGCCAGCCCACCGCCGCGCTGATCAAGCCGCCGCCGAGCAGCGCCAGGGGCAGGCCCAGCTCCGGCAGGCGCAGCAGGAAGCCATAAGTGGCAAAGGCGCCGACCGCCATGAAGCCGGCGGCGCCGACCGAGGTCTGGCCGGTGTAGCCGGTGAGCAGGTTGAGGCCGAGCCCGGCCAGGGACAGCACCAGGAACGGGATCAGAATGGCGTTGAGCCAATAGTCGTTGCCCACCAGGGGCACGCCAACCAGGGCCAGCAACAGCAGGCTGCCCAGGCCCCAGGGCAGGCGGCGCGGGATCAACAGCACAGGCGCGGTGGCCTGGGTCAGGGGAATGGACATGGGTTCAGACTCGCTCGATGGCGCGCTCGCCGAACAGGCCGGCGGGACGGATATAAAGGAAAGCCAGGGCCAGCACATAGGCGAACCAGGGGGTGATGCCGCCGCCGATCAGCGGGCCGATGTAGACCTCGGCCAGATTCTCCGCGGCGCCGACGATCAGCCCGCCGACTATTGCCCCGCCGATCGAGGTGAAGCCGCCGATGATCAGCACCGGCAAAGCCTTGAGCACCACCAGCGACAGCGAGAACTGCACGCCCTGGCGCGCGCCCCAGAGCAGCCCGGCCACCAGCCCGACGATGCCGGCCACCGCCCAGACGATCTGCCAGATGCGGTTGAGATTGATGCCGATCGACAGCGCGGCCGTGGTGTCGTCGGCCACCGCCCGCAGCGACACGCCGATCCGGGTCTTGTTGAACAGCAGCGCCAGCACCGTCACCAGCACCACGGCCGTGGCCGCGGCGATCAGGTCGAACTGGCTGAGCATCAGCGGCCCGAGCAACAGCGGCACGTCGTCGATGCCCAGGTCCAGCGCCCTGACCTGGGAGCCCATCAGCCCCTGGGCCAGGCCTTCGATGATGAACGACAGGCCCAGGGTGGCCATGAACAGGGTGATCTGCGAACGATTGACCAATGGCCGCAGCACCAGCCGCTCGATCAGCCAGGCGCCGGCGATCATCACCAGCACCGTCGCCAGCAACGCCAGGACAAAGGGCACGCCCTGGTCGTGCAGGCTGACGAAGGTCAGCGCGGCGAACAGCAACATCGCGCCCTGGGCGAAATTGAACACACCGCTGGCCTTGTAGATCAGCACGAAGCCGATGGCCACCAGCGAATACAGGGTGCCGGCCAGCAGGCCGCCGAGCAGGGTTTCGAAGAAAAAGCTCATCAGTGCACCGCCCCCAGGTAGGCGGCGATCACCTCGGGGTCGGCCTGCACTTCGGCCGGGGTGCCGTCGCCGACCTTGCGCCCGTAGTCCAGCACCACCACATGGTCGGACAGGTCCATGACCACGTTCATATCGTGCTCGATCAGCACCACCGTGGTGCCGAGGTCGCGGTTGATGTCGGCGATGAAACGCGCCATGTCCTGTTTTTCCTCGGCGTTCATCCCGGCCATGGGCTCGTCCAGCAGCAACAGGCTGGGCCCGGCGATCAGGGCCCGGCCCAGCTCGACGCGCTTTTGCAGGCCGTAGGCCAGGTTGCCCACCGGCACATCGCGCTGCGCCTGCAACTCGAGGAACTCGAGAATGCCCTGGGCCAGCTGCCGATGGGCCTCGGCCTCGCGCCGCGCCCGGGGCAGCCCCAGGGCCTGTTCGATAAAGCGGGCGCGGGTGTGCCGCGACAGGCCGCTGAGCAGGTTGTCGATCACGCTCATCTTCTTGAACAGCGCGTTGTTCTGGAAGGTGCGGCCGATACCCCGGCGCGCGGCCTGCAAGGGGTCGATGCGCTGGAACGCTTCGCGGTCGAAGACAATCGAGCCGGCGTCGAAGCGATAGACGCCATTGAGGATATTGAGCAAGGAACTCTTGCCGGCGCCGTTGGGCCCGATCAGCGCGCAGATCTCGCCGCGCGCGACCGCGAAGGACAGCTGGTTGATCGCCTTCACCCCCTTGAACGACAGGGAGATGGCATTGACTTGCAGGATGGGGTCGGCGGCGCTCATGCGATATTCCGTTTGAGTTCGGCCAGCCACACCGGCGCCGAAGGTGTCGAGGGGTTGCCGGGGGCCTGCCAGATGTAATCCAGGCGCTGGAACCCCAGGAGCCGGCGCACCCGGTTCTTCAGCAGCCGTTGCAGGGGGCGGTGCGGCTGGGCAATGGCCCAGTCGCACAGGCGGCGGCGCCAACTGCCCACGGGCGCCAGGCGGCTTTCGATGTCGTCGGCCAGGCGTTGCAGGCAAGGCCCCGAGAGCAGCAGGCCGCTGGGGGCGACATCGCGGCGGTCGCGGCTGGCCGAACCGCGGCTTTCCGGGAAGGCCAGGCTATGGCCGCTGTGCAGCCACTGGTGCAGCAAGACCCTCAGGCCTTCCGGCCAGTGCGTGCCCTCCTCGCTCCACAGCTGCGCGGCATGGGCCGTATGCCGCCAGTGGTTCTGGCGCTGGGGCTTTTCCCGGCTGCCGAGCAGGTCGCTGAAGGCCAGCACCGGCTGGCGCGAACCCTGCGGCAGGCGCGGAACAGCCTGATGGGCAATCAACAATTGCGGGGCAATACTGTTTTCACCGGCAGCGACCCAGCGCAGCAACTGCTGGCGCGAATGCACGAAGGCATGGCTGGGGCGCAGGTTCCACAGGGCCTGGCGCAGGGCTTGCGGGTCGAGTTCGTCGCTCAGGGTCAGCACCTGGCCGCCCACCCGTTGCGCGGCCAGGGCCAGGAGCAGCAGGTTGGGCTCGAACAGGCCGCTCAACGCCAGTCGCGAGCCTTCGTCGAAACCCTGTTGGCGCAGGCCGTCGGCCAGGCGCTCGACATCCCGCGCGGCATCGATCCAGCGCCAGTTGTACCAATGGCCGTGGCGCTTGTGACGCAACGCGCTGGCCAGCGGGCTGACCTGCGCCCAGTGCTGCAACAGCTCCAGGGCGGCGGGCAGCAGCACAGTGTGTTCCGGTGTTCGCGCATCCGCCGGGGGCGAACGCTTGAGTTCATGCACGCTCATGGACTGACCTCGATTCCTTGGGCAAAAGCGTGCGGTGGTCCGCTGGCCGGTTTTTGGTTTGCAGCTGACAACTGCGCCTTTGTAGCCGCTGCCGCAGGCTGCGATAAGCCCCGCAGGGGCTTCGGCGTCAGCAACATCGCCGCGACCGTTCCGGTCGATCGCAGCCTTCGGCAGCGGCTACAAGGCAGGTATCCGGATGGAGGCCACCTGCTGCTCCTGGCGATGCCAGGCCGCCAGGTCGCGATAGGCGCTGCCCGGATGACTCTGCGGCAAGCGCGGCCCGGCGCCGAACAGCTTCTCGCGCAAGGTGCCGGGGGCGTATTCGGTCTTGTACACGCCGCGCTTCTGCAACTCGGGGACCAGCAGTTCGACGGCATCGACAAAGGTTTCGTGGGTCAGCGCGTAGGCCAGGTTGAAGCCGTCCACATCAGTGTCCTCGACCCACTCCTGGAGCAGGTCGGCCACGGTTTCCGGGCTGCCGACGAACAGCGGGCCAAAGCCGCCGATGCCGACCCAGTCCGCCAGCTCATGGGGCGTCCAGACCTTGTTCGGGTCGGCCGTGGAGAAGGCCTCCACCGCCGACTGGATGGCGTTGGTGTGCACATGCTTGAGCGGCTCATCAGGCTTGAACTGGCTGAAATCGATGCCGGTCCAGCCGGAAATCAGCGCCATGGCACCTTCGTAGCTGACCCAGGACTTGTACTCCTCGAACTTGGCCCTGGCCTTGGCGTCGGTCTCGCCGAGGATCACCGTCTGCAGGTTGAAGATCAGGATCTGCGCCGGATCGCGCCCGGCCTCGGCGGCGCGGCGGCGGATATCGGCCACGGTCTTCTTCAGCAGCACCTTGGACGGCGCGGCGACGAACACGCACTCGGCCTGTTCGGCGGCGAACTGCTTGCCACGGCTCGACGCCCCGGCCTGGTAAAGCACCGGGGTACGTTGCGGCGAAGGCTCGCAGAGGTGGATGCCCGGCACCTGGAAGTGTGGGCCGACGTGGCGGATCTCATGGATCTTGCTCGGGTCGCTGAAGATCCGCCGTTCCCGGTCGCGCAGCACCGCGCCCTCTTCCCAGCTGCCTTCCCAGAGCTTGTAGCAAACCTGGAGGTATTCCTCGGCGTAGTCGTAGCGGGCGTCGTGCTCGGTCTGGGCTTTCTGCCCGAGGTTCTTCGCCCCGCTTTCCAGGTAGGAGGTGACGATGTTCCAGCCGGCGCGGCCGCGGGTCAGGTGGTCGAGGGTCGAAAGACGCCGGGCGAAGGGATAGGGATGCTCGAACGACAGCGACGCGGTCAGGCCGAAGCCCAGGTGCTCGGTGACCAGCGCCATGGGCGGGATCAGTTGCAGCGGGTCGTTGACCGGCACCTGGGTCGCCTGGCGGATCGCCGCCTCGCCGTTGCCCTGGTAGACGTCGTAGATGCCCAGCACATCGGCGATAAACAGGCCGTCGAACTTGCCGCGTTCGAGGATCCGCGCCAGGTCGGTCCAGTATTCGAGGTCCTTGTATTGCCAGGAGCGATCCCGGGGGTGGGCCCACAGGCCCGGCGACTGGTGGCCGACACAGTTCATGTCGAACGCGTTGAGACGGATTTCCCGGGCCATCAAACCGCACTCCTGAAACTGGGCGGCACCACGCCGTTGAGACGGTAGTTGCCGATCAACGGGTATTTCCAGCGCAAAGGTTCACCCTGCGCGGCGGGCAGCGGGCTGCGCTGGCCGGTCAGCTCGAACTCGGCGTTGCTCACCGCGAGCAAGGCCTCGCGGCTGGCGATGGCCGCCTCGGCCTGGGCCACGCCGATTTCGGCGACGTCGGGCTCCCTGGCGAGCAGCGATTGCGCCCGTTCCTGCAAGGCGGCGGCGACTTCGATACGAATCAGCAGGTCGCCAAAGCGGCTGATCACATAAGGGTCGTCGCTGACTCGGGCCAGGCCGCTGCCGGGCCAGGGTTTGGCCTGCTCACGGACAAACTTGAGAGTCGATTGCAGCAGCTCGCGGGCGCGGCGCAGGTCGTGGTGGCTGTGCTCGGCCTGTTCATCGGCGGGTGTTTCATGGGCGGTGGCTTGACTCAATGCGTTCATGGGCGATTCCTCAGTTCCAGGCGTGGCGGGCCGGCTTGACGCCGTTGAGCAGGAAGTTGCCGATCAGGTGGTATTTCCAGCGCGCCGGGTCATGCAGGGTGTGGGTCCGCGCGTTGCGCCAGTAGCGGTCGAGGTTGTACTTGCCCAGCACCGAGCGGGTGCCGGCCAGCTCGAACAGCTTACTGCTGGCAAGCAAGGCGCTTTGTGCCGACAACACCTTGGCTTGCGCCACCACCACCGAGGCCTGGGCCACGCTGTCTTCGTTGGGTTCGCGCAGTGCCTGGTCGATGGCCAGGCCGGCTTTTTCCAGGATCGCCTCGGTGCCGTGCACCCGCCATTCCAGGTCGCCGATGGCGGCGATAGTGAACGGGTCCTGCCAGCCATGATCCTGGCCACTGTCGATCCAGGGGCGCGACTGGCGCGCGTGGCGCTTGGCTTCTTCCAGGGCGCCGACTGCCAGGCCGGTGTCCACCGCCGCCTGGATGATCTGCGAGATCGGCCCGTCGGCGGTGGGCTCGTCGAATGCGCGATGGGCCGGGATCACCGCGCTCAGTGGCACCTGCACCGCATCGAGGGTGACCCCGCCGCTGGCCGTGGTGCGCTGGCCGAAACCGTCCCAGCTGTCGATCACGGTCAGGCCGGGGTTGTCCCGCTCGATAAAGGCGATGAACGCTTTGTTCTCTTCGTCGACCGCCACCGCCGGCACGATATGGGCGAACAAGGCGCCGGTGCAGTAGAACTTCTCGCCGTCGATCCGCGCGCCGTCGGCGTTGAAACGAATGCGGGTCTCGAAGGCGCCGGCATGCTTGCTGCCGGCTTCGGAGAAGGCGTTGCCGAAGCGATAACCCTGCAACACCTTGGCGAAGTAATAGCGCTTCTGCTCCTCGCTGGCGGTCTGCAGCAGGATGTCGAGCACGCCCAGGTGGTTCTGCGGCAGCTGGCCGAGGGACGAGTCGGCGGCGGAAATGATCTTGATCACCTGGGCCACCGTCACGTAGGACACCCCGGCGCCCCCGTAGGCCTTGGGAATGGTGATGCCCCACAGGCCGCTGGCGGAGAACTCGTCCAGCTCGGCGAACGGCAGGCGCCGCTCGCGATCGCGCACGCTGGCCTCGACGGCGAAACGCTCGGCCAGGGTCCGGGCGACGGCGATGGCCTCGGCGTCGGAGTGGATGATGTGGGCGGTTCGGGTGGGTTGAGCAGTGGCTGTCATGGCCGACTCCAGGTCCTGTCGAATGCGGAAGATCCGTTCTGACCTGGAGATTGCAGAAGTCATGCCGAAGACTATAAGCCTTACAAATCAGTAAGTTGATTGATGTTCATAAGAAGCAGCATCAATTGAAAACAGGCAAAATGTTCAAGCACTGTTGCCCAGGCAACAGTGCTCAGATCACCACGTTGCGCACGAAACGCACCGCCACCGCCCCATCGTTGCGATAGGCATGCGGCAGGTTGCTGGCGAACATGAAGAACTCACCGCTGTCCAGGCGCCGCTCCTGCTCGCCCAGGACCAGGGTCAGGCAACCCTCGAAGACATACAGTTGCTCGCTCCAGCCTTCGGCGTCCGGTTCCGACAGGTATTGCTCGCCCGGCTCCAGGCGCCACTCCCACAGCTCCACTTCGCGGCAAGCATTAGCCTTGGCCAGCAGCACCGCCTTGCTCCCGGGAATCAGCCCGGCCCAGGCCAGCTCGTTGATCCGGCTCGGGTCGCGGGCATCGGGGGCCTGGATCAGGTCGCTGAAGGCCACGCCCAGGGCTTCGGCCACCCGGTCCAGGGTGCTGAGGCTGACATTCTTCTCACCGGCCTCGATGGCCACCAGCATGCGCCGGCTGACCCCGGACTTTTCCGCCAGGGCGCTCTGGCTCAGCTCGGCGGCGTGGCGCAGGCGCCGGACGTTGTGACTGACATGCTGCAGCACGGAAGCGCGCTGCCCAGGATCTTTGTGCACTATATTGCTCACTGTATGGGTTTGCGCAGTATACTGCCCAACTTCGCGGCGCATTGTGCGGCCGCCCCGGGTAGCACGCAAGGGCATGACGTCGGTGAACTCCTGCAAATCTTCTTCCTTCTTCCTCAAACTGAGCAAAGCCGAGTGCGTGCTGGTGCTGATCACCATGGTCTGGGGCGGCACCTTTCTCACGGTGCAGCACGCCATGACCGTCAGCGGCCCGATGTTCTTCGTCGGCCTGCGGTTCGCCGCGGCGGCCTGCATCGTCGGGCTGTTCTCCCTGCGCAGCCTGCGCGGGCTGACCCTGTTCGAACTCAAGGCCGGGGTCTTCATCGGCACCGCCATCATGCTCGGCTACGGCCTGCAGACCGTGGGCCTGCAAACCATTCCCAGCAGCCAGTCGGCCTTTATCACCGCGCTGTACGTGCCCTTCGTGCCGCTGCTGCAATGGCTATTCATGGGCAAGCGCCCGGGGCTGATGCCGAGCATCGGCATCATGCTGGCCTTCACCGGACTGATGCTGCTCTCCGGGCCCAGCGGCGCCGCGCTGGACTTCAGCCCGGGAGAAATCGCCACCTTGATCAGCACCGTGGCCATCGCCGCGGAAATCATCCTGATCAGCACCTACGCCGGCCAGGTCGATGTGCGCCGGGTCACAGTAGTACAACTGGCCGCGACCTCGGTGCTGTCGTTCCTGATGGTGGTGCCGACCCAGGAAGCCATCCCGGACTTTTCCTGGCTGCTGCTGGCCAGCGCCCTGGGCCTGGGCGCCGCCAGCGCGGCGATCCAGGTGGCGATGAACTGGGCGCAGAAAAGCGTCTCGCCGACCCGCGCCACCCTGATCTACGCCGGTGAACCGGTATGGGCCGGGCTGGTCGGGCGCATCGCCGGCGAACGCCTGCCGGCCCTGGCCCTGCTGGGCGGCGCGCTGATCGTCGCGGCGGTGATCGTCAGCGAGTTGAAGACCAAGGGTAAGAACGGCGAAGTGGTCGAGGCGGATCGGCTGGATGAGACCGCGGATTCGCAACGCTGAGCTAACGCGGCAACGACTCGACAATGGCCGCCAGTTCCTGCCGGGACAGTTGACCGGCCTGTACGGCGGCGACAATGTCCTCTCGCGTCATGGTTTTATCCGGGATCTGCCCGGGATCGATATTCCACAACCACAAGGGGCTGATCTGCTCCTGCCCCGGCCAGAAGGCCTTGGGCAAGGCTTCCTGGGCGATGACGCCCTTGTGATAGAAGTACGCCAGGTAACGGCCATGGCCCTCGGCAAAGCCGGTGTCGTAATAGAGCACGGTGCCGGCGGGCAAGGCCGCCGCTGTTTGCCCCTCGATCGACAAGGGTTCCAGGGTCTTGAAGCGGCTCATGCCGGCAGTGGGCCCGGCCAGAGTCAGCCACAGCCAGACGATCCAGCCGCCGAAGGCCATCAACAGCAGGCTGGCGAGGGTTTTGCGGGTAAAGGGTCCGAGGGTCATAAAGGGCCTGTCTGCTTCCTTTCAAGCGGGTCCGTTGCCGAGGGGCGCGACCATAACACCGCGCGCAGCGCTTTGTTGTCATTCACCCCGGGCACACTGCCAGGGCTTTCGGCCAAGCCGGTTCTTATCCCCTGCCTTGACGGCTGGCCGAAGGGGTTTTGTAGGATCCTGCCACAGCTTCAAGGTTGGTGATCACAGAGTCGGCACGTATGATGCATCACAATTTCCCGCAGATTAGAAGCCTATGTCCCTGATAGTTCTACTGCTTCTGCCTTTTATCGGCAGCTGTCTGGCGGCCTTGCTGCCGCACAACGCACGTAACACCGAGTCCCTGCTGGCAGGCCTGGTCGCCTTGGCCGGTAGCGTGGCGGTGGCCTCGATGTACCCGCAGATCGCCCATGGCGGCGTGATCCGTGAAGAGTTCAACTGGCTGCCCAGCCTGGGCCTGAATTTCGTCCTGCGCATGGACGGCTTCGCCTGGCTGTTCTCCATGCTGGTGCTGGCCATCGGCACCCTGGTGTCGCTGTACGCGCGTTACTACATGTCGCCGGAAGACCCGGTGCCGCGCTTCTTCGCGTTTTTCCTGGCCTTCATGGGCGCCATGCTCGGCCTGGTGATTTCCGGCAACCTGATCCAGATCGTGTTCTTCTGGGAACTGACCAGCCTGTTCTCCTTCCTGCTGATCGGCTACTGGCACCACCGCTCCGATGCCCGGCGCGGGGCCTACATGGCGCTGATGGTCACCGGCGCAGGGGGCTTGTGCCTGCTGGCGGGGGTCATGCTGCTCGGCCATGTGGTCGGCAGCTACGACCTGGACCAGGTCCTGGCTGCCGGAGATCTCATCCGAGCCCATGCCCTCTACCCCATTCTCCTGCCGCTGATCCTGATCGGCGCCCTCAGCAAAAGCGCGCAATTCCCCTTCCACTTCTGGCTGCCCCACGCCATGGCCGCGCCGACACCGGTCTCGGCCTACCTGCACTCGGCGACCATGGTCAAGGCCGGGGTGTTCCTCCTCGCCCGCCTCTGGCCGTCGCTGTCCGGCAGCGAGGAATGGTTCTGGATCGTCGGCGGCGCCGGGGCCGCGACCCTGGTGCTGGGCGCCTACTGCGCGATGTTCCAGAACGACCTCAAGGGCCTGCTGGCCTACTCGACCATCAGCCACCTGGGCCTGATCACCCTGCTGCTGGGCCTGAACAGCCCGCTGGCCGCGGTGGCCGCGGTGTTCCACATCCTCAACCACGCCACCTTCAAGGCCTCGCTGTTCATGGCCGCCGGCATCATCGACCACGAAAGCGGCACCCGCGACATCCGCAAGCTCAACGGCCTGATCAAGCTGATGCCGTTCACCGCGACCCTGGCCATGGTCGCCAGCGCCTCCATGGCCGGCGTGCCGCTGCTCAACGGCTTCCTGTCGAAAGAGATGTTCTTCGCCGAGACCGTGTTCATCAATTCCACCGCCTGGGTCGAGGCCGCCCTGCCGGTGATCGCCACCATCGCCGGGACCTTCAGCGTCGCCTATTCCCTGCGCTTCACCGTGGATGTGTTCTTCGGCAAACCGGCCGAAGACCTGCCGCACACGCCCCACGAGCCGCCACGCTGGATGCGCGCGCCGGTGGAACTGCTGGTGTTCACCTGCCTGCTGGTGGGGATCTTCCCGGCGCAGATGGTCGGCCCGCTGCTGGCCGCGGCCGCCCAGCCGGTGGTTGGCGGCACGCTGCCGGAGTACAGCCTGGCGATCTGGCACGGCCTGAATGCGCCGATGATCATGAGCCTGATCGCCATGTCCGGCGGCATCGTGCTCTACCTGCTGTTGCGTGCCCCGCTGGTGCGCGGTGATTTCGCCTATCCGCCGCTGATCGGCCGCTTCAACGGCAAGCGCCTGTTCGAGCGCAGCCTGGTGAGCATGATGCGCCTGGCCCGGCGCCTGGAACGGCGGATCAGCACCCAGCGCCTGCAGACCCAGCTGTTCCTACTGGTGCTGGTGGCGGTGCTGGCCGGCCTGATCCCGATGCTCTACAGCAGCCTGAGCTGGGGCGACCGGCCGAAGATCCCGGGCTCCATCGTCTTCGTCACCCTCTGGCTGCTGGCCATCGCCTGCGCCCTGGGCGCCGCCTGGCAAGCCAAGTACCACCGTCTGGCGGCCCTGACCATGGTCAGCGTCTGCGGGCTGATGACCTGCGTGACCTTCGTCTGGTTCTCCGCGCCGGACCTGGCCCTGACCCAACTGGTGGTGGAAGTGGTGACCACGGTGCTGATCCTGCTCGGCCTGCGCTGGCTGCCCCGGCGGATCGAGGATGTTTCGCCGCTGCCCAGCAGCCTGCCCAAGGCCCGTGCCCGCCGCCTGCGCGACCTGCTGCTGTCGATCGCCGTCGGCCTGGGCATGGCCGTGCTGTCCTACGCCATGCTGACCCGCCAGACCCCCAACGACATTTCCTCGTTCTACCTCAGCCGCGCCCTGCCGGAAGGCGGCGGCAGCAATGTGGTGAATGTGATGCTGGTGGACTTCCGCGGCTTCGACACCCTGGGCGAGATCACCGTGCTGGTGGCCGTGGCCCTGACCGTGTTCGCCCTGCTGCGACGCTTCCGCCCGCCCAAGGAAAGCATGCAGCTGCCGGCCCAGCAGCGCCTGCTGGCGCCCGACGTGGTCACCGACCTGGTCAACCCGCGCCAGGCCAGCGACACCGCCCTGGGCTTCATGATGGTGCCGGCGGTGTTGGTGCGCCTGCTGCTGCCGATCGCCCTGGTGGTGTCGTTCTACCTGTTCATGCGTGGCCACAACCTGCCGGGCGGCGGTTTCGTCGCCGGCCTGGTGATGTCGGTGGCGTTCATCCTGCAATACATGGTCGCCGGCACCCAGTGGGTCGAGGCCCAGATGAGCCTGCGGCCGCTGCGCTGGATGGGCACCGGCCTGCTGTTCGCCACCCTGACCGGGCTCGGCGCCCTGGCGTTCGGCTACCCGTTCCTGACCACCCATACCCTGCACCTGGACCTGCCGCTGCTGGGCGATATCCATATCGCCAGCGCGCTGTTCTTCGACATCGGCGTGTATGCCGTGGTGGTCGGCTCGACCCTGCTGATCCTCACCGCGCTGGCGCACCAGTCGGTGCGTGCCCAAGTCAAACCCCAAGCCAAGCCAGGAGCCGCCTGATGGAAGAAGTCATTGCAATCGCCATTGGTGTGCTGGCGGCCTCCGGCGTCTGGCTGGTGCTGCGGCCACGGACCTTCCAGGTGGTGATGGGCCTGTGCCTGCTGTCCTACGGGGTCAACCTGTTCATCTTCAGCATGGGCAGCCTGTTCATCGGCAAGGAGCCGATCATCAAGGACGGCGTGCCCCAGGACCTGCTGCACTACACCGACCCGCTGCCCCAGGCGCTGGTGCTCACGGCGATCGTCATCAGCTTCGCCATGACCGCGCTGTTCCTGGTGGTCCTGCTGGCGTCCAGGGGCCTGACCGGCACCGACCATGTGGATGGCCGGGAGCCCAAGGAATGAACCTGATGCCGCACCTGATCGTCGCGCCCATCCTGCTGCCGCTGCTGACCGCCGCGGTGATGCTGATGCTCGGCGAGAAACATCGCCCGCTCAAAGCCAGGATCAACCTGTTCTCCAGCATGCTCGGCCTGGGCATTTCCGTGCTGTTGCTGTGCTGGACCCAGCAGACCGGCGTGCCCGGTTCCGTCGGCGTGTACCTGCCGGGCAACTGGCAGGTACCGTTCGGCATCGTGCTGGTGGTCGATCGCCTGTCGGCGCTGATGCTGGTGCTCACCGGGATCATCGGCGTCAGCGCCCTGCTGTTCGCCATGGCCCGCTGGGACCGCGCCGGGGCCAGTTTCCACGCGCTGTTCCAGATCCAGCTGATGGGCCTGTACGGTGCCTTCCTGACCGCCGACCTGTTCAACCTGTTCGTGTTCTTCGAAGTGCTTCTGGCCGCCTCCTACGGCCTGATGCTGCACGGCTCGGGGCGGGCGCGGGTGTCCGCCGGCCTGCACTACGTGGCGATCAACCTGCTGGCCTCGTCGCTGTTCCTGATCGGCGCGGCGCTGATCTACGGCGTCACCGGCACCCTGAACATGGCCGACCTGGCGCTGAAGATCCCGCTGGTGCCGGAAGCCGACCGTGGCCTGCTGCACGCCGGCGCGGCGATCCTGGCCACCGCGTTCCTGGCCAAGGCCGGCATGTGGCCGCTGAACTTCTGGCTGGTGCCGGCCTACTCCTCGGCCAGCGCGCCGGTGGCGGCGATGTTCGCGATCATGACCAAGGTCGGGGTCTACACCCTGCTGCGCCTGTGGACCCTGCTGTTCTCCGGCCAGGCCGGGGCCTCGGCCTACTTCGGCGGCGACTGGCTGATCTACGGCGGCATGGCGACCATCGTCGGCGCGGCCCTGGCGATCCTCGCCGCGCAACGCCTGGAACGCATGGCCAGCCTGAGCATCCTGGTCTCGGCCGGGATCCTCCTGGCGGCGATCGGCTTCGCCCAGCCCAGGCTGATTGCCGGCGCGCTGTTCTATCTGGTCAGCTCGACCCTGGCCCTGAGCGCGCTGTTTTTGCTGGCCGAGCTGATCGAGCGTTCGCGTTCAGCCAACGAGATCCCCCTGGAGGATGAAGTCGAAACCCTGCCCCGCCCCCAGGAGTCGCTGCAACCGCCACCGGGCACCAACCTCGACGACGAGCGCAAAGCCGTGGTCGGCCAGGTGATTCCCTGGACCATGGCCTTCCTCGGCCTGAGTTTCATCGCCTGCGCGCTGCTGATCATCGGCATGCCGCCGCTGTCGGGCTTCATCGGCAAGCTGAGCCTGATCGGCGCCCTGCTCAACCCGCTGGGGCTGGGCCAGGCCACGGATGCGCCGCTGTCCGGCGCCGCCTGGGGCCTGCTGGCCTTGCTGATCCTCTCCGGCCTGGCGTCGCTGATCGCCTTTTCGCGCCTGGGTATCCGGCGCTTCTGGGCCCCGGAAGAACGGCCCTCGCCGCTGCTGCGGCGCTTCGAGTGCGTGCCGATCATCGCCCTGCTCGGGCTGTGCATGCTGCTGACCGTCAAGGCCGAGCCGCTGCTGCGCTTTACCCAGGCCGCCGCCGACAGCCTCAACGATCCGCAGCAATATGTGATGGCCGTGCTTGGCACCCGGGCGGTCCCCAGCCCCGAAGCCCAGGCGGCGTTGCAAGAGGTGCAGCCATGAAGCGCCTGTTCCCCGCCCCCTGGTTGTCGCTGGCGCTGTGGCTGCTGTGGCTGGTGCTGAACCTGTCCGTCAGCCCCGGCAACCTGCTGCTCGGCGCGCTGCTGGGGTTCTGCGCACCCTTGATGATGCGGCCGTTGCGCCCGCTGCCGATCCGCATCCGTCGCCCCGCGACCATCCTGCGCCTGTTGCTGGTGGTCGGCCGCGATGTGCTGCTGTCGAACCTGGCCGTGGCCTGGGGCGTGCTCAACGCCGGGCGCCGCCCGCCGCGCTCGCGCTTCGTCAAGATCCCCCTGGAGCTGCGCGACGCCAACGGCCTGGCCGCGCTCTCGACCATCACCACGGTGGTGCCGGGCACGGTGTGGTCCGAGCTGTCCCTGGACCGCAGCATCCTGCTGCTGCATGTGTTCGACCTGGACGACGAAGCGGCTTTCATCCAGCACTTCAAGACGACCTACGAGCGTCCGTTGATGGAGATCTTCGAATGAGTGCCTTGCTCACGAATGCGATCCTGTTCAGCCTGTTCCTGTTTTCCGTGGCCATGGTCCTGACCCTGGTCCGGCTGTTCAAGGGCCCCTCGGCCCAGGACCGGGTCCTGGCCCTGGACTACCTGTACATCCTGGCGATGCTGATGATGCTGGTGCTGGGCATCCGCTACGCCAGCGACACCTACTTCGAGGCGGCGCTGCTGATTGCCCTGTTCGGCTTCGTCGGCTCCTTCGCCCTGGCCAAATTCCTCCTGCGTGGCGAGGTGATCGAATGAATGCCGTCAGTGAACTGTCGTGGTGGATCGAAATACCGGTGGCGATCCTGCTGGTGCTCAGCAGTAGCTTCGCGCTGATCGGCGCCCTGGGCATGCTGCGCATGAAGGATTACTTCCAGCGCATGCACCCGCCGGCCCTGGCCTCGACCCTGGGCGCCTGGTGCGTGGCCCTGGCGTCGATCCTGTATTTCTCGGGGATGAAATCGGGGCCGGTGCTGCACGCCTGGCTGATCCCGATCCTGCTGTCGATCACCGTGCCGGTGACCACCCTGCTGCTGGCGCGGGCCGCGCTGTTCCGCAAGCGCATGGCCGGCCACGATGTACCGGCGGAGGTCAGCAGCCGACGCAGTGAAAGCGGCAGTTGATCCACTGCCAGATCGCAATACATCTGTAGGAGCCAGCTTGCTGGCGATGCAGGCCCTGCGGAGTGTCAGGGGCGCCGCTATCGCGAGCAATCGAGCATCGACCGGCTGCTCCTACAGGGTACTCAGTTCCAGGCCACCACCAACAACCCCGCCCCCAGCACCACGCACAACGGCGAATAGAACAGGGTGTCCAGCCGGGCGAACCTGGACCCGCTGACCTCCTTGAAGAACCCCACCAGGTTCGAGTCGCCGATGGCCCGGGCGAACATCAGCAAGGCCATCGCGCTGATCACCCATTGCAGCGCCGGGTGGCTCACCGTCGGCAGGTACAGACCCACCCGCAGGCACACCAGCATCGCGATCAGCAGCAAGCCCACCGCCACCAGCAAGGTGGCGAATCCCGAGAGCTTGAACGCCGGCTCCAGCTTGCCCGGCGTCCTGCCCGGCACCTGGGGGATCACCGCGTCGCTGCCGCGCTTGCCGCCGGCGGCCCAGTACAGGTGGATCAGGCTGATCAGCAGGAAGGCTCCGGCCATCCCTTGCGCGATCAAAACATTCATATGCAAACGTCCATGGCAAAAAATGTCGCTGAAGAATGGACCCACCCGCACGTTTTTGTAAGTACGTTCGTCGCCTGCGATGGTAAAGTGCCGCCCCATGAAATTAACCCGAACCGATCGCTCGCTCGTTGCCTGGATGCTCTATTGCTGCGTCCTGTTCAACGTGTTCGCCTGCAGCATCGGCCACGGGCAAATGGTCGGCCAGCAGCTCAACGGTATCGGCGGCCAGTTCTGTACGGTGGACCCGCGCACCCAGGCGCCGGCCTCCTCCAACCCGGTCGACGAGTCGCTGCCGACCCTGTCCAAGGCCTTCGGTTGCCCGCTGTGCTCCACCGGCGGCATGGGCCCGGCATTCAACTCCAGCCTGACCCTGGCGATCCTGCCGCAGCACCACAGCCCGCCGCTGGCGCCGCGCGCCACCGCCGACGTCCCCACCCGCTTCACCTGGCCCGCGGCCCACCCGCGCGCGCCGCCCGCCTTCGCCTGAGTCTTTCGCCCTTGTCATCAGCCCGCCCCGTGCCAATGCACGGCATCAGGGTCTGTACGAAAAGTCGGCGAGCGAAGGTCAGGCAAGGCAAAAACAGGCGAGGAAGCGGAGTGTAGGGGCCTACATGAGCATTCCGAGCCTGTTTTTAACGCAGCATGGCCGAGCGTAGCCACTTTTCGTACAGACCCTGGTTCGTGGGCTGCTTCCTAGCCAAGAATTCAGGATCTACCGATGAAACACATTCCCCTGCTGGCCAGCCTGTGCGGCTGCCTGTCCGTCAGCGCCTGGGCGCAATCCAGCGTCGACCTGGCGCCGATCACCATCGACGGCGAGCAACCCGCCGAACCCGGCCTGGCCCTCGACCAGTCCAGCGGCATGGCCTCGCGCCTGGGCCTGAGCGTCCGCGAAACCCCGGCCTCGGTGGCGGTGGCCAACCGCAACGATATCGAGCGGCGCGGCGCGCAGAACTTCCAGGACGCCGCCAATACCCTGCCCGGGGTCAATGCCAGCGCCCCGCCGGGATTCGGCGGTTTTGTCTCCTACCGTGGTTTCAGCAATAGCCAGATCACCCAGATGTTCAACGGCATCAACGTGTCCAGCGGTCTGGCGCGACCGGTGGACGCCTGGATCTATGACCGGGTCGAACTGCTCGGCGGCCCCTCCTCGCTGGTCAATGGCGCAGGCTCCGTGGGTGGTTCGCTGAACTACGTGACCAAGCTGGCCGATCGCCAGGAGCGGGCCATCGAGGGCCGGGTCAGCTACAGCAGCTACGACACCACGCAAACCGCCTTCGGCCTCAACCACGCCCTCAGCGAGGCTGGCGACGAGGTGCAGCACTACGCCCGCCTCGACGTCAGCCATAACACCAGCAACGGCTACATCGACCGCCAGCAGCGGGATGCCTGGAGCCTGGCGTTTTCCCTGCTCAGCGACCTGACGCCGAACCTGTCCCACACCCTGGCCGTGGAATACCAGGACGAACACGAGGACAGCCCGTACTGGGGCACCCCGGTGCTCAACCCCAAGGCCGGCGAGTTGAAGATCGACAAGCACAACCGCTTCAACAACTACAACGTCGAGGACGGCCGCTACGAGCAGCGCACGATCTGGGTGCGCTCGATCGTCGACTACCGGATCAACGACAGCACCAGCCTGCGCAACACCCTCTATCACCTGGACAGCCAGCGCGATTACCGTAACCTGGAAACCTACCAGTACAACGCTGACAACAGCGCGGTGAACCGCTCCACGGCCTATCAGGTGCGGCACCAGGGCGAGCAGAACGGCAACCAGTTCGAACTGCGCCACGACAGCTCGCTCTTCGGCCTCGACACAACCTGGTCCGGCGGCTTCGAGTACAAGGTCAACCGCACCACCAACTCGCCGCTGAACGTCAAGGCGGCCAACAGCGTCGACCCGAACAACTACCAGCCGGGGCATTTCTACGACCTGCCGGGCACCCGCCAGGGCTTTGTCGCCGACAAGACCAATGAGGTCACCACCCAGGCGCTGTTCGTCGAGAATCGCCTGGCCCTGACCGACCGGCTGACCCTGCTCAGCGGCCTGCGCTACGACCACATCGACCTGGACGTGACCAACCATCGCCAGGTGACGGCGAGCAACCCGCGGCACCTCAAGCGCAGCTGGGAGCCGGTCACCGGCCGGGTCGGCCTGACCTACCAGTTCCTGCCCAGTGCCAACGTCTACGTGCAATACAGCACTGCCGCCGAACAGCCCAACAGCGCCACCCAGGACTTCGATGTCTCCACGGGCAAGCAATGGGAAGTGGGCAGCAAGTTCGATTACCTGGACGGCCGCGGCTCGGCGACCCTGGCGGCCTACCGCATCGAGCGCAAGGACTTTGCGGTGACCGACCCGCTGGACCCGACCCTGAGCATCCCGGTGGGCCAGCAGACCTCCAGGGGCATCGAGGTGGCCAGCTCGCTGCGGGTCACCCCGAAGCTGCTGCTCGAGGGCAACTTCGCCTGGGTCGATGCGCAGTACGACGCGTTCACCGAGAAGAACGCCGCGGGCGTGGTGGTGTCCCGCAAGGGCAATACCCCGACCAACGTGCCGGACCGGGTCGGCAACCTGTGGCTGACCTATGACCTGGCGCCGCATTGGCAGACCGGGGTGGATGCGCGTTATGTGGCCTCGGTGTACGCCGACACGGCCAACACCCTGACCGTGCCCTCCTACACCCTGTACGGCACCTTCCTGACCTACCAGCTCGACAGCCACACCTCGATCACCGGGCGGGTGCGCAACCTGACCAACGAGGTCTACGCCGAGTTCGCCCATGTGTCGCCGGCTTACTACCTGGGTACGCCGCGGACCTTCGAGCTGGCAGTGCAAAGCCGCTTCTAAAGGCATCGCGAGCAAGACGGATCGCCGCCCGCGCGCTCCTACAACGACCGTATGAACGACACATCCCTTGTAGGAGCGAGGCTTGCCCGCGATAGCGATCTCAGCCTCGCCACAGCGTCTTCAGTCGAGACTGGCGCTGACCTTGTCCGCCACATCCCCGGGCAACCACGCCCGCCACACGTCCGGATGCGCCTTGAGGAATGCCCGCGCCGCCTCCCGGGGTGGCGTGTGCTTCTCGCTCATCTCGGCCAGGGCCTTGTTCAGCGCTTCGATCGGCAAATCGACCTTGCCGAAGAACTCGGCGATCTGCGGGTACTGCTGCTGGAACGGCGTGGACACGCCAATCGACAGCTTCGAGGCCAGCGAACGCGTGGGGCGTGGGTTGGGGTGCTCGGCGTCGGTCAGGGTTTTCCAGGCCTCGGCATCGAACGGCGGCTCCTCCAGCTGGATCAGCTTGAAGCGGCCGAGCAGCGGGGTCGGCGACCAGTAGTAAAACAGGACCGGCTGGCCGCGACGGATCGATGAAGTGATCTCGGCGTCCAGCGCCGCGCCGGAACCGCTGCGGAAATTCACATAGCTGTCGGTCAGGCCATAGGCCTTGAGCTTCTGCTTGTTCACCACTTCCGAGGTCCAGCCAATGGGGCTGTTGAGAAAACGCCCCTTGCCCGGGCTTTCCGGGTCCTTGAACACGTCCTTGTAGCGTTTGAGGTCCGTGACGCTGCGCAGGCCCGGCGCCAGCGGCTTGATGCCCTTGGCCGGGTCGCCCTTGACCACGTATTCCGGCACCCACCAGCCTTCGGTCGCGCCCTTCACCGTGTCGCCCAGGGCCGCCACCTTGCCCTCGGCCTCGGCCTTGACCCACACCGGGCTGCGTCCGGCCCACTCTTCGCCGATGACCTGGATATCGTTATTGGCCAGCGCGGTTTCCAGGGTGATGGTGGTGCCCGGCAAGGTGTCGGTCGGCAGGCCGTAACCCTTCTCGACGATGGTGCGCAGGATATCGGTGATCAGGCTGCCGCTTTCCCAGTTCAGGTCGGCGAAGTGGATCGGCGCCTGTGCCGGCTGTACCGACGGTGCCGCCGAGGCGCCGGCGGGCGCCAGCAAAATACCCAAGCCAAGCAGCGCGCCGCCCAGCAGTGTCCGCAGTCCTTTCATGCCTGTGCCCCTTTGGCTGTTCACAGCGTTGCAGGATGGTCTCGCGGTTTGGGACCGCAAGCCTCTGACTAATTGAGTCATCTGACTGTAGTAGAGGTTCCTGCTTTCGACGGGGACTTCAGTTTTCGCCCTGCTCCTGCAGGCGCTGCAACTCGCGGCGCACCATGCTGGCGTATGCCGCCGGCTGCAGGACATACAGCTGCGAGGCCACCCAGGCCAGCCAGGCGCCTTGCAGCACGGCCTTGCGTTCGAACAGGCGCTGGGCCTCGGCGCGGGCGCGCGCAAGATGCTGCTGGTGGAATTCGGCGCGGCTCACTCGCTGGCCTTGAAGCTCACCAGTTCACCCTTGCGCCATTTGGCGGCCTTGCCGGTCACGGCTTTCAGGGTCTTGGTCAGGCCTTCCTGCAACTGCTGGTTGGCGGCGAATACCGTCACCACGCTGTGGCCTTCCTTGAACAGGATGGCGTGGCCGTCGGCGGTGCTGACAAAGGCGTACTCGCCCAGGCCGTAAACGGCCAGCTTGATCTCGCGAAACCGGATTTCGAACTTGCCGCCCTCACGGCTGGGCAGGACCGCGGCGCGGAAATGGTCGCCGACCTTGAGTTCCAGGCGCGGCTTGTCGTCCACGACCAGCGCCGTCTCGGTATCGATTTCGGCGACGTAAATGCCTTCCGGCGTCTGTTCGGTGATGTAGACGAAACGGGACTGGAACTGTTTGACCAACTTTGCGCGCAAGTCGCCCAGGACGAACAACGCGTGCATATCAAGATTACTTACTGCCAAGGAAAGATCCCCGAAACTGAAAATGACTCTGCCCGCGTAAACGACGGACAGCAGAAAAAGGCGGCCGAACCGGCGCCGTGACTCCACATGAAAACAATCCGAAAAAGCACCACCCGCCAACGCGTAGGCGCAAACACCGGAGCGCCCCTCCCCAGAAAGACCGAAAGGACTACCGGACCGTTTGGCCCGCATCAAGCGCAGAAGAAGTGGTTCCAGCCCGCCGAGAAAGCTGCGCACTCACTGTCGATCGGAAAACCTCACGATCCTTTCGTCACCCTTAATGGGACGGGAGTGCTGCAGGTAAACATCAATCTCTGACTGCCGGGGCAATTCTAGAGCAACTTTATGTATTCAGAGCAACCCATGCGTTAGCAAATCGCTGAAAAAACCTCTTTCACCCTGCCGGTCAGCCACTTGCGTGACTTAACTCAGCCATCGACCGGCAACAACTGCCATACTGCCGCGACCTTGAAGCCGGCCACCGGCCAGGCTTCACCAGCATAATTTCCAGGGGAAAGTCGGACGTGACGGAATTCGATATAGGCGAGTTTTTCATCCATGGCGAGGCCCGGGATGTCGAGGGCGAGTTCCAGGCCGTGATCGTGATGCGCGCCAAGCCACCGCTGCGCACCGTGCGCTGCCACCAGGTGGAAAAGGACCGCTGGTTCAAGACCGCGGAACTGGCCGAAGCCGCCGCCAAGGACGCCGCCCGCGCCCTCAAGCAGGCCGTCGACCAGGGTGCCCTGAACCTCTGACGCTGCGGGCGCGGTAAAGGAACGCCCCGCACGACCGATACCTTGGTGAGCCTTCATTTCAAGAGCGCCATGATGATCGACCTCAACCCACCTACCCGCCTGCCTTCCCTGGGCGAGTTCGCCCTGCCCGGCGCGGCGGCCAGCGAAAGCCCGGCGAGCGATCCGTTTGACTTGCGCACCGCGATCACCCGAGCGACCAATGCCGCGCCCGACGGCGTGCTCGAAGCGAAAAGGAAACGCATCAAGCTGCTGCGCAAGCAGATCGAACAGCTGCAGCAACGGCTGCGCAAGGCCAACGAGCGCCTGGCGATGGTGCAAAGCGCCGCCCGGCATCGCACAACCGACGCGCACATGCAGGCATTGTCCGCCGCCCGGGCCCAGGCGCAGGCCGCCAGCAGCGCCTTGTCGATGGCCCAGGTGGCGCTGTTCCAGGCCGAAAGCGCGGTGATCGGCAGCGAGGTCTGAAGGCGCGGGGGCCTGCGCCGTCAGGCCGAACGACTAAACAGCGGGTGCCCGACCCTGTCCCGCGCCAGCTGGGCCAGCCACGATGCCTGGCACTCCAGGGCTTCGTCGCGGCTGGCGAACGGCGCACCGCGGCGCTCGCCATTGACCAGCACGACCCAGCACACATTCAGCCCGACCGCGCGAAAGGTGGCCGGTACACCGCTACCAATCATCACTGCGACATCGACTTTGCTTTGCATGAGGACTTCTCCTGGCAACTAGTTAGCTAGCTAACAATGTCGCTCATACTAATGAGTTCCCATGCTGGGAAAAAGCCATCCCTGGCACAGCTCCGTTGCAGGGCCGGTAACAATGGCCGGTCCCTGTCCAGGCTCAGCCACGCGCGGCCGCGGCGGTCTGCTCCGGTTTGTAGCCCAGGCGCAGGCCGCCCCAATGCCGGCCCTTGACCCTGATCGGCACCGACAAATCGTGCATCAGCTCGCCGGTATCGCGGGTGTAGGTTTGCAGCAACAGCGGCTGCTGGTGGCTGCCGCAACGCAGGCCGGTGCGGTCCTCGAACTTGCGCTTGGTGCGGTTATGCAGGGTATCCACCTGCGGGTCGCCGGTCAGCGGCTGCGAGAACGCCTGGTTGTGGGTCGGCACGTAGCCCTGGGGCGTGCAGGCGATGGCGAACACCAGGCCTTCGTGACGCGCCAGCAACGGTTCCTGGATCGCCGGCAGCACCTGATCGGCGTAACGGTCGAAGCGGGTCTGGTATTTCACCGGCTGGGTATTGGCGATCGGCTGGTAGCTGCGGTCGAACAGATCGTCGAGGCTGATGCGGTTGGCCGCAAGATCCGCCTCGAACTGCTCGGCGATGCGCCGGGCGCCTTCCAGGGCCAGGTCGTAGATGCGCTGGTGGTAGTCATCCAGGCCGACCTCGGCCAGGCGTTCGCTGATGATCTCCGCCTGCCCTTCCATCTGCGCCGCCGCCTCGGCCAGGCGGCGGGTCTGCTGGTCGCTCACCGCCAGGTCGCCGCGCACCTGCTCGACGGCATGGAACAGGCTGTCCAGTTGCTGGCGGTTGGTCTCGGCGCCGCGGGCGATCTCGCCGACCTGGCTTTCCACCCCGGCCGCCAGCCGGGCGATGTTCTGCAGGTGCTGGCCGGTGGACTCGACCTGCTCGACCCCGGTGTTCAGGTCGCTGGACAGTTGGCGGATCTGCTCCACCACCTGGGCCGTGCGCTGCTGGATATCGCCGACCATCACCCCGACCTCGTCGGTGGCGGTGGCCGTGCGCCCGGCCAGGCCGCGCACTTCATCGGCCACCACGGCGAACCCGCGGCCATGCTCGCCGGCCCGCGCCGCCTCGATGGCGGCATTCAGCGCCAGCAGGTTGGTCTGGCTGGCGATCGACTGGATCACCAGCGCCACCCGCTGGATGTCTTCGCTGCGCTGGCTCAAGGCTTCGATCAGTTGCCGGCTGTCGTTGGCGCTTTGGCTGAGGCGGTGCATGCGGGTGATGGATTCACCCAGCACTGTGCTGCCTTCGGCGCTGCTGCGGTGGGCTTCGCTGGCGGCGCTCAGGGCCTGCTGGCTGAGCTGCGCGGCCAGTTGCTCGGTGTGGATCATCGCCTCGGCGCTGCTGACGATGCGCGCCGCCGAGTCCAGCTGCGACTGCACCCGCCCGGCCAGTTGCCGGACCGAATAGGCCACGCCGGCGGCCGACAGCGCGTTATGGCTGGTGCTGCAGGACAGATCGCGCGTCAGCGCGGCGATCTCGCTGTTATCGACGCTGCTCGCCGGCACTGCTGCCTTGGACCTGCGCAAGAGCGGCAGCCAGACGATCAGCAGCATCAGCGGCACGGCGAGGTAGAAAGAAAGCAGCCCCTGGGACAGGACGTACAGCACTAGCAGCAAGGCGCTGCTTTGCAGGGTTGGAACCTGCCAGCGCCGGGTGCTTTGGCCTGTTGGCAGCGGTTGCGCCATGGCAGCCGGCGAAGATCCGTCTTGCGTCATCTGGATTACCCCACGCTTTTCTAATTATTTGGCCTGCATTGAACGCCACTAAAAAGCCATTATCCATGGTCCATTAGTCGCAGCTTTGCAGCAGATCAATAGAAATGCGCGGGCTTTAAAGACGCCCACAAACGACTCGCGGGCAAGCCGCCGATCCCAGGCGTCTCGACGACCTTGGGATGGGGCTTGCCCGCGAGGGGAAGAAGTCTTGGCGATCAGGCCTGACGCTGGTGCTTGTCGATCTGCTCGTGACGTTCCTGAGCTTCGATGCAGTACTTGGTGGTCGGGCTGATCAGCAGGCGTTTCAGGCCGATCGGCTCGCCGCTGTCGTCGCACCAGCCGAAGCTGTCGTCGCCGATACGGCCCAGGGCCTGCTCCAGCTGCGGCAGCATGCGCTGGTCGCGGTCGATAGCGTTGACCAGCCAAGTCCGCTCTTCCTCTACGGAAGCCGCGTCGGCAGGGTCGGCCGGGGTGTCCAGGCTCTCAATGGCGATTCGGTTCTGTTCGATGCGCTCGTGGGTTTCGACCTTCATGGCCTGCAACAGCTCAGTGAAAAAAGCCAGCTGCTCGGCGTTCATGTAGTCATCCGCCGGCATGGCCAGCAACTTTTCCTTTGTCATTGATTTCTCTATAAAAAATACGTGCATTAAGGCGAATTAAAGCTGTTTTCCGTGCCCCCTTTCGGGGCATCGGAAAGGCGCCATACATTCCAAGCGCCACCCGGCACTCAATTTACGAGGGGCGGCAGTCTAAGGCCGGTTCGAGGCGTCAGCAACTGAAATGACATCAGATTTGTCTGATAAGCCCTGAAAGCCCGCCAGGGCTGGCTTTGGCGGCGGTTATCGGAGTGCGTTTATAACAAGAAATTCCATCGCCCGGGGTCTTTTAGAAGACAAACGGCAGCGGG
>NZ_JBWKZA010000023.1:102340-103049 GCF_059424045.1 Pseudomonas sp. GW456-L12
CCCCCCCCCCCCCTGCCGTGGAGTATGGCTCTTCTGTAGGAGCGAAGTCAGCGCTTGAGCTTGCGCTTGTTGCGGTACTGGTCGATGACCACCGCCACCACGATGATCAGGCCCTTGATGATGTCCTGGATATAGGCATCGACGCCGACGAAGGTGAACCCGCTGGCCATCACCCCGAGGATCAGCGCGCCGATCACGGTGCCGGTGATGCGCCCCACGCCGCCGGCCAGGCTGGTGCCGCCGATCACCGCCGCGGCGATGGCGTCCAGTTCATAGGACATGCCCATGCCCGCCTGCCCGGTCGCCGCCCGCGCCGAGGCCACCACCCCGGCCAGCCCCGCCAGCAGTCCGGCGATGCTGTAGACGATCACCAGGTGGCGCTTGACGTTGATCCCTGAGGTCCGCGCCGCCTGCATGTTGCCGCCGATGGCATAGGTGTACTTGCCGTACTTGGTGTAGCGCAGGGCGATATGGAAGATCACCGCCACCACCAGGAAGATGATCACCGGCATCGCGCCGTGGCCGATGGCGGTGTAGGAGTCCGAGAGCATGCTGATCGGCTGGCCTTCGGTGTAATAGCGCGCCAGGCCACGCGCCGAGACCATCATGCCGAGGGTGGCGATAAAGGGCGGGATGCCGGTGATGGCAATGATGCTGCCGTTGATCGCCCCCGCCAGCAGCCCTACCCCCAGCCCGGCCACCACCGGGA
>NZ_JBWKZA010000024.1:0-99891 GCF_059424045.1 Pseudomonas sp. GW456-L12
CTGTCAGGGTTCTTGACCGGGAATGGGGGCGGGCTGGCAGCAGGATCGGGCTCTATTGCCTATGCCTTCTGAAAAGACCTGCGCGGGTTACACCGACCAGTTGGTGTTGTGCCTGCTGCTGATTCTTTGCGTGGCGCTTGCGTTGGGCACCTATATCGTCCGGCTCAATGCGCGTATCGATCAACAGCGTGAGCTGTCGCCGGTGCATCTGCTGGAGTGCGGCAACGGGCGCGGGGCTTTTATCGTCGATCCCCACGGCCGGCGCAGCAGCAGTGACAATTGTTATCTGATCGAAGAGGATGAGTAGCCGATGTAGCGGCCCCAGGAAAATCCGGCACTGAGTTCAAGCGCAAGAAACGTAGTTCTTGCGCTTGAATGTCGATCTACAGTGCAGGCGTACCGAGATGAAGGCCAGGTCCGGGCCTGATCTCCCTGGAAGATAAAGGAGGCTTAGCATGTCCTGCGTATTCAAATTGATCAACTCGCCCGTCGGTCAACTGACCCTGGTGGCCAGAGGCACGAAGCTCGCCGCGATTCTCTGGGAGAACGAACGCGAAAACCGGGTGCGTCTCGGCCCGTTGCAGCCTGCCGACGATCATCCGGTCTTGCTGGAAACCGAACGCCAGCTCAAGGAGTACTTTGCCGGCAGCCGCGATCGCTTCGAACTGGAACTGGACTTTGTCGGCACCGAGTTCCAGCGCAAGGTCTGGCAGGCGCTGCTGACCATTCCTTTCGGTGAAACCCGCAGCTACAGCCAGATTGCCGCGCAGGTGGGCAGTCCCAAGGCCGTGCGCGCAGTCGGTGCGGCCAATGGCCGGAACCCGATCTCGATCATCGCGCCTTGCCACCGGGTGATCGGCGCCTCGGGCAGCCTCACCGGTTTTGCCGGCGGCCTGCAGGCCAAGCAGTTTCTGCTGGCGCTGGAAGGCGAGGAAACCCTGCAGTTGGCGTTCTGACTGTGAATGATTGCCGTCCCGGGGCGTGGGCGGCAGTTGTCGTTGACTGCATTGCGCGGCAAAGCTGCGGCTGCAAGCTGTGCGAGAATGGCCCATCGATTTCTTCAGGAACATCCCATGGAAGCCGCCAAGCCCGCTCTTATTCGCGAAACCTTCCCCGTCGGTCCCTTGCAGTGCAACTGCACGATCATTGGCGATCCTGTTACAAAAAAGGCCATAGTCGTCGATCCGGGCGGCAATCCTGACCTGATCATGGCGCGGCTCGACGCGCTGGGGCTGAAGGTGGTGAGCATCATTCATACCCATGCCCACCTGGATCACTTCCTGGCCTCCGGACAGATGAAGGAAAAAACCGGCGCAACCCTGCACCTGCACAAGGAGGATCAGTTCCTCTGGGACAACCTGGAGATGCAGTGCAGCATGTTCGGCGTGCCTTACACGCCGGTACCGGCACCGGATCGCTGGCTGGCGGACGACGAAGAACTGGCCTGCGGTTGCGGCGTGGCCCTGCATACGCCGGGACATACCCCAGGTTCCATGAGCTTCTGGTTCGCAGAGGCTAAGCTGCTGATTGCCGGCGACACGTTGTTCAAGCGCGGGGTAGGGCGCACGGATCTGTGGGGGGGCGACCAGGCCACCATCGTGCGTTCGATCAAGCAGCGTCTGTACACCCTCGACGAAGACGCGACTGTGGTGGCCGGGCATGGTCCGGACACCCGCCTGGGCGATGAAATGCGTGAGAATCCCTTTGTCAGGGCCTGAGCTTTGCTGTCAAAAGTTTCACGGAATTTTTGTCATTGGCCGTGTTCAAACGCCTGCAAAGGTCTGTTGCCAACGTCCGCTGCATCACAGAATGAAAAAAGTAGGAGCTTCTCCATGTTCACCTCGCGTCGTTTGATCGTTGTTGCTACCGCTGTGGCCTTGTTGTCCGGCTGTGCTTCGCCTAACCCCTATGACAATCAGGGGCAGGCCGACGGCTCCACGGGCATGAGCAAAACTGCAAAATACGGTGGCCTGGGTGCCTTGGCCGGTGCGCTGGCCGGTGCCGCCATCGACCACAACAACCGTGGCAAGGGCGCGCTGATCGGCGCTGCGGTAGTCGGTGCTTCCGCCGCCGGCTACGGCTACTACGCCGACCAGCAGGAAAAGAAACTGCGTGCCAGCATGGCCAATACCGGAGTCGAAGTGCAGCGCCAGGGCGATCAGATCAAACTGATCATGCCGGGCAACATCACCTTCGCCACCGATTCGGCGAACATCGCCCCAAGCTTCTATCAGCCGCTGAACAACCTGGCCAACTCCCTCAAGGAGTTCAACCAGAACCAGATCGAAATCGTCGGCTACACCGACAGCACCGGCAGCCGCCAGCACAACATGGACCTGTCCCAGCGTCGCGCCCAGAGCGTGGCGACCTACCTGACCTCGCAAGGTGTCAGCGGTGCCAACCTGTCGGCCCGTGGCGCTGGCCCGGATAACCCGATCGCCAGTAACGGCGACGTCAATGGCCGTGCGCAGAACCGTCGAGTGGAAGTGAACCTCAAGGCGATTCCTGGCCAGCAGTATGGTGGTCAGCAGCAACAGCCGGGTACGGTTCAGCAGTATCCGTAACTGATCGTTTGAATGAAGAAATGCCCGATCCTGTGATCGGGCATTTTTGTGTGTGGCCTTTTCCGGCCTCTTCGCAGGCTTGCCCGCGAAGAGGTCCGATCAGCCGCTATCAAATCACCAGATACAAAAAAGCCCCCGGACAACCGAATTGTCCGGGGGCTTTTTACTGGACGCGAAGCCTGATTACTTCTTCAGACCATAATGCTCGTCGAGCATGCCAGGCGCGTTAGGCGTCTTTGGCGCGTAGTCCCGTGGCGGTTCCTGGTCGCGCGGTGGCGTCAGGCGTTCCCGTGGAGCCTGCACCGAGTCGGAGTGCAGCGCGGCCAGCAGGCGTTGGCGGGTCAACTCGTCCAGGGCCAGGCGGTTGGCGCCCTCGGCGAGGTGGTCCTGCACTTCCTGATAGCTTTGAGTGAGTTTTTTCACCAGGGTGGCGGTGCTGTTGAAGTGGGTGACCACTTCGTTCTGATAACTGTCAAAACGTTCCTGAATATCATCCAGCTGACGTTGCGTGCGGTTAGGCGCGGCATTCGGCAGCAGGCGAGCGACCAGAAATCCAATGGCGACACCCGCGATCAGGGCAAGAGTCGGCAACAACCAAACTAGGAGCGAGTGTTCCACGAGTCCTTCCTCTATAAACGGCTTTGCTTTACGTTAACGGCTCGAACCTGCGCTGTATACCGCGATTCACTCGCAATAGATTGGCACAGACAATTTGCTAGACGAGTCGACCCGATTCGAGGTCACGGAGTTCCTTCCTTGCTTATGCGTGAAACCCCCGTAGTGATTGCCGGCCCGGTCGGCCAACTGGAAGCCCTGTATCTGGATGTCGCCGACGCCCGTGGCGTGGCGCTGATCTGTCATCCGAACCCGGTGCAGGGCGGCACCATGCTCAACAAGGTGGTCTCGACCCTGCAACGTACCGCGCGTGACGCCGGCCTGATCACCTTGCGTTTCAACTACCGTGGCGTCGGCGCCAGCGAAGGCAGCCACGACATGGGCAGCGGTGAAGTCGACGACGCGCAGGCGGCTGCCGAGTGGCTGCGGGCCAGGCACCCGGACTTGCCGATGACCCTGCTCGGCTTCTCCTTCGGTGGCTTCGTCGCCGCCAGCCTCGGCGGGCGCCTGGAAGCCCGCGGCGAGCCGCTCAAGCACCTGTTCATGGTCGCTGCCGCCGTGATGCGTTTGCGCGATAGCGACCTGCTGCCGCAGAACTGCCCGCTGACCCTGATCCAGCCGGAAACCGACGAAGTGGTCGACCCGCAGCTGGTCTATGACTGGTCCGACGCGCTTGAGCGCCCCCATGAGCTGCTGAAAGTGGCAGAATGCGGACACTTTTTTCATGGCAAGCTCACCGATCTCAAGGATCTGGTGCTGCCACGACTCTCGAATTGATTGCAGTCTGATAAGCGATTACCCATGACTACTCGTACGCGCATCCTCACCGGCATCACCACCACCGGCACGCCGCACCTGGGCAACTACGCTGGCGCCATCCGCCCGGCGATCCTCGCCAGCCGCGACAGCAATGCCAACTCGTTCTACTTCCTGGCCGACTATCACGCTCTGATCAAGTGCGATGACCCGCTGCGTATCCAGCGCTCGCGCCTGGAAATCGCCGCGACCTGGCTGGCCGGTGGCCTGGATGTGGAGCGCGTGACTTTCTATCGCCAGTCGGACATCCCGGAAATCCCGGAACTGACCTGGTTGCTGACCTGCGTGGCGGCCAAGGGCCTGCTCAACCGTGCTCACGCCTACAAGGCTTCGGTGGATAAAAACGTCGAGACCGGTGAAGACCCGGACGCCGGCATCACCATGGGCCTGTACAGCTACCCGGTGCTGATGGCCGCGGACATCCTGATGTTCAACGCCCACAAGGTGCCGGTCGGTCGCGACCAGATCCAGCACGTGGAAATGGCCCGTGATATCGGCCAGCGCTTCAACCATCTGTTCGGCCAGGGCAAGGAGTTCTTCACCATGCCCGAGGCGCTGATCGAGGAAAGCGTCGCCACCTTGCCGGGCCTCGATGGCCGCAAGATGTCCAAGAGCTACGACAACACCATTCCGTTGTTCAGCAGCGCCAAGGACATGAAGGACGCGATCTCGCGCATCGTCACCGACTCCCGCGCTCCTGGCGAAGCCAAGGACCCGGACAACGCTCACCTGTTCACCCTGTTCCAGGCTTTCGCGACGCCGGCCCAGGCTGACGAATTCCGCAGCGAGCTGCTGCAGGGCCTGGGTTGGGGCGAGGCGAAGAATCGTCTGTTCCAGCTGCTGGACAACCAGTTGGGTGAGGCGCGCGAGCGTTATCACCAGTTGATCGAGCGTCCTTCGGACCTGGAAGACATCCTCCAGGCCGGCGCCAAGAAAGCCCGCGCCGTGGCCACGCCATTCCTCAACGAGCTGCGCGAGGCCGTGGGCCTGCGTTCGTTCGTCAATCAGGTACAAGTGGCGGCGACCACCAAGAAGAAAGCGGCCAAGGCCGCGCGCTTCGTCAGCTTCCGCGAAGACGACGGCAGCTTCCGTTTCCGCCTGCTGGCCGCCGATGGCGAGCAACTGTTGCTGTCGCGCAACTTCGCCGACGGCAAGACCGCAGGTGCGGTGACCAAGCAACTGCAATCCGGCCAGGCTCTGGATCTGCGCAGTGAAGCGCTGGGTTTCAGCGTGTGGCTGGAAGGCGAGTGCGTGGCCGATAGCCCGGCCTTTGCCGACACGGCGGCCCGCGATGCGGCGATCGATGCGCTGCGCGTCGCCCTGGCGCCTGTGCAGGACTAACCGCAATCTCCCGACCAAGGGCTGATTGCCATTCTCAAGGGCCGTCGCTACAGTGACGGCCCGTTTTTGTTGCCTTGCTAACGAATTATGACGCCCCTAGAACGATACCAAGCTGATCTGAAACGCCCGGAGTTCTTCCACGACGCCGCGCAGGAAACCGCCGTGCGTCATTTGCAGCGCCTGTACGACGATCTGATCGCCGCGTCGAACAACAAGCCGGGCCTGCTGGGCAAGCTGTTTGGCAAGAAAGACCAGGTGCCGGTCAAGGGCCTGTACTTCTGGGGCGGGGTAGGGCGTGGCAAGACGTATCTGGTCGATACCTTCTTTGAAGCCCTGCCGTTCAAGCAGAAGGTCCGTACTCACTTCCACCGCTTCATGAAGCGTGTGCACGAGGAGATGAAAACCCTGGGCGGCGAGAAGAACCCGCTGACCATCATCGCCAAGCGCTTCGCCGACGAGGCCCGGGTGATCTGCTTCGACGAATTCTTTGTTTCCGACATCACCGACGCGATGATCCTCGGCACGCTGATGGAAGAGCTGTTCAAGAACGGCGTGACCCTGGTGGCTACCTCGAACATCGTGCCGGACGGCCTGTACAAGGACGGCCTGCAACGTGCGCGTTTCCTGCCGGCCATTGCCCTGATCAAGCAGCACACCGAGATCGTCAACGTCGACAGTGGCGTCGACTACCGTCTGCGTCACCTGGAGCAGGCCGAGTTGTTCCACTTCCCGCTGGACGAAGCGGCCCACGAAAGCCTGCGCAAGAGCTTCCGTGCGCTGACGCCGGAATGCACCCAGGCGGTGGAAAACGATGTGCTGATCGTCGAGAACCGCGAAATCCGCGCCCTGCGTACCTGCGATGACGTGGCCTGGTTCGACTTCCGCGAACTGTGCGATGGCCCACGCAGCCAGAATGACTACATCGAGCTGGGCAAGATCTTCCACGCCGTGCTGGTCAGCGGTGTCGAGCAGATGAGCGTCGCCACCGACGATATCGCCCGTCGCTTCATCAACATGGTCGACGAGTTCTACGACCGTAACGTCAAGCTGATCATTTCCGCTGAAGTCGAGCTCAAGGATCTGTACACCGGCGGCCGCCTGACCTTCGAGTTCCAGCGCACCCTCAGCCGTCTGCTGGAAATGCAGTCCCACGAGTTCCTCTCGCGGGCGCACAAGCCTTAACGGTTTCCGGATAAAAAGAAGGGCCTGCATTGCAGGCCCTTTTTCATTTACGCGGCTTGTTGGTGAAACTGCTGCCGGTACTGGTTCGGTGACAGCTCGGTGTGCTGGCGGAACAGGCGGGCGAAGAAGCTCGCATCGTCATAGCCGACCTCGTAGCTGATGGTCTTGATGCTCTTGCGCGTCCCCGAGAGCAGGCCCTTGGCGGTTTCGATGCGCAGGCGCTGCAGGTAATGCAGGGGTTTGTCGCCGGTGGCGGTCTGGAAGCGGCGCATGAAATTGCGAATGCTCATGCCATGTTCGCGGGCCACGTCCTCGAAGCGGAACTTGTCGGCGAAATGCTCTTCGAGCCAGTGCTGGATCTGCAGGATGATCACGTCCTGGTGCAGCTTCTGGCCGCCAAAGCCGATACGCCCCGGGGAATAGCTGCGCTGCACTTCATAGAGAATGTCGCGGGCCACGGCCTGGGCCACGTTGGCGCCGCAGAAACGCTCGATCAGGTAGATGTACAGGTCGCAGGCCGAAGTGGTGCCGCCGGCGCAATACAGGTTGTCGGCGTCGGTCAGGTGCTTGTCCTGATTGAGCTGGACCTTGGGGAAGCGTTCGCTGAAGGCATTGAAGAAACGCCAGTAAGTGGTGGCTTCCTTGCCGTCGAGCAACCCGGCTTCGGCCAGCCAGAACACCCCGGTGGCCTCGCCGCAGAGCACGGCGCCGCGGGCGTGTTGCTGGCGCAGCCAGGGCAGGATCTGTGGATAACGTTGGCAGAGGGTTTCGAAATCGTCCCAGAACGCCGGGAGGATGATCACGTCGGTATCTTCCAGGCCGCCGTCCACCGGCATGATCACGTTGCTGAAGCTGCATACCGGTTTGCCATCGGGGCTGACCAGGCGGGTTTCGAAGGCCGGGGTCAGGCCCTGGCCCAGCTGCTTGCCGTAGCGCAGGCTGGCCAGATGGAAGAAATCCTTGGCTTGCATGAGGGTGGAGGCGAAAACCCGGTCGATGGCCAGGATGCTGACGCGCCGCAAGGGCGTGGAGGTTTGGTTAGACATAATTCAATTGTTCTTATAGGGGAAAGTGGTCACCAGACGGCTGGATCGTCTTATTTTTTGTCGGATGTGTCCAGTGTCCTGTGTCGTACGCGTGGGCTTAGGCTCTGTGGGCCAATCCCGGCTAACAATAACGACAGGTGGCCCCATGATCCCCAGAACCTTGTTCAGCTCCGAGCACGAACTCTTTCGTGACAGCGTACGTACCTTCCTGGAAAAGGAGGCCGTGCCATTCCATGGGCAATGGGAAAAACAGGGCTACATCGACCGCGCCTTGTGGAACAAGGCCGGTGAGGCGGGAATGCTCTGCTCCCATCTCCCCGAGGAGTACGGCGGACTGGGGGCTGACTTTCTCTATAGCGCGGTAGTGATCGAGGAGGTAGGGCGCCTTGGTCTGACCGGTATCGGCTTCTCCCTGCATTCCGATATCGTCGCGCCTTACATCCTGCATTACGGCAGCGAGGCGCTGAAGCACAAGTACCTGCCGAAACTGGTGTCCGGCGAGATGGTCACGGCCATCGCCATGACCGAGCCAGGCGCCGGCTCCGACCTGCAGGGGGTCAAGACCACTGCGGTGCTGGACGGTGACGACTATGTGATCAACGGCTCCAAGACCTTTATCACCAACGGTTATCTGGCCGATCTGGTGATTGTCGTGGCCAAGACCGATCCGAAGGCCGGCGCCAAGGGCACCAGCCTGTTCCTGGTGGAGGCGGATACGCCCGGTTTTTCCAAGGGCAAACGCCTGGAAAAGGTCGGTATGAAGGCCCAGGACACTTCCGAACTTTTCTTCCAGGACGTCCGTGTGCCCAAGGAAAACCTGCTGGGGCAGGCCGGAATGGGCTTTGCCTACCTGATGCAGGAGTTGCCGCAGGAGCGTTTGACGGTGGCGGTAGGCGGTCTGGCGTCAGCCGAGGCGGCATTGCAGTGGACCCTGGAGTACACCCGCGAGCGCAAGGCCTTCGGCAAATCGATCGCCGACTTCCAGAACACCCGCTTCAAACTGGCGGAAATGGCCACCGAGATCCAGATCGGCCGGGTCTTCGTCGACCGCTGCCTGGAATTGCATCTGCAAGGCAAGCTCGATGTACCGACCGCCGCCATGGCCAAGTACTGGGGCACGGACCTGCAATGCAAGGTGCTCGACGAATGCGTGCAGTTGCACGGCGGTTACGGCTTCATGTGGGAGTACCCGGTGGCCCGGGCCTGGGCGGATGCGCGGGTGCAGCGGATCTATGCCGGGACCAACGAGATCATGAAGGAAATCATTGCGCGTTCCCTGTAGCGGCATTGGGTTGCGCGTAGGAGCGAGCCAGGCAGGCTCGCTCCTACGAGCGGGTTACGGCGCCGGGTTCGGGTGGTCCTTGTGGATCGCCTCGATGCCGGCCAGCACCTCATTCGACAGCTTCAGCTCGAGACTGGCGATATTGCTGTCCAGTTGTTCGAGGGTGGTCGCACCAATAATGTTGCTAGTGACGAACGGTTGCTGGGTGACGAATGCCAGGGCCATTTGCGCCGGATCCAGGCCGTGCTCGCGGGCCAGGGCGACATAGCGGCTGCAGGCCGCTTCCGATTGCGGGTTGAAGTAGCGGCTGAAGCGGCTGTACAGGCTCAGGCGGCCTTTGGCCGGGCGCGCGCCGCCTTCGTATTTGCCAGAGAGGAAGCCGAACGCCAGTGGCGAATAGGCCAGCAATCCACATTGTTCGCGAATGGCGATTTCCGCCAGGCCCACTTCAAAGCTGCGGTTGAGCAGGTTGTAGGGGTTCTGGATCGATACCGCCCGTGGCCAGCCGCGGCTCTCGGCGAGGGCCAGGAACTTCATGGTGCCCCAGGGCGTTTCATTGGACAGGCCAATGTGGCGGATCTTGCCGGCCTTGACCTGCTCGTCCAGGGCTTCGAGAGTTTCCTCCAGCGGGGTGAAGTCTTCTTCCTTGTGCTTGTAGCCCAGTTGGCCGAAGAAGTTGGTGCTGCGCTCTGGCCAATGCAACTGGTAGAGGTCGATCCAGTCGGTCTGCAGGCGCTTGAGGCTGGCGTCCACGGCTTGGACTATGTGCTTGCGGTTGTGTTTGAGCTGGTTGTCGCGGATGTAGTCGATGGTGTTGCCGGGGCCGGCGATCTTGCTGGCGAGGATCCAGTCGGCGCGATCGCCGCGAGCCTTGAACCAGTTACCGATGTAGCGCTCGGTGGTGGCGTAGGTTTCGGCCTTTGGCGGCACCGGGTACATCTCCGCGGTGTCGATGAAATTGATCCCTGCAGCCTTGGCCCGTTCGATCTGGGCGAAGGCCTCGGACTCGCTGTTTTGCTCGCCCCAGGTCATGGTTCCCAGGCAGATTGCACTCACGTTCAGGTCGGTCCGGCCTAGCTGGCGATAGTCCATCGGGTGCTCCTTCGGCAAAACAATCATAAAAGCAGGTTGAATTTTTTTTCGCAATCTGCATAATTCCGCAGCTCTTTCTGCAGTGGAAGTGATGCGCCGCCTGCCGAAGAATCTTGCCGTATAACGGACGCGCTGACCCGAGCCCCCGATAGCGTCTGTATCCGGCTGCCTTTGACTTGTCAAAGTACGCACTATTCAGTAAGATCCGCCGTCTAATTTACAGGGCGGCCCCTGAGGCTATAAAGAATGAAAACTTTTACTGCTAAACCGGAAACAGTTAAGCGCGACTGGTTTGTCGTCGACGCTGCTGGTCAGACCCTGGGTCGTCTGGCCACCGAAATCGCGAGCCGTCTGCGTGGCAAGCACAAGCCTGAGTACACCCCTCACGTCGACACCGGTGACTACATCGTCGTGATCAACGCTGAGCAAGTACGTGTTACTGGCGCTAAAACCACTGACAAAATGTACTACTCCCACTCCGGTTTCCCGGGCGGCATCAAGTCGATCAACTTTGAAAAGCTGATCGCCAAGGCCCCTGAGCGCGTGATCGAGACCGCGGTAAAAGGCATGCTGCCTAAGAACCCGCTGGGTCGCGACATGTACCGTAAGCTGAAAGTCTATGCGGGCGCTGCACACCCTCATACTGCTCAGCAGCCCCAAGAACTGAAGATTTAACGGAATAGTTCATTATGTCGGCGACTCAAAATTACGGCACTGGCCGTCGCAAGACTGCAACCGCACGCGTTTTCCTGCGTCCGGGCACTGGCAACATCTCCATCAACAACCGCTCCCTGGATAACTTCTTCGGCCGCGAAACTGCCCGCATGGTAGTTCGTCAGCCGCTGGAACTGACCGAGACCGTCGAGAAGTTCGACATCTACGTCACCGTTATCGGCGGTGGTGTGAGTGGCCAAGCTGGCGCAATCCGCCACGGCATCACTCGCGCTCTGATGGATTACGACGAAACTCTGCGCAGCGCTCTGCGTAAAGCCGGTTTCGTAACCCGTGACGCACGTGAAGTTGAACGTAAGAAAGTTGGTCTGCGTAAAGCGCGTAAGCGTCCGCAGTACTCGAAGCGTTAATTCGCTTCCGCGTTCAAAAAACGCCCAGTCTCCTTACGGAGCTGGGCGTTTTTTTATGGGCGATTATTTTGCGCTGTGACAACTTGCCACATCTGCAGAGCCCCTATACTACAGGGCTTGGGGCAGGGCCAAGTTGGTAATTACCTTGTCAGAGTAGGGGCTTTTCATTACCATTCGGCAAAATTTTTATAAGTTCAGATTTTTACTTAGTAGATGCCTGATTTAACAGGCCACAAAGCTGATGGGAGAGGACTGAATGAGCAATGACGGCGTGAATGCAGGCCGGCGTCGCTTCCTTGTAGCAGCCACATCCGTGGTGGGTGCTGCAGGAGCGGTGGGGGCTGCGGTCCCGTTCGTGGGGTCATGGTTTCCCAGTGCCAAGGCGAAAGCCGCAGGGGCACCGGTGAAAGTGAATATCAGCAAGATCGACCCAGGTCAGCAGATGATTGCTGAGTGGCGTGGTCAGCCGGTATTCATCGTCCGCCGCACACAGGAAATCCTGGGGAATCTCAAAAAGATCGAGGGTCAACTTTCCGACCCCGACTCCAAGAACTCTGTCCAACCAACCTACGTCGACCCGGAAGTGCGTTCGATCAAGCCAGAGATTCTGCTGCTGATCGGTATCTGCACCCACCTGGGTTGCTCGCCGACTTTCCGCCCTGAAGTGGCGCCTGCGGATCTGGGCAAGGATTGGGTAGGTGGCTATTTCTGCCCTTGCCACGGTTCCCACTACGATCTGGCTGGCCGCGTCTACAAGTCGCAACCTGCGCCTTTGAACCTGCCAGTACCCCCGCATTCCTATGAGTCGGACGACCTTATTGTCATCGGCGTCGATACGGAGAAAGCGTGATGAGCAAGTTCATGGATTGGGTTGATGCGCGCTTCCCCGCGACCAAAATGTGGGAAGACCATCTCAGCAAGTATTACGCCCCGAAGAACTTCAACTTCTTCTACTTCTTTGGTTCCCTGGCTCTGCTGGTTCTGGTTAACCAGATCGTCACCGGTGTCTGGCTGACCATGAGCTACACCCCGTCGGCGGAAGAGGCTTTCGCTTCCGTCGAATACATCATGCGCGACGTCGAGTACGGCTCGATCCTGCGTCTGTTGCACTCCACTGGCGCCTCGGCGTTCTTCATCGTGGTCTATCTGCACATGTTCCGTGGCCTGCTCTACGGTTCTTACCAGAAGCCGCGTGAGCTGGTGTGGCTGTTCGGCATGCTGATCTACCTGGCGCTGATGGCCGAGGCCTTCATGGGCTACCTGCTGCCTTGGGGGCAAATGTCCTATTGGGGCGCCCAGGTGATCATCTCGCTGTTTGGTGCGATCCCGGTCATCGGTAACGACCTGACCCAGTGGATTCGTGGTGACTACCTGATTTCCGGTATTACCCTGAACCGCTTCTTCGCCTTGCACGTAGTGGCCCTGCCAATCGTGATTCTCGGTCTGGTAGTGCTGCACATCCTGGCGCTGCACGAAGTGGGTTCGAACAACCCGGATGGCGTGGACATCAAGAAGCACAAAGACGAAAACGGCGTACCGCTGGATGGCATCGCTTTCCACCCGTACTACACCGTGAAAGACATCGTCGGCGTGGTGGTGTTCCTGTTCATCTTCTGCTCGATCGTGTTCTTCTTCCCGGAAATGGGTGGTTATTTCCTCGAGAAGCCGAACTTCGAACAGGCCAACCCGTTCAAGACGCCTGAGCATATTGCCCCGGTTTGGTACTTCACCCCGTTCTACGCGATTCTGCGCGCGGTTCCGGACAAGCTGCTGGGCGTGATTGCGATGGGCGCGGCGATCGCCGTGTTGTTCGTGCTGCCATGGCTCGATCGCAGCCCGGTCAAATCCATGCGCTACAAGGGTTGGCTGAGCAAGATCTGGCTGGTGGTGTTCTGCATCTCGTTCGTGATCCTGGGGATCCTCGGCGTTCTGGCACCGACGCCGGGTCGCACGCTGCTGTCGCAGGTATGTACCTTCCTGTACTTCGCCTACTTCATTCTGATGCCGTTCTATACCAGGCTCGAGAAGACCAAACCGGTTCCGGAAAGGGTGACTGGCTGATGAAAAAGCTATTTGCTGTACTGATTCTTGCTGCTATGCCTGTACTGTCCTTCGCGGCCGAACACGGTGGTCCCGAGCTGGAAAAAGTCGACATCGACGTCTCCGACAAGGCCGCCATGCAGGATGGCGCACGGACATTCGCCAACTACTGCATGGGCTGCCACAGCGCCAAGTTCCAACGCTATGAGCGCGTTGCCGACGATCTGGGGATTCCTCACGATCTGATGATGAGCAAGCTGGTGTTCACCGGTGCGAAAATCGGCGATCACATGAGCATCGGCATGCAGCCGGCTGACGCCAAGACCTGGTTCGGTGCGGCTCCGCCCGACCTGACCCTGGTGGCTCGTGTGCGTGGTACCGACTGGCTCTATGGCTACCTGCGCTCCTTCTACGAAGACCCTGCGCGTCCATGGGGCGTGAACAATAAGGTCTTCCCGAACGTGGGTATGCCTAACGTCCTGGTCGGCCTGCAGGGGCGCCAGGTTGTTGGCTGCAAACAGGTGCAGATCGTCGAAGACGGCAAGAAGCAATACGATCCGCTGACTGGTACCGCTTTGACCCATGAGGCCTGCGACCAGCTGACCGTGCTGCCGAAAACCGGCACGCTCAACGAAGAGCAGTTCGACGAGAAGGTCAAGAACCTGGTGACCTTCCTGGCTTACTCGGCCAACCCGGTCAAGCTGGAGCATCAACGTATCGGCACCTATGTGTTACTGTATCTGGCCTTCTTCTTCGTGTTCGCCTATCTGCTCAAGCGCGAATACTGGAAAGACGTTCATTGATAAAGCTGTAATTCATTGCTGTTAATCGTGCGCGCCCAAGGGCGTCTCTGAAGGTGTAACGAGTCTGGATCATCCAGGCGTTACGGGAGGCGCCCTCTGGGCGCGCTCGTTTTTCTGCTTCCGATAATTTCAACAAGCGAGGAGGACCGCCATGGGCGTGACCAATCGGTTGGCCTGTTACTCCGACCCCGCCGACCACTATTCCCACCGGGTACGTATCGTGCTCGCAGAGAAGGGTGTCAGCGCCGAGATCATCAGTGTGGAGGCGGGGCGTCAGCCGCCGAAGCTGATCGAAGTGAACCCTTACGGCAGTCTGCCCACCCTGGTCGATCGTGACCTGGCGTTGTGGGAGTCGACCGTGGTGATGGAATATCTGGATGAGCGTTACCCGCACCCGCCACTACTGCCGGTTTACCCAGTGGCGCGTGCCAACAGCCGTCTGCTGATTCATCGGATCCAGCGTGACTGGTGTGGGCTGGTGGATCTGATCCTGGATTCCCGGACCAAGGAAGCCGCTCGGGCTCAGGCTCGCAAAGAGCTGCGCGAGAGCCTGACCGGCGTTTCGCCGCTGTTCGCGGAGAAGCCGTTTTTCCTCAGTGAGGAACAAAGTCTGGTGGATTGCTGCCTATTACCAATACTCTGGAGATTACCGATTCTGGGTATTGAATTGCCACGGCAAGCCAAGCCGTTGCTTGATTATATGGAGCGCCAGTTCGCCCGTGAGACGTTCCAGGCAAGTCTGTCTGGCGTCGAACGCGACATGCGCTAAGGCTTAAGGAGCCGCTATGAACTCCAGTCGACCTTATCTGGTCCGCGCGCTCTACGAGTGGATTGTGGACAACGATTGCACCCCGCATATGCTGGTCAATTCCGAATACCCGGCGGTGCAGGTGCCTCAGGGTTTCGCCAGTGACGGACAGATCGTCCTGAATATTTCTCCGAGTGCCGTGCGTCATTTGCACATGGATAACGAGGTGGTGACTTTCGAGGGGCGCTTCGGTGGCGTCCCGCATAGCTTGTACGTCCCTGTGCCGGCGATCCTGGGCATTTACGCTCGGGAGAATGGTCAGGGCATGGTGTTCGATCTGGAGTCGCCCGTGGATGACGAGGACGATGAAATCGAGCCGGATGATGATATTCCACCACCGGATAACGAGCCGCCGCGTCCAAGCGGTCGACCGAGTCTGAAGGTCGTGAAGTAATAAAAAAGGCGATCCATTCGGATCGCCTTTTTTTGTGCCCGTACCTTTCGCCTGCATCAGTCGATGTATTCGAACAGTTTGACGATTTTCTGCACGCCGGAAACGCCCTGTACCAGGTTGGTCGCCTGGGTGGCTTCCTGTTGGGTCAGCAGGCCCAGCAGGTAGACGATGCCGTTTTCCGTCACGACCTTGATGCGTGAGCCTGGAATGCTGGCATCGGTCAGCATCTGGGTCTTGATCTTGGTGGTCAGCCAGGCATCGTTCTGCCGGGCCAGCAGGGAAGAGGGCGGTAGAACCTGCAGTTCGTTGTGGACTTTCTTCACCCGTTGCACGGCGCTGGCGGCCTGCTCGGCGAGTGTCTTGAGGTCGGCGCGCGGGGTCTGGCCAGCCAGCAGGACGATGCCGTTGAAGCTGGTCACCACGATGTGAGAATTGTGGTCCAGGTCCGGACTGGCCTTGGCGACGTTCACTTCGACTTTGGTCTGGATCAGTGAGTCATCGATCTTGCTGCCGAAGGTGCGGGTGCCGCGGTCATCTTCGATCGGGCTTTCGCGGGTGGCAGTAATCACCGAGCTGCAACCGCTGATGCTCAAGGCTAGGGTCAGGGCCAGTAGGCCAAGGCGATTAGGGGTCATTCTTCACTCCCGAACAGTTGGCTGTCGATCAAGTCGCAGAGGCAGTGGATCGCCAGCAGGTGGACTTCCTGGATACGTGCAGTGACATTGGCCGGTACGCGAATCTCGACATCTTCCGGCAATAGCAGGGACGCCATGCCGCCGCCATCGCGACCGGTCAATGCTACGACAATCATTTCGCGATCATGTGCGGCCTGGATCGCTTGAATAATATTCGCCGAGTTGCCGCTGGTGGAGATCGCCAGCAGGACATCGCCAGGCTGGCCCAAGGCACGAATCTGCTTGGAAAAGACTTCGTTGTAGCTGTAGTCGTTGGCGATCGAGGTAATCGTCGAGCTGTCTGTGGTCAGCGCAATGGCTGGCAGGCTCGGGCGCTCGCGCTCGAAACGGTTGAGCAGTTCGGAGGAGAAGTGCTGGGCATCGCCGGCCGAGCCACCATTGCCGCAGGAAAGCATTTTTCCTTCGTTGAGCAGGGCGTTGACCATGACCTGGCTGGCTTGCTCGATGTGCGGTGCAAGTACGTCCATCGCCTGCTGCTTGGTGTCGATACTGGCCTGAAAAAGCTGGCGAATTCGGGATTGCATGTCCATCTGTGTGACCTTAAGTGGCGCGGCTTTCTGGCACATGAATGTGCTGCCCGCAAAGCAAAGAGCAAAAATGTTGAGTGAAAATGTCCGGCTCGGCCCGAGAGCGTCGATCAGCTTTCAAAGGCATTCCGTAGCCAGTTCAAATGAGTGGTCGTACCTGGGGCGCTGTCTATGGCGACCACATCGAAACGGCAAGGGTGGTTGGACCAGCGCGACTCGCGCTGCAGGAAAAACTGTGCGGCGAGTATCAGTTTCTGACGCTTGCGTGCGTCGATGCTGCCTAGTGCGCCACCCCATTGCGTGTGTTGTCTGTAGCGGACTTCGACGAATACTACTGTATCGCCGTCAAGCATGACCAGATCAAGCTCGCCGCGTTTGCACAACCAGTTCTGCGCCAGCAGGCGCAGCCCTTGTTGTTCAAGATGCCGGAGCGCTTGGGCTTCGGCATCCTGACCGCTTTGCTGGCGTGATCGTTGTGGCATTAGCGCTGGGTGTCAGGCAGGCGAGTGATCTGGCCGCTGACGAACTCGGCCCATGGCAGCTGGCGTTGAACACGCTGGCTCGGGCTCATGGCCAGGCTGCCCGACAGGCCTTCGATGCGGCTGTCCGGCAGGGCCTTGAGTTGCCCCAGGCGTGGTGCCAGGCGGTAGGCGTCGGCGCCCATCGCATACAGTCGACCCAGGCTGCCACCGGCTTGTGGCCATTGCGCGGCGACCTGTCGGCGCAGCGGGTCATTGGCATCCAGCAGCCAAGGCGTCTCGCAGAAGCGTATGCCGTTCATGTCGTTGTACTGGTTCTGGTCGCCGCTGGCGCTGAAGACGTGAGAGGTAGCGTAGACAGGTACATCGCCGGCGTACTGGAAGTTCAGGGTCGGCTTGATCTGTTGTGCCTGTTGCGGAGTGGATGCCAGGAAAATGAACTCGATGTCCTGGCGACGCGAAGGTTGTGCGGCCACTTGAGTGCCAGCGGCGTTCTGCAGGCTCTTGGCGCGGGCTTCGCTCTGGCGCAGTTGGAACAGGTCGGCAATCTGCTGGGCCAGGGCTACCGGCTGATCGACGCGTTCGATACCGACCACGCTACCGCCGTTACTTTCCCAGTCCTGACGGAAAGCCTTGAGCACACGATCACCCCATTCGCCGCGTGGCACCAGGACCGCAGCGCGGTGCAGCCCGTCGGCGCGGGCGCGGCGGGAGACTTCGCGAGCCTCATCTTCGGCGGCCAGGCCGAACTGGAACAGTTGCGCGGGGCCTTGCTCGCCTTCGCTGTAGTTCAGCGCCAGGGTGGTGATAGGCAGTTGCGGGCGCGCGGCGAGCTGTTTGACCAGCGGTTTTTCCAGCGGGCCGACGACCAGTTGCACGCCATCTGCCTGGGCCTTGCGATAGAAGTCATCCAGCGAAGTCAGGCGCGAGCTGTCGTAGAACTCGATGCTGGGTGGTTTTTGACCGGCTTGCTGGGCTTGATAGTGCGCGGCCATGAAGCCGTCGCGCAGGGCCTTGGAGACCGCGGCCAGCGGGCCGTCCTGCGGCAACAGCAGGGCGATCTTGGACAGCGGCTGGCTGGCCAGCTCCTTGAGTTTGGTCAGCGGCAGCGGCAGCTGAATGGCCGCCGGATGCTTGGGGTTCTGTGCGCGCCAGTTGTCGATGGCGGCCTGCTGTTGTTCCAGGGTGCCGGCGGTCTTCACTGCCAGCGCCAGGCTCATCCAGCCGCCCAGGTCATCGTTGCCGACGGCTTGCAGTTGATCGGTCGGCAGGCTGGCAATCAATGCCCAGATGGCTTCGTGGTTCTTGCTCGCGGCGTCGTCCTTGAGCAGTGGCGCAATGAAAATGCGCTCCCGTGCCGCAGCGAGGGCCTGGCCGTCAGCCTCTAGTGCGCGAGCGTGGACAGTGCCGGTGCGGATTTGCTGCTCTTCCGGCAGTTCGCTCAGGCGTTGCAGGCTCGGGTGGCTCAGGGCAGTCAGGGCGGCCTTTGGCTGGTTGCGAGTCATGGCCAGTTCGGCGGCCAGGGTGCTGGCGAAAACCTGCTGGCCGGGTTTGAGTTGCTCCATCGGCACTTGTTGCAGGATTTGCGCGGCCTGGCCGGCGTTGCCCTGGCGATAGGCCAGGTCGGCAGCGCTCAAGCGCAGCAGGGCTGCCTTGTCGGGCGTTTTGCTGTTGGCGGCCTGTTCGAGCAGTTGCTCGATGCTGGCATCCGGGGTCCGTGGAAGTTCGCCAAGGCTGGAGGAGGGCGAGCTGGCGCAAGCTGCCAGGAGGGCGGCAAGGCATAAGGCAGAGAACAGCCGCAGGCAAGCGATCATGTAAGTGTTCCTGATACTCGATCAAATTAGCGTGGAATTGTACCCAAGCACTGGCCGGGGCGCGATGTTACTGGCAATAAACCGTCTATTTTAGGTCGAGCAAATGTTGCAGTGCTTTAGAACGGCAGACGCTGTCGCAGGCTTGAGGTGCCTGCGACACGCATTCCGAAGGCTTCTACGCGCTACAATGGCACTTTTACCGATCAAGAGGTGTGCGCTTTGACTGCTCCAGGTCCTTTGAATTCCGCTGCTGGCTCGCTTTATGTGGTGGCGACGCCCATCGGCAACCTGGACGACATCAGTGCCCGGGCCTTGAAGATCTTGCGTGAGGTGGCGCTGATTGCCGCCGAAGACACGCGCCACTCGCAACGCTTGATGCAGCACTTCGGGATTTCCACGCCGCTGGCCGCCTGCCATGAACATAACGAACGGGATGAAGGCAGCCGTTTTCTCACGCGTCTGTTGGCGGGAGACAGCGTTGCGCTGATTTCCGATGCGGGCACGCCGTTGATCTCCGATCCGGGTTACCACCTGGTGCGTCAGGCGCGTGCGGCCGGTATCAATGTCGTTCCTGTTCCTGGGGCTTGCGCTCTGATTGCGGCCTTGTCGGCGGCGGGGCTGCCTTCCGATCGTTTTATCTTCGAGGGCTTTCTGCCGGCCAAGGCGGTAGGGCGGCGCGGGCGTCTTGAGCTATTAAAGGAAGAGCCGCGCACACTGATTTTCTATGAGGCGCCACACCGTATTCTCGAGTGCTTGCAGGATATGGAGTCGGTGTTCGGTGGCGAGCGCCAGGCATTGCTGGCCCGGGAGCTGACCAAGACCTTTGAAACCCTCAAGGGGCTGCCGCTTTCGGAGTTGCGGGCTTTCGTCGAGGCAGACAGCAATCAGCAGCGCGGCGAATGCGTTGTACTGGTAGCGGGATGGTCGGCGCCGGAGAGCGACGAGGCTGTGAGCAGTGAGGCGATGCGGGTTCTCGACCTGCTGCTCAACGAGATGCCACTCAAGCGTGCCGCGGCATTGGCGGCGGAAATTACCGGCGTGCGCAAGAATGTGCTCTATCAAGTGGCGCTGGATAAACAGAAAGGCGAGTAAGCGCGATCGGCGGAATGGCAAAAGGCTTTTATCACTTGTTCTTCCGCCGCTCTGCCGTTAACCTGCGCGGCGGAGAGTCGATTGGACAGTCGCTGCCCTCTATGAAAATTAGAGGGGGGAGGAAAGTCCGGGCTCCATAGGGCGGAGTGCCAGGTAATGCCTGGGAGGCGCGAGCCTACGGAAAGTGCCACAGAAAATAACCGCCTAAGCACTTCGGTGCCGGTAAGGGTGAAAAGGTGCGGTAAGAGCGCACCGCACGTCTGGCAACAGTTCGTGGCTAGGTAAACCCCACTCGGAGCAAGACCAAATAGGGTTCCAAGGCGTGGCCCGCGCTGGAACCGGGTAGGTTGCTAAAGATGTCCAGTGATGGCCATCGTAGAGGAATGACTGTCCTCGACAGAACCCGGCTTACAGATCGACTCTCCACCTTTTCCCTCCCTGCTTGAATCAATAGCAGAAGCGCTTTTGTAATACCGAAAAGATCTTACTCTTAACAAATTACTTTAACTTCGCGATACAGCTTCTTGAGCTGATTGAAGTTATTGCACCGAATCCTTCGCCAAATTCCCGTTACCCCTCCTTTTAGTCTCCTAAATCTCCGTTCTATAAGGCTTTTCCGTCGCTCCGTGCCTTGACGGTGTGGTGGGCGCATTCCTATAGTGTGCGCAAGTGGCGGAAAGTGGCATGAAGTGGGTTTTTTGGGCGTAAAACGCTAAAATTTGGAGAAACGCTGACGTGTTTCGCGGAGCTAACGCTATCAGTCTCGACGCAAAGGGCCGTCTCGCCATGCCGAGCCGGTACCGTGACGAGCTCGTTTCGCGTAGTTCCGGGCAACTTATCGTCACTATTGATGCCGTTGATCCGTGTTTGTGTGTCTACCCCCTCGACGAGTGGGAAATTATTGAAACCAAGCTGCGCGCGCTGCCTTCGCTACGTGAAGAAAACCGTCGCTTGCAGCGTTTGCTGATTGGTAATGCCGTCGACCTCGAACTCGATGGCAGTGGTCGTTTTCTGGTTCCGCCGCGTCTGCGCGAATATGCCAAGTTGGATAAGCGCGCAATGTTGGTAGGCCAACTGAACAAGTTCCAACTGTGGGACGAGGATGCCTGGAATGCTGTTTCCGCAGCGGACCTGGCAGCTATTCAACAACCGGGCGCCATGCCTGATGAACTGCGTGATTTGATCCTGTGACTATTGATAGCGGCTTTAACCACATCACCGTACTGCTTGACGAAGCCGTCGAGGCTCTCGCCGTACGTCCTGATGGCTGCTATCTGGATGGCACCTTCGGTCGCGGTGGTCATAGTCGTCTGATCCTCAGCAAACTCGGGCCGGATGGCCGGCTGCTCGGATTCGACAAAGATCCTCAAGCGATTGCCACCGGGCAAGCGCTAGCGGCCGAAGACGGCCGCTTTGTCGTTGTGCAGCGCAGCTTTGCCGAACTGGGCTCGGAGGTGGCCGAGCGCGGCCTGGATGGCAAGGTCAGCGGCGTGCTGCTCGACCTGGGTGTGTCTTCGCCGCAGCTCGACGATCCTGAGCGCGGCTTCAGTTTTCTCAATGATGGTCCCTTGGATATGCGCATGGACCCGTCCCGCGGCATCAGCGCGGCGGAGTTCGTCAACACCGCGCCGGTGGAAGAAATCGCCCGTGTATTCAAGGAATACGGCGAAGAGCGTTTCTCCGGTCGTATGGCCCGCGCCGTGGCTGAGCGCCGCGACATCAAGCCGTTCGAACGCACCGCCGACCTGGCGGAAGTCTTGAAAGTCGCCAACCCGGCCTGGGAAAAGGGCAAGAACCCGGCAACCCGTGCGTTCCAGGGGTTGCGCATTCATGTCAACAACGAACTGGGCGATCTGGAAGCCGGCCTCGAAGCCGCGCTGGAATGCCTGGAGGTCGGCGGCCGTCTGGTGGTCATCAGTTTCCACTCGCTGGAAGACCGCATCGTCAAATTGTTCATGCGCAAGCTGGTGAAGGGCGAGGCGGACAACCTGCCTCGCAACCTGCCGGTACGCCACGTGGCTTTCGAGCCGAAAATCAAAGTCCATGGCAAAGCGCAGACGGCCTCCGATGCCGAGCTCAAGGCCAACCCGCGTTCCCGTAGTGCTGTCATGCGCGTTGCGGAGAAGCTGCGGTGAGCAAGCTTTTCGCCAAGCCACTTCCAGGCGGAAGCTTTTTCATGCTTCTGCTGTTCATCGGCGTCCTGGTGTCCGCGATTGCGGTGTCCTATAGCGCCCACTGGAATCGCCAACTGCTCAACACGCTGTACGGCGAGTTGAGTGTGCGTGACAAGGCACAAGCGGAGTGGGGCCGGCTGATTCTCGAGCAAAGCACCTGGACCGCCCATAGCCGGATCGAAGTGCTGGCCACCGAGCAACTGAAAATGCGCATTCCCGGCGCGGCAGAAGTCCAGATGGTGGCGCCATGATGAAGCTTGAAGGCGCACTCTTCCCCTGGCGGTTCCGCCTGGTGCTGGGCTTGCTCGGCATCATGGTGGCGGCGATCGCCTGGCGCATCATCGACCTGCAGGTCGTCGATCGCGACTTCCTCAAGGGGCAGGGCGATGCGCGCAGCGTTCGGCATATTCCGATCCCGGCTCACCGTGGCTTGATCACCGACCGTAACGGCGAGCCGCTGGCGGTCAGTACGCCAGTGACCACTCTGTGGGCCAACGCCAAGGAAATGCAGCTGGCCAAGGACAAGTGGCCAGCATTGGCTGCTGCCTTGGGGCAAGACCCCAAGGCGCTGGCCGAGCGCCTTGAAGCGCAAGCCAATAAAGAATTCATCTACCTGGTGCGCGGCCTGACGCCCGAGCAGGGCCAGCAAGTTCTCGATCTCAAGGTGCCGGGGGTGTATGGCATCGAAGAGTTCCGGCGCTTCTACCCGGCCGGCGAAGTGACCGCGCACATGGTCGGCTTTACCGACATCGACGATCGCGGCCGCGAAGGGGTCGAACTGGCTTATGACGAGTGGCTCGCCGGAGTTCCGGGCAAGCGCCAGGTCATCAAGGACCGGCGCGGCAGACTGATCAAGGATGTCCAGGTCACCAAAAACGCCAAGGCCGGCAAGCCCTTGGCGTTGTCGATTGACCTGCGCCTGCAATACCTGGCCAACCGCGAGCTGCGCAATGCCATCGTCGAGAACGGCGCCAAGGCCGGCAGCCTGGTCATCATGGACGTGAAGACCGGCGAGATCCTGGCCATGGTCAACCAGCCGACCTACAACCCGAACAACCGTCGCAACCTGCAACCGGCGATGATGCGTAACCGCGCCATGATCGACGTGTTCGAGCCGGGTTCGACCATGAAGGCCATCTCCATGAGCGCGGCGCTGGAAACCGGGCGCTGGAAACCGAGTGACACCGTCGAGGTGTATCCAGGCACGCTGCAGATCGGTAAATACACCATTCGTGACGTATCCAAGACTGAAGGTGCGGTACTCGACCTGACCGGGATTCTGATCAATTCCAGTAACGTCGGCATGAGCAAGATCGCCTTCGATATCGGTGGCGAAGCCATCTTCCGCTTGGCCCAGAAAATCGGTCTTGGCCAGGACACCGGTCTCGGCTTCCCGGGTGAGCGAGTTGGCAACCTGCCGAATTACCGCGAGTGGCGCAAGGCCGAGACCGCCACGCTGTCGTACGGCTACGGCATTTCGGTGACCGCGATCCAGCTGGTTCACGCCTTCTCGGCCCTGGCCAATAACGGTCGCATCGCTCCGCTGACTCTGATCAAAACCGACAGGACTCCGGAAACCACCCAGGTGATTCCGGAAAAGGTCGCCAAGACCATGCAAGGCATGTTGCAGCAGGTGATCGAGGCGCCGCGCGGTGTGTTCCGTGCCCAGGTGCCGGCTTATCACGTGGCCGGCAAGAGTGGTACTGCGCGTAAGACTTCGGTCGGTACCAAGGGTTATGCCGAGAACTCCTACCGCTCGCTGTTCGCTGGTTTCGGCCCGATGAGCGATCCGCGCTACGCCATCGTCGTGGTGATCGACGAGCCGAGCAAGGCCGGTTACTTCGGTGGTCTGGTATCGGCGCCGGTGTTCAGCAAAGTGATGTCCGGCACCCTGCGTCTGATGAATATCTCGCCGGACAACCTGCCACCTACCCAACAAGCCAATGCGGCACCAGCTAAAGGAGGGCGCGGCTGATGTCTCTTAGCCTGAACAAGATTTTCGCCCACGCTGGTCGTGATCTGCTGATTCGCGAACTGACCCTGGACAGCCGCAATGTGCGCGCCGGCGATCTGTTTCTTGCGGTTCCTGGCGGCAAGTTCGATGGTCGTGCGCACATCGCCGACGCCTTGCAGCGCGGTGCAGCTGCGGTGGCTTATGAAGTCGAAGGCGCGACTGTCCTGCCGATTACCGACGTGCCGCTGATTCCGGTCAAAGGCCTGGCGGCGCAGTTGTCGGATATCGCCGGGCGTTTTTATGGCGACCCGAGCCGCAACCTCAACCTGATTGGCGTGACCGGTACCAACGGCAAGACCAGCGTGACCCAGTTGGTGGCGCAGGCACTCGATCTGCTGGGCCAGCACTGCGGCATTGTCGGCACCCTCGGCAGCGGTTTTTATGGCGCGCTGCAAAGCGGCATGCATACCACGCCGAACCCGATTGCCGTGCAGGCCACCCTGGCCGACCTGAAAAAGGCCGGCGCCAAGGCCGTGGCGATGGAAGTGTCGTCCCATGGTCTGGACCAGGGGCGAGTCAGTGCTCTGGCCTTCGACGTGGCGGTGCTGACCAATCTGTCTCGCGATCATCTGGATTATCACGGCACCATGGAAGCCTACGGCTCCACCAAGGCCAAGCTGTTCGGCTGGACCGATCTGGGGTGCCGTGTCATCAACCTCGACGATGACTTCGGTCGGCTGCTGGCCAGTGACGAACAGGATTCGCGGTTGATTACCTACAGTCTCGAGGATCCGCGGGCCTATCTGTACTGCCGCGAAGCGCAATTCGACGACGAAGGCGTGCGTGCGACCCTGGTGACTCCGCAGGGCGAACATCATCTGCGTAGCACCTTGCTCGGTCGTTTCAATCTGAGCAACGTGCTGGCCGCTGTCGGCGCCTTGCTCGGCCTGGATTACGCCCTCGACGAAATCCTTCACGTACTGCCGAAACTGGAAGGCCCGGCCGGTCGCATGCAGCGCCTGGGCGGTGGTTCGCAACCGCTGGTGGTGGTCGATTACGCCCACACCCCGGATGCCCTGGAAAAGGTATTGCTGGCCCTGCGTCCCCATGCCAAGGGCCGTTTGCTGTGCCTGTTCGGCTGCGGCGGCGATCGCGATCGCGGCAAGCGTCCGCTGATGGCGGAAGTGGTTGAGCGCCTGGCCGACGGCGTGCTGGTCACCGACGACAACCCGCGCACGGAAGATCCGGCGCAGATTTTCGACGACATTCGTGCCGGCTTCAGCGCAGTGGACAAGGTCGAGTTCGTTTCCGGTCGCGGCCTGGCCATCGCCCAGTTGGTCGCCGGCGCTTCGGCGGACGACGTGATTGTCCTGGCCGGTAAAGGTCATGAGGACTATCAGGAAATCAATGGCGTGCGTCTCGACTTCTCCGACCTGGTGGAAGCCGATCGAGCGCTGACCGCGTGGGAGGTGGCCCATGCTTAAGGCCCTGAAACTCAGTGAACTGAGCGGACCGCTGGCCGGGCGCCTGCTGGCTGGCGATTGCAGCTTCGATGGCGTGAGCATCGACAGCCGGGCGATCAAGCCGGGCCAACTCTTTATTGCCCTGGCCGGCCCGCGTTTCGACGGGCACGACTACCTGAATGAAGTCGCCGCCAAAGGCGCCGTCGGTGCCCTGGTCGAACGCGAAGTGCCAGACAGCACGCTGCCGCAGCTGCTGGTCAGCGATACCCGGCAGGCGCTCGGCCAACTGGGGGCGTTGAATCGCGCGGCTTTCACCAAGCCGGTAGCGGCGATTACCGGCTCCAGCGGCAAGACCACAGTCAAGGAAATGCTTGCGAGCATCCTGCGCACGCGCGGGCCGGTGCTTGCCACACGCGGCAATCTGAACAACGACCTGGGCGCGCCCTTGACCCTGCTGGAACTGGCCCCGGAGCACACCGCGGCCGTGATCGAGCTGGGGGCTTCGCGCATCGGCGAAATTGCCTACACCGTGGCGATGACCAAGCCGCAGGTCGCCATCATCAATAATGCCGGTACCGCTCATGTGGGCGAGTTTGGCGGGCCGGAGAAAATCGTCGAGGCCAAGGGCGAGATCCTTGAAGGGCTGGATGCTTCCGGTACCGCTGTGCTCAACCTCGACGACAAGGCCTTCCCGATCTGGAAAGCCCGCGCCGCTGGCCGTCAGGTGCTGAGTTTTGCCCTGACCAACAATGCCGCCGACTTTTACGCCTCGGATATCCAGCGCGATGCCCGTGGCTGCCCGAACTTCACCCTGCACGCGGGCAACGGTTCCGAGCGTGTCCAGTTGAACCTGCTGGGTACCCATAACGTTGCCAATGCCCTGGCCGCTGCCGCTGCCGCGCATGCCCTGGGCGTGTCGTTGTTCGGCATCGCCACCGGGCTCAACGCGGTGCAGCCGGTCAAGGGCCGCACTGTCGCCCAGCTGGCGAAAAACGGTATGCGGGTAATCGACGACACCTATAACGCGAACCCCACGTCAATGTGCGCGGCCGTTGATATACTCGCCGGCTTTTCCGGTCGCACCGTCCTGGTGCTCGGAGATATCGGCGAGTTGGGCGATTGGGCGGAGCAGGGGCACCGCGAAGTGGGTGCTTATGCCGCCGGCAAGGTGTCGGCGCTCTATGCCGTGGGCCCGATGATGGCTCACGCGGTCGCCGCCTTCGGTGAGCACGCCCGACACTTCGCCAGCCAGGCCGAGCTGATTGCAGCCCTGGGCGCCGAGCAAGATACAAACACCACTATTTTGATCAAGGGATCGCGCAGCGCGGTGATGGAAAACATCGTCGCGGCTTTGTGTGGTTCCAGCACGGAGAAACATTGATGCTGCTGCTGCTAGCGGAGTACCTGCAACAGTTCTACAAAGGCTTCGCGGTCTTTCAGTACCTGACCCTGCGCGGGATTCTCGGGGTACTGACTGCACTGGTGCTGTCCTTGTGGCTGGGGCCGTGGATGATCCGCACTCTGCAGACCCGTCAGATCGGCCAGGCCGTGCGTAATGACGGTCCGCAATCGCACCTCTCCAAGTCGGGCACTCCGACCATGGGCGGCGCGTTGATTCTTTCGGCCATCGGTATCAGCACCCTGCTGTGGGCCGACCTGAGCAACCGTTATGTGTGGGTGGTGTTGCTGGTCACCCTGCTGTTCGGCGCCATTGGCTGGGTCGATGACTATCGCAAGGTGATCGAGAAGAACTCCCGTGGCCTGCCGAGCCGCTGGAAGTACTTCTGGCAGTCGGTATTTGGCCTGGGCGCGGCGATCTTCCTGTACGTCACCGCGCAAACCCCGGTCGAAACCACCTTGCTGATCCCCATGCTCAAGGACGTCAGCATTCCGCTGGGTATCGGCTTCGTGGTCCTGACCTATTTCGTGATCGTCGGCTCCAGTAACGCGGTCAACCTGACTGATGGCCTCGACGGCCTGGCGATCATGCCGACCGTGATGGTAGGCGGCGCCCTGGGCATCTTCTGCTACCTGTCGGGTAACGTGAAATTCGCTGAGTACCTGCTGATTCCTTACGTTCCGGGCGCGGGTGAACTGATCGTGTTCTGCGGCGCGCTGATCGGCGCCGGGCTCGGTTTCTTGTGGTTCAACACTTACCCGGCACAAGTCTTCATGGGCGACGTCGGCGCGCTGGCGCTGGGCGCGGCCCTGGGCACCATTGCGGTGATCGTTCGCCAGGAAATCGTTCTGTTCATCATGGGCGGCGTGTTCGTGATGGAAACCCTGTCGGTGGTCATTCAAGTTGCTTCCTTCAAATTGACCGGTCGTCGTGTATTTCGTATGGCGCCGATTCACCACCACTTTGAACTCAAGGGCTGGCCCGAGCCGCGTGTGATCGTCCGTTTCTGGATCATCACCGTGATTCTCGTGCTGATCGGCCTTGCCACCCTGAAGCTGAGGTAGAACGAGTGTCTCTGATCGCTTCTGACCACTTCCGCATCGTTGTCGGCCTCGGCAAGAGCGGCATGTCCCTGGTTCGCTTCCTGGCGAACCGGGGCGTATCGTTTGCCGTCGCCGATACGCGGGAAAATCCACCGGAACTGGCCACGCTGCGCCGTGACTATCCGCATGTGGAAGTGCGTTGTGGCGAGCTGGACGTCGACTTCCTGTGCCGCGCCGACGAGCTCTACGTGAGCCCTGGCCTGGCCCTGGCGACCCCGGCCCTGCAAGCCGCCGCCGCCCGTGGGGTGAAACTCTCCGGCGATATCGAGCTGTTCGCGCGTAACGCGAAGGCGCCGATCGTCGCCATCAGCGGTTCCAACGCGAAAAGCACCGTGACCACCCTGGTGGGGGAAATGGCTGCGGCGGCGGGCAAGCGTGTCGCCGTGGGCGGCAACCTGGGCACGCCGGCCCTGGACCTGCTCAGCGACGATGTCGAGCTGTATGTCATGGAACTGTCCAGCTTCCAGCTGGAAACCACCGACCAGTTGGGTGCCGAAGTGGCCACCGTGCTGAACATCAGCGAAGACCATATGGACCGCTACAGCGGCCTGCCGGCGTATCACCTGGCCAAGCACCGGATCTTCCGTGGCGCCCGGCAAGTGGTGTTCAACCGCCAGGATGCCCTGACCCGGCCATTGATCGGCGAAGGCCTGCCGTGCTGGACCTTCGGCCTGAGCAAACCCGATTTCAAGGCGTTCGGCCTGCGTGAAGAGAATGGCGAGAAATACCTGGCCTTCGAATTCCAGAACCTGATGCCGGTGCGCGAGCTGAAGATCCGTGGCGCCCATAACCAGTCCAACGCCCTGGCGGCGCTGGCTCTGGGACATGCGGTCGGCCTGCCGTTCGATGCCATGCTCTCGGCCCTGCGCACCTTCGCCGGCCTCGAGCACCGCTGCCAGTGGGTTCGCGACCTGGATGGCGTGGGTTATTACAACGACTCCAAGGCCACCAACGTGGGTGCCGCACTGGCAGCCATCGAAGGCCTGGGCGCGGATATCGAAGGCAAGATCGTGCTGATCGCCGGTGGCGACGGCAAGGGTGCCGAGTTCAAGGACCTGCGCGATCCGGTGGCGGCCAACTGCCGTGCCGTGATCTTGATGGGCCGCGATTCCGACAAGATCGGCGAGGCCATCGGCGATGCCGTGCCGCTGATTCGTGTCGGCTCCCTGGTCGACGCCGTGGCGCAATGCCGTGCCGCCGCCCAGTCCGGCGACGTGGTGCTGCTGTCGCCTGCCTGCGCCAGTTTCGACATGTTCAAGAACTACGAAGACCGTGGTCACCAGTTCGTCCGCGCCGTGGAGGATCTGGCATGAACCTGAGAGACATCATCAAGCCTTATCCATCGCCGATCATCACCGGGCGCGGCGTCGACCTCGACTTCCCGATGCTCGCCGGCTGCCTGACGCTGCTCGGCCTCGGGCTGATCATGATCGCCTCGGCCTCCACCGAAGTGGCGGCGGTGCAATCGGGCAGCGCCCTGTATTACATGATTCGCCACCTGATCTACGTGGTGCTGGGCCTGGGTGCCTGCATCGTCACCATGATGATTCCGATCGCCACCTGGCAACGCCTGGGCTGGATGATGCTGCTCGGTGCCTTCGGTTTGCTGGTGATGGTGATCATCCCGGGAATCGGCCGCGAGGTGAACGGTTCGATGCGCTGGATCGGCTTCAGTTTCTTCAACGTCCAGCCTTCCGAGATCGCCAAGGTGTTCGTGGTGATCTACCTCGCCGGTTACCTGGTGCGTCGTCAGAAAGAAGTGCGCGAAAGCTGGATGGGCTTCTTCAAGCCATTCATCGTGCTGTTGCCGATGGCTGGCCTGCTGCTGATGGAGCCGGACTTCGGCGCCACCGTGGTGATGATGGGGGCCGCGGCGGCGATGCTGTTCCTCGGCGGGGTCGGGCTGTTCCGTTTCTCCTTGATGGTGGTCCTGGCGGTCGCGGCGGTGGTCCTGCTGATTCAGATGCAGCCCTATCGAATGGCGCGCCTGACCAACTTTGCCGACCCCTGGGCCGACCAGTTCGGTGCGGGCTACCAGTTGTCCCAGGCCTTGATCGCTTTCGGTCGCGGCGAATGGCTGGGCGTTGGCCTGGGCAACAGCGTGCAGAAGCAGTTCTACCTGCCGGAAGCCCACACCGACTTCGTGTTCTCGGTCCTGGCCGAAGAGCTGGGTGCCGTGGGTTCCCTGTGCACGGTGGCGTTGTTCGTCTTCGTCTGTATCCGTGGCATGTACATCGGCCTGTGGGCCGAGAAAGCCAAGCAGTTCTTTGCCGCCTATGTCGCTTATGGCTTGTCGTTCCTGTGGATCGGCCAGTTCCTGATCAACATCGGGGTGAACGTCGGCCTGTTGCCGACCAAAGGTCTGACCTTGCCGTTCCTAAGTTATGGCGGCAGTTCGTTGGTGATCTGTTGCGCCTGTCTTGGCCTGTTGCTGCGCATCGAGTGGGAGAGTCGGACCCACCTGGGCAGCGAAGAAATGGAGTTCAGCGAGAGCGACTTCGCCGAGGAGCCAAGCCATGGGCGCTAACGTGCTGATCATGGCCGGTGGCACCGGCGGTCACGTGTTCCCGGCGCTGGCCTGTGCCCGCGAATTCCAGGCGCGCGGTTATACCGTGCACTGGCTCGGCACCCCGCGCGGCATCGAAAACGAGCTGGTGCCGAATGCCGGCCTGCAGCTGCACCTGATCAACGTCAGCGGCCTGCGGGGCAAGAGCAAGCTGTCGCTGCTCAAGGCGCCATTCGTGCTGCTCAAGGCAGTGCTGCAGGCGCGCCGGATCATTCGTCAGCTCAAGCCGGTCTGCGTGCTGGGCTTTGGCGGTTATGTGACCGGCCCTGGTGGCGTCGCGGCAAAACTGTCCGGCGTGCCAGTGATCGTTCATGAACAGAACGCGGTCGCCGGTACCGCCAATCGGCTGCTGGTGCCGTTGTCGGCCCGAGTCTGCGAAGCTTTCCCGGACACCTTTGGTGCCTCCAGCAGCCGGCGTACCACCGGCAACCCGGTGCGCACCGAGCTGTTCCTCGATACACCGCGCGAGGCTTTGGCCGGACGCAAGGCGCGTTTGCTGATCCTGGGTGGAAGCCTGGGAGCAGAGCCGTTGAACAAGTTGCTGCCTGAAGCCCTGGCGCTGGTCTCCCCCGAGCTGCGTCCGGAAGTGTTTCATCAGGCCGGCAAAAACCACGATGAAGTGACTGCAGAGCGCTATCGCGCCGCCGGCGTCGAGGCGCAGGTGCAGCCGTTCATCAAAGACATGGCCCAAGCCTACGGCTGGGCTGACCTGGTGGTCTGTCGCGCAGGCGCGTTGACCGTCAGTGAACTGGCTGCCGCCGGTCTGCCTTCGATGCTCGTGCCTTTGCCTCACGCCATCGACGATCACCAGACCCGCAATGCCGATTATTTGGCTCGTGAAGGCGCTGCCTTCCTGATGCCGCAAAGAACGACTGGCGCAGCGGACCTTGCCGCTCGCCTGACAGAGGTTTTGATGCAACCGGAACGACTCAACAGCATGGCCGACGCCGCACGTCGCCTGGCCAAACCCGATGCCACCCGTAGCGTGGTCGATATCTGCCTGGAGGTGGCCCATGGTTGAGAATCAGAAAGCCATGCCACAACCGGAAATGCGCCGTATCCGTCGCATCCATTTCGTCGGTATCGGCGGCGTGGGCATGTGCGGGATCGCCGAAGTACTGCTGAACCTGGGCTACCAGGTTTCCGGCTCCGACCTCAAGGCGTCGCCGGTCACCGAGCGCCTCGAGTCCTTTGGTGCGCAGATTTTTATCGGCCACCGTGCCGAGAACGCCGCCAACGCCGATGTACTGGTGGTGTCCAGCGCCGTGAACACCTCCAACCCGGAAGTGGCCACCGCCCTGGAACGCCGTATCCCGGTAGTGCCGCGCGCGGAAATGCTCGCCGAGCTGATGCGCTACCGCCACGGCGTCGCCGTTGCCGGTACCCACGGCAAGACCACCACCACCAGCCTGCTGGCCTCGGTGTTCGCCGCCGGTGGCCTGGACCCGACCTTCGTCATCGGTGGCCGGCTGAATGCAGCTGGCACCAATGCACAGCTGGGCACCAGCCGCTACCTGATCGCCGAAGCCGATGAAAGCGACGCCAGCTTCCTGCACCTGCAGCCGTTGGTGGCCGTGGTGACCAACATCGACGCCGACCACATGGCGACCTACGACGGTGACTTCAACAAGCTGAAGAAAACCTTCGTCGAATTCCTGCACAACCTGCCGTTCTATGGCCTGGCCGTGCTGTGCCTGGACGACCCGGTGGTGCGCGAGATCCTGCCACAGGTCAAGCGTCCGACCGTCACCTACGGTTTCAACGAAGGCGCCGACGTGCGCGCGATCAATGTACGCCAGCAGGGGATGCAGACCTTCTTCACCGTGCTGCGTCCCGATCGCGAGCCGCTGGATGTCTCGGTGAACATGCCGGGCAACCACAACGTGCTGAACGCCCTGGCGACCATTTGCATCGCCACCGACGAAGGCATCAGCGATGAAGCCATCGTCCAGGGCCTGTCGGGCTTCCAGGGCGTGGGACGTCGCTTCCAGGTCTACGGCGAACTGCCGGTGGACGGCGGCAACGTGATGCTGGTGGACGACTACGGCCACCACCCGACCGAAGTCGCGGCGGTGATCAAGGCCGTGCGCGGTGGCTGGCCTGAGCGTCGCCTGGTGATGGTCTACCAGCCGCACCGTTTCAGCCGCACCCGCGACCTGTACGACGATTTTGTCCAGGTATTGGCGGACGCCAACGTCCTGCTGTTGATGGAAGTCTATCCAGCGGGCGAAGAGCCGATCCCGGGGGCGGACAGCCGTCAGTTGTGCCACAGCATCCGTCAGCGCGGTCAGCTGGACCCGATCTACATCGAGCGTGGGGTCGACCTTGCGCCGCTGGTCAAGCCGCTGCTGCGCGCCGGCGACATCCTGCTGTGCCAGGGCGCCGGTGATATCGGCGGTCTTGCGCCGAAGCTGCTGGGCAGTCCGTTGTTCGCGGGCGCCGTGCCTGCCGGTCAGGGGAAGTCGAAATGACCGCCGCCTACGCCTCTCTGTTTTCGACCCTCGCGCCGAAGGATTTCGGTCGCGTCGCCGTGCTGTTCGGCGGCAAGAGCGCCGAGCGCGAAGTCTCGCTGAAGTCCGGTAACGCCGTGCTCGAAGCCTTGCTGAGCGCCGGTGTGGACGCTTTCGGCATCGACGTCGGTGACGACTTCCTGCAGCGCCTGCTGAACGAGAAGATCGACCGTGCCTTCATCATCCTCCACGGTCGTGGCGGCGAAGACGGCAGCATGCAGGGCCTGCTGGAATGCATGGGCATTCCCTACACCGGCAGCGGCATCCTGGCTTCGGCGCTGGCGATGGACAAACTGCGTACCAAGCAGGTCTGGCACAGCCTCGGTATTCCGACGCCACGCCACGCCGTACTTGGCTCCGAGGCCGATTGTATTTCTGCGGCTACGGAACTGGGCATGCCTTTGATCGTCAAACCGGCGCATGAAGGTTCCAGTATTGGTATGGCCAAAGTGACATCCGCGTCCGAACTGATCGACGCATGGAAAGCGGCCAGCACCTACGACTCGCAAGTCTTGGTTGAACAATGGATTCAAGGTCCGGAGTTCACCATCGCCACGCTGCGCGGCCAGGTATTGCCACCGATCGCCCTGGGCACGCCCCACACGTTTTACGACTACGACGCCAAGTACCTGGCTTCCGATACCCAGTACCGGATTCCGTGTGGCCTCGACAGCGACAAAGAGCAGGAGCTCATGGACCTGACGGCGAAAGCCTGCGGGGCGCTCGGTATCGCCGGTTGGGCGCGTGCCGACGTGATGCAGGACGCCGATGGCCAGTTCTGGTTCCTGGAAGTGAACACCGCTCCCGGCATGACCGATCACAGCCTGGTTCCGATGGCGGCCCGTGCCGCCGGTCTGGATTTCCAGCAGCTGGTTCTGGCCATCCTGGCGGAGAGTGTCGTCAGTAACGCAGAGCCGCGAGGTTAAGGCCATGCAAGGCGCCCAGCTACGTCATCAGCAACCCGCTCCCGGCCGCAAGCCGGTGCCGCGTGGTGCCAGCCGGATGGTGGCCAAGGAGCCGATGTCGGCGCGCCTGCCGAAAGCCAACTTTGGCGTGCTGAAAAGCCTGATGTGGCCGGTGCTGCTGGTCGCGCTGGGCTTCGGCACTTACGAGGGCGCGCAGCGCCTGTTGCCCTATGCCGACCGGCCGATCACCAAGGTCGCGGTGCAGGGCGACCTGAGTTACATCAGCCAGCAGGCGGTGCAGCAGCGGATCGCGCCCTACGTCGCGGCGAGCTTCTTCACCATCGACCTGGCGAGCATGCGTACCGAGCTGGAACAGATGCCATGGATCGCTCATGCCGAGGTAAGGCGTGTGTGGCCGGACCAGGTGGTGATTCGCCTGGAAGAGCAGTTGCCGGTGGCCCGTTGGGGCGACGAGGCGCTGTTGAACAACCAGGGCCAGGCCTTCACCCCGCGTGAGCTGGCGAACTACGAGCACTTGCCACAGTTGTTCGGCCCGCAGCGGGCCCAGCAGCAGGTGATGCAGCAGTACCAGGTGTTGAGCCAGATGCTTCGCCCGATGGGCTTCTCCATTGCCCGTCTGGAGTTGCGCGAGCGCGGCAGCTGGTTCCTGACCACGGGGGCCGGCAGCGCCGGTCCTGGTATCGAACTGTTGCTCGGACGCGATCACCTGGTGGAGAAGATGCGCCGCTTCATTGCCATTTATGAAAAAACGCTGAAAGAACAGATTACGAACATCGCGCGCATCGATCTGCGTTATGCCAACGGCCTGGCCGTCGGCTGGCGGGAACCTGTAGCGCCCACGACGGCCCAACCCGCCGTCGCGAAGAATTAAGAAGAGGCAGGACCATGGCAAACGTGCAAAGCGGCAAAATGATCGTCGGTCTGGATATCGGCACCTCCAAGGTGGTGGCGCTGGTAGGCGAGGTCGCGGCCGATGGCACGCTGGAAATCGTCGGTATCGGCACCCATCCATCGCGCGGCCTGAAGAAGGGCGTGGTGGTGAATATCGAGTCCACCGTTCAATCGATCCAGCGCGCGGTAGAAGAAGCGCAACTGATGGCCGGCTGCCGTATCCACTCGGCGTTCGTCGGCGTGGCGGGCAATCACATTCGCAGCCTGAACTCCCACGGCATCGTGGCGATTCGTGATCGCGAAGTGAGCTCGGCGGACCTGGAGCGGGTACTCGACGCGGCGCAGGCCGTGGCGATTCCGGCCGACCAGCGGGTGCTGCACACCCTGCCGCAGGATTACGTGATCGATAACCAGGAAGGCGTGCGCGAGCCCCTGGGCATGTCCGGCGTACGCCTGGAAGCCAAGGTGCACGTGGTGACCTGCGCGGTGAATGCCGCCCAGAACATCGAAAAGTGCGTGCGTCGCTGCGGCCTGGAAATCGACGACATCATTCTCGAACAGCTGGCCTCGGCGTATTCGGTGCTGACCGACGACGAGAAAGAGCTGGGCGTGTGCCTGGTGGATATCGGTGGCGGCACCACCGACATCGCGATCTTCACCGAAGGCGCGATCCGCCATACCGCGGTTATCCCGATTGCCGGCGACCAGGTGACCAACGACATCGCCATGGCGCTGCGTACGCCGACCCAGTATGCCGAAGAAATCAAGATTCGTTATGCCTGCGCCCTGGCCAAGCTGGCCGGTGCCGGCGAAACCATCAAGGTGCCAAGCGTCGGCGACCGTCCGCCGCGCGAGCTGTCCCGCCAGGCCCTGGCCGAAGTGGTCGAGCCGCGTTACGACGAGCTGTTCACCCTGATCCAGGCCGAACTGCGTCGCAGCGGCTACGAAGACCTGATCCCGGCCGGCATCGTGCTGACCGGCGGTACTTCGAAAATGGAAGGCGCGGTCGAACTGGCCGAAGAGATTTTCCACATGCCGGTCCGCCTGGGCGTGCCGCACACCGTCAAAGGTCTGTCCGACGTGGTGCGCAACCCGATCTACTCCACCGGCGTGGGCTTGCTGTTGTACGGGCTGCAGAAGCAGTCCGACGGTATCTCGTTCTCCGGCATCGGTAGCCGGGACAGCTACAGCAGCGACGAACCCAAGGCCGCCTTGCTCGATCGCATCAAGAGCTGGGTGCAGGGCAATTTCTGAAGATTTACCGCAACACCGTTGTAAGCAGTAGGCGAAAAAACTAGAGAAATGAAAGGAGAGGGAAAATGTTCGAACTCGTAGACAACGTCCCCGCAAGTCCGGTAATCAAGGTTATCGGTGTCGGCGGTGGCGGCGGCAACGCCGTCAATCACATGGTCAAGAGCAACATCGAAGGCGTCGAATTCATCTGCGCCAACACTGATGCTCAAGCGCTGAAAAACATCGGCGCGCGGACCATCCTGCAACTGGGTACCGGCGTGACCAAGGGCCTGGGTGCTGGCGCCAATCCTGAAGTCGGCCGTCAAGCCGCCCTGGAAGACCGCGAGCGTATCGCTGAAGTGCTGGCGGGCACCAACATGGTGTTCATCACGACCGGCATGGGCGGTGGTACCGGTACCGGTGCTGCGCCGATCATCGCCGAAGTGGCCAAGGAAATGGGTATCCTCACCGTTGCGGTGGTGACCCGTCCGTTCCCGTTCGAAGGCCGCAAGCGCATGCAGATCGCCGATGAAGGCATCCGCGCGCTGAGCGAAAGCGTCGATTCGTTGATCACCATTCCCAACGAAAAGCTGCTGACCATCCTCGGCAAAGACGCCAGCCTGCTGTCGGCTTTCGCCAAGGCCGACGACGTCCTGGCCGGTGCCGTTCGCGGTATCTCCGACATCATCAAGCGTCCGGGCATGATCAACGTCGACTTTGCCGACGTACGCACCGTGATGAGCGAAATGGGCATGGCGATGATGGGCACTGGCTGCGCCAGCGGTCCTAACCGTGCACGTGAGGCGACCGAAGCGGCGATCCGCAACCCGCTGCTGGAAGACGTGAACCTGCAAGGCGCGCGCGGCATCCTGGTGAACATCACCGCCGGTCCCGACCTGTCCCTGGGTGAGTACTCCGACGTGGGTAGCATCATCGAAGCCTTCGCTTCCGAGCACGCGATGGTCAAGGTCGGTACCGTTATCGATCCGGACATGCGCGACGAGCTGCACGTGACTGTGGTTGCCACAGGTCTGGGCGCGAAAATCGAGAAGCCTGTGAAGGTCATCGACAATACCGTGCAAACCTCCATGGCCGCTGCACAGGCGCCAGCACCTGCCCGTCAGGAACTGCCGTCGGTCAACTACCGTGATCTGGACCGTCCGACCGTCATGCGCAACCAAGCTCAGGCCAGTGCTGCGACTGCGGCGAAGCTGAATCCGCAAGATGATCTGGACTACCTGGACATCCCGGCTTTCCTGCGTCGCCAGGCCGATTGATGGAATGTATCAGGGGTATTAGGGTGATTGGTGTTCAGCAAAGGTCTGGTCTGCTATTATCGCCAGCCTTTGTTGATACCAGTTCGCAATTTGCGCTGAAGCGGCCCAAGCCATGATTAAACAACGCACCCTGAAGAATATTATCCGTGCCACAGGTGTAGGCCTGCACTCCGGGGAGAAGGTTTACCTGACCCTCAAGCCTGCGCCTGTCGACACCGGCATTGTGTTTTGTCGTGCCGACCTGGACCCTGTGGTGCAGATTCCTGCTCGCGCGGAAAACGTTGGTGAAACCACTATGTCGACCACCCTGGTCAACGGTGACACCAAAGTGGACACGGTGGAGCACTTGCTCTCGGCCATGGCTGGCCTGGGCATCGATAACGCCTACGTCGAGCTCTCCGCGTCCGAAGTCCCGATCATGGATGGCAGCGCTGGACCCTTCGTATTCCTGATTCAATCTGCCGGCCTGGAAGAACAGGACGCAGCCAAGAAGTTCATCCGCATCCTTCGCGAGGTGACAGTGGAAGACGGCGACAAGCGCGCCACTTTCGTGCCTTTCGACGGTTTTAAAGTGAGCTTTGAGATCGATTTCGATCACCCGGTTTTCCGTGACCGCACCCAGAGTGCAAGCGTGGACTTTTCCAGCACTTCGTTCGTGAAGGAAGTCAGCCGCGCCCGTACCTTTGGTTTCATGAGTGATATCGAGTACCTGCGCAAGCACAACCTCGCACTCGGCGGCAGCGTGGAAAACGCCATCGTGGTCGACGCGGATGGTGTACTGAACGAGGACGGCCTTCGCTACGAAGACGAATTCGTGAAGCACAAGATCCTCGACGCAATTGGTGACCTCTACCTGCTGGGCAACAGCCTGATAGGTGAGTTCAAAGGCTTCAAGTCGGGCCATGCACTGAACAACCAGCTTCTGCGCAAGCTCATTGAGCAGAAAGACGCTTGGGAAGTCGTGACCTTCGAAGATGCCAGCACTGCACCGATCTCTTACATGCGTCCGGTTGCGGCCGTGTAAGTAACACTCTCTTTCCTTTAGTTTTTAAAGGCTGCCTTCGGGTGGCCTTTTTTTATGCCTGCAGATTGCTGCACGGCTGATGAGGTCACGGAACCCGTAGGAGCGAGGCTTGCCCGCGATGAGGCTTTAACCTACCACCCGGTTTCGCCCTTCGGCCTTGGCCTGGTACAGCGCCTTGTCGGCCATCGAGCACAGTGCTTCCAGGCTGGACTTCGGCGTGCCTGCCCAAGTGCTGAGGCCGATGCTGATGGTGATCGGCGAGGCGCCGTCCCGGATCGGCGGCAGGCGCTCGATCGCCAGGCGGATATGCTCGGCGATACGCCGGGCGCCTTCGTTATCGGTCTCCGGCAGGACCACGGCGAACTCTTCGCCGCCGTAGCGTGCGGCCAGGTCGCCGGGGCGACGGATATTGTCACTGATCACCCGGGCCACGATGCGCAGGGCTTCATCGCCAAGCGGGTGGCCGTAGCGGTCGTTGAAGGCCTTGAAGTGATCCACGTCCAACATCAGCAGCGACAGGGCGCTGTGGGAGCGTTGTGCGCGTCCCCATTCGCGGGCCAGGGTCTGGTCCAGGCTGCGGCGGTTGTCCAAGCCGGTGAGAGCGTCAGTGGCGGCCAGTTGCGCGAGTTCCTGCTCGGCGCTCTGGCGGCGGCGCAATTCCCGGCAAAGCAGCCAGGTCAGCCACAGCAGGCCCAGGCACAGCGCATCGGTGGCGCCGCCGACCACCAGCGCGGTGCGCTGCCAGGAGGCGAAGACTTCATTGCTGGAAAGCGCCACGATCACGATCAGCGGCAGGTCTCCGACCTGGGAGAAGGTATACAGGCGCGGCTGCTGGGTGCTGGACATGCCTTTGAAGCTGCCGTTCCCCTCGCGCAGGATGCGGATGAAATTGGGCCGTTGGCTGAAGTCCTGGCCGATCAGGTTGTCCGCTCGCGGTGGTTCCTGGGCCAGCAGGATACCGTCGCGACTGATCAGGTTGACCGAGCTGTCGCGGCCGACATTCAGGCTTTTGAACAATTGGCTGAAGTAGTCCAGGCGCATGGCTGCTTCGGCCACGCCGAGGAACTCCCCGCGCTCGCCGGACACCCGCCGGCTGAAACTGATGCGCCAATCCAGCTCGGGCGGGCGGGCGCGGAACGGTCGGCTGATCAGCATGCCCGGATCAGGGTTATTCACATGGGACTGGAAATACTCCCGGTCGGAAAAGTTGCCCTGGCGCGGTTCGACCGAGGCGGAGTCGGCGAGCACGTCGCCGCGCGAGTCGAGCAGCAGGATGTTGCCCTTGTAGGGGGCCGCGGTGGCCCGGTCGAACAGCGCCATATGGCGAATGGTCGGCGATACCTGTTTCAGGTCGTCGCGTTGCGAGGCGCTGATCAGGCCACGCAGGGATACGTCGTACAGCTCGACATTGCGCAGCACGTCGGCGTCGATCAATTGCACGATGTTGGAGGCCGCGCGGGTGGCGGCCATTTCGGCGCTGCCGCGTTCGCGAATCAGCAAGAAGGTCACGATGCTCAGGATGGAGATGACCATCAGTGAGCTTCCAAGAATCAGCATCCTTTCCGACCGGGTCAAAGTGGTCGTGTTGCGGGGTGTCGCACTACTCACACTCATGGTTCTGACTTCTGCGGTGTGTACGTTTCAGGGGTGTTTCCGGATGAAGCAAGCAGAGTTGCAGAGACCGATCGCGCCTGCGGGCGCATGTATAAATCGCAGACAAAAAAAAGGCCAGCAAAATGATGCTGGCCTTTTGCTTATTCGCGCTTAGAACACACTGAATGGGTAATCGACGATCACCCGGTATTCGTCGGTGTCATTGTCCAGCGCGCCATAACCGTTGCCGCCACGGTTGGTGGCCCACTGCAGGCGGACCGCCAGATCCTTGGCCTGGCCACCCTGCACCACGTACTTGAGGTCAAGGTCGCGTTCCCAGTGCCTGGCGTGCTCGCCGCCGGCGCTGTACCAGTTGGCGTAGCCACGGCTGTGCGGGTCGACCTTGGTCAGGTCCAGCTCGCCGCGCGAGTAGGAGAGCGCCGAAGTCAGGCCCGGCAGGCCGAGGCCGGCGAAGTCGTAGGCGTACTTGAGTTTCCACGAACGCTCGTTGGGGCCGTTGAAATCCGAATACTGCTGGGAGTTGTCCAGGTAGATGCTGTCACCCTGGTTGATGTAGTCGAACGGGGTGTTGCCATTCACCCGCTGGTAAGCGGCGGTGAGGCTATGGTGACCGACGCCCAGGGTGAAATGCAGGCTGTAGGTGTTGTTGTCGATGTCGCCCAGCAGCGCGTCGCCGGTGTCTTGGGTGTGATAGAAGTGTAAGCCCGGGTTCAGGGTCACCAGCTCGTTCAGCGCATAGCTGTAGTCGAGGTCGTAGTAGTACTGGTTCCAGATGTCCTTGAGTTCGGCGGCGTACAGGCTGCTGGTCAGCCCGGGCACGCCGCTCCAGGCCACGCCGGCCCAGTTCAGGTGGCGGCTTTCGTCGCCATTCGCCAGTTTGCCGTAGGCCGTGTCGATACGTCGGCGGCCGCTCTGGTTATAGGGCTTGGTGAAGCTGGCCTGGCCGCCTTCGAGCAGCCAGCCGTCGAAGCTGTGGTTGGCCAGGCTGACCCCGCGGAAGGTCTGCGGCAGCATGCGACTCTGGCCACCGGCGATCACCGGATTGTTGAGGAACAGATCGCCGGCCTTGAGCTCGGTGTCGAAGGCGCGGATTTTCAGGGTGGCGCCAGCAGTGGAAAACGACGTCGGCGCTTTGCCGCTGCCATCGCTGACCGGCAGGATGCTCGAGCTGTCGGTGCCGCCACCGCCATCGAGTTTCAAGCCGAGCATGGCGTTGGCATCGATGCCGAAACCGACAGTACCCTGGGTATAACCCGACTCGAAGATCCCCAGGAAACCCTGGCCCCATTCGATATTGTCGGGAGCCTGCTGGTGGCGGTTGCGATTCATGTAGTAGTTGCGGGCGTTGAGCTTGAGGCTTGCGCCTTCGACGAAACCTTCGGGGCTGGCCTCGTCGGCGGCCTGGACACAGGGGGCGATAGTTGCAGCCATTGCAATGAACAACGGGCTGAGAGTTGAAGTGACCTTCACCGGTAAAAAGCTCCTTGGATGAATGATGACAGTTGTTATTGTCGATTCGGGTGTTTCTTGTTCTGGGTGAAACGAATGAAACAGGCAGTTTTACATGGCAAAAAAAAGCCGCTGTTATCAGCGGCTTTAAGACAACTTACTCCAGGGTTAGAGCAGAGAAGTTGTCGAGGGAAACGAGTCGGTAGCAGGTGTCAGCTGTCCTTCTGAACGTCCGGCTGGCGTTGTTCCGCCGTGGTCTCCTGCGGCTGCTTGCCGTTCTGTTGCTTGGTAGCCAGCGCTTCCTGGGCGTCCTGGAAGGCAGCGGCGCGTGCGGCGTTATGCGCGGCGAAAGTCTGCGATTCTTCGGCCATGGCCATAGGGGCCAAGAACAGGGAGGACAAAACAAATGCGCTGGCAATACCCATACTGTTGGACATTTCTGAAGACCTTCTTGCAGAGCAAGTTCAAATTAGGTGCGACAAAAATATAACTTCAAGACGGCTGGAAAAAGCGCCGAACAGGATAAGCACTGTTACGCCAAAAGCAATAGTTGACACCGCTTCTGTAGGCGCCAGGCTTGCCGGCGATGGGGCAACGCGCTGTGCCTGATGCACCGCCATCGCGAGCAAGCTTCGCTCCTACAGGTCCGTGGCGAGCCTGCTTCTGTAGGCGCCAGGCTTGTCGGCGATAGAGGTAATGCGATGTATCTGACATGCCGCCATCGCGAGCAATCGAGCGTCGACCGGCTGCTCCTACAGAGGAGAGGGAGCGCTCAGATCGGCAGGTAGAGGCCGAAGGTGTTCATGCCGTCATCGCTGCGCACGAACACGTCGCCGCCGTGCATCAGGGCGATGGCCTTGACGATCGCCAGCCCCAGGCCGTGGTTGGCGCCGCTGTTGCTGCGGGAGGCGTCGACCCGGTAGAAGCGCTCGAACAGCCGGGGCAGATGCTCGCGGGCGATGGCCTGACCGGGATTGCTCACGCCGATGCTCACCTGGTGTTCCTGCACATCGATCTGCACCCGGATCACCTGCCCGGGCTCGGTGTGCTGCACGGCATTGCTCAGCAGGTTGATCAGCGCCCGGCGCAGGTGGGCGATCTCGATCTGCACCTGGGCATCGCCGCGGACCTCGACCTTGACCTGGGCGTCTTCGAGGATGAAGTCCAGGTAGTCCAGGGTGGTCGCCACTTCACTGGCCAGGGAGGTGCTGGTGAGCTTGGTGGCCTTGCTGCCCTGGTCGGCGCTGGCCAGGAACAGCATGTCGTTGATGATCGAGCGCAGCCGTTCCAGCTCTTCGAGATTGGATTGCAGCACCTCGAAATAATGCTCGGCGGAACGCCCGCGGGTCAGCGCCACCTGGGTCTGGCCGATCAGGTTGGTCAGGGGCGAGCGCAGTTCGTGGGCGACGTCGGCATTGAAGGATTCCAGGCGCGAATAGGCTTGTTCCACCCGCTCCAGGGTCGAGTTGAACGAGTTGGCGAACTGCGTCAGCTCCGGCGGCAGCGACGACAGTTGCAGGCGTCCGGAAAGCCTCGGCGGGGCCAGGCGCTGGGCCTCTTCGGACAGCCCGATCAAGGGCTTGAGGCCGATGCGCGCCACCCAGTAACCCAGCGCCGAGGCCAGCAGCACGCCGATGATGGCCAGGCTGATCAGGGCAATCAGCAGCTGGTGCTGGGTCTCGTAGAAGGTCTCGGTGTCGATGGCGATCAGAAAGCGCAGCGGCGGGCGCAGCTCCTTGGCCGGCAGCTGGCTGACCAGCACTTTCAGCGGATAGGGATGCCCGGGCAGGCTCAGGTCGCGCATGCCCAGCGGGCCTTGGGCGAAGCGGCGGATCTGCGGGTCGGGGTTGCCGTATTCGTAGGCGGGATCGCCGCTGACCACCCAGAAACGGATGCGCTTGTCTTCTTCGCTGAGCAGCTTGAGCTTGTTGTTGATCTTGGCCCAGTGCTCCGGGTTGCCGAAGCGCGTCAGAGCCGACTCCAGCACGCTGTAGCGCGCGTCCAGCTCGGCCTCGGGCAGCAGGCCCAGGCCCTTGTCCACCTGTTGATAGAGCGCGCCGCCGATCAGCAGGAACACCAGCAGGGCGACCAGGGTGAACAGCCCGCTCAGGCGCAGGGCAATCGAATTACGAGGCACCGCGGTTCTCCAGCACATACCCCATGCCGCGGATGGTGTGCAGCAGTTTCTGTTCGAACGGCCCGTCGAGCTTGGCCCGCAGGCGCTTGATCGCCACTTCGACGACGTTGGCGTCGCTGTCGAAGTTGATGTCCCAGACCATCTCGGCGATCGCGGTTTTCGACAGGATCTCGCCCTGGCGCCGGGCGAGCACACTGAGCAGCGAGAACTCCTTGGCGGTCAGGTCCAGGCGCGTGCCGGCGCGGCTGGCCTTGCGGCTGATCAGGTCGATCCACAGGTCGGCGATGCTGATCTGCACCGGTTCGTGGCCGCCGCTGCGGCGGGTCAGGGCCTGCAGGCGTGCCACCAGTTCGAGGAAGGAAAAGGGCTTGCCCAGGTAATCGTCGGCGCCATCGCGCAGGCCCTTGATGCGGTCTTCGACGCGCTCGCGGGCGGTGAGCATGATCACCGGTGTCTGCTTGCGCGCGCGCAGCGCCCGCAGCACGCCGAAGCCGTCGAGGCCGGGCAGCATCACGTCGAGTACGATCACCGCGTAGTCGCCTTCCAGCGCCAGGTGCAGGCCCTCGACGCCGTCGCGCGCGAGGTCCACGGTGTAGCCTTGTTCGGTCAGGCCGCGGTGCAGATAGTCCGCGGTTTTCTCTTCGTCTTCGATAATCAGAACGCGCATGACCCCGCCTCAGGATGTGCTCGCCAGCGCTGGCGCTGGTGTGGGCCGATGGAATAGCCGCTCGAGCCACAAGTATATGACCGGAGTGGTGAACAGCGTCAGCGCCTGGCTCACCAGCAGGCCACCGACCACGGCGATCCCCAGCGGCTGGCGCAGCTCGGCGCCGGCGCCATAGCCGAGCATCAGCGGCAAGGCGCCGAGCAAAGCGGCGAGGGTGGTCATGATGATCGGCCGGAAACGGGTGATACAGGCCTGGTAGATCGCCTCCTGCGGCGACAGCCCACCCTTGCGCTGGGCTTCGAGGGCGAAGTCGATCATCAGGATGCCGTTTTTCTTGACGATGCCGATCAGCAGCACCAGGCCGATCAGGGCCATGATCGAGAAATCCTGGCCCAGCAGCCAGAGCATGATCAGCGCGCCAAGGCCGGCCGAGGGCAGGGTGGAAATGATCGTCAGCGGGTGGACGAAGCTCTCGTAGAGCACGCCGAGAATGATGTACACCGCCACCAGCGCCGCGAGGATCAGCCACGGCTGGCTGGCCAGGGAACTCTGGAAGGCCTGGGCCGCGCCCTGGAAATTGCCGGCGATGGAGGCGGGCATGCCGATCTGGTTTTTCGCCTGCTCGAGCATGATCACCGCGTCGCCCAGGGCCACGCCCGGCGCCAGGTTGAACGACAGGTTGGCGGCCGGGAACATGCCGTCGTGGGCGATGGACAACGGGCCGACGGTGGGCGGATCGACCTTGGCCAGCGCCGACAGCGGCACCATCTCGCCGCTCAGGGGCGAGCGCAGGTAGAAGTAATTCAGGCTCTCGGCCTTGCCGCGCTGCCGGGCGTCCAGTTCGAGGATCACGTTGTACTGGTTGGTCTCGGTCTGGAACTCGTTGACCTGGCGCTGGCCGAAGGCGTCGTAGAGCGCTTCGTCGACGTCGGTGGCGGTCAGGCCGAAACGCGCCGCGGCGCTGCGGTCGATGCTGATATGGGTGATGCTGCCGCCCAGTTGCAGGTCGTTGGACAGGTCGCGAAAGGCCGGGTTGGCCCGCAGTTTTTCCGTCAGGCGCTGGGTCCAGGTATTCAGCGTCGGCCCGTCGTTGCTCTTGAGCACGTACTGGTACTGGCTGCGGCTCGGCCCGGAGCTGAGGTTGATGTCCTGGCCGGCCCGCAGGTACAGGACGATGCCCGGGACCTTGGCCAGCTGCGGGCGAATGCGGTCGATGAACTGGCTGGCGGAGACGTCCCGCTGGCCGCGGTCCTTGAGAGCGATCCAGAAGCGGCCGTTGGCGATGGTCTGGTTGTTGCCGGTGACGCCCACTGAGTGGGAGAAGGTTTCCACCGCCGGGTCGGCGCCGAGGATCTTCGCCAGGGCCAGGTGCTTTGCCACCATGTCCGGGTAGGAGATGTCGGCCGCCGCTTCGCTGGTGCCGAGCACGAAGCCGGTGTCCTGGACCGGGAAGAAACCCTTGGGAATGAACACATAGCCGGCGATGGCCAGGCCCAGGGTCAGGCCGAACAGGCCGAGCATCAGCCGTTGATGGGCCAGGGCTCGGCGCAGCCCACGCTCGTAGAGTGCCAGCAGGCGTTCGCCGAAGCCCGGGCGATCGTGGGGATGATCAGTCGGCGCGCGCATGAACAGCGCCGCCAGGGTTGGCGCCAGGGTCAGCGACACCGCCACCGAAATCAGGATGGTCGAGGTGGCGGTCAGGGCGAACTCCTTGAACAGCCGCCCGACCACGCCACCCATGAACAGCAGGGGAATGAACGCGGCGATCAGCGAGAAGCTGATGGACACCACGGTGAAGCCGATTTCGCCGGCGCCCTTGATCGCCGCCTCGCGCATGCCGTCGCCGGCCTCCAGATGGCGATGGATGTTCTCCACCACGACAATCGCGTCGTCGACCACGAAGCCCACCGAGATCACGATCGCCACCAGGGTCAGGTTGTTCAGGCTGAAGCCCATCACATACATCAGCGCGAAACTGGCCACCAGCGACACCCCGAGCACACTGGAGACGATCAGCGTCGCCGAGAGCTGGCGCAGGAACAGCGCCATCACCGCCACCACCAGCAGCACCGCGATCAGCAGGGTGATTTCCACTTCATGCAAGGACGCGCGGATGGTCTTGGTGCGGTCCGAGAGCACGGTCACGTCCACCGAGGCCGGCAGCATGGCCTCCAGGCGCGGCAACTCGCCCTGGATGCGGTCCACGGTGTCGACGATGTTGGCCCCCGGCTGGCGGAAGATCACCAGGTTGAGCCCCGGCTGGTCGTTGGACCAGGCCTGCACGTAGGCGTTTTCCGGGCCGCTGATGACCCGGGCGACGTCCTTGAGCTGCACCGGTGCGCCGTTCTTGTAGGAGACGATCAACTGGCCGTAGTCCTCGGGATGGAACAGCTGGTCGTTGGTCGACAGGGTCGAGATGCTCGACTCGCCATACAGCGCGCCCTTGGCCAGGTTGAGGCTGGCCTGCTGCAGGGCGACGCGGATATCGGCCAGGGTCAGGCCGATGGCCGCCAGCCGGTCGGGCGAGGCCTGGACGCGGATCGCCGGGCGTTGCTGGCCGGTGATATTGATCAGGCCGACACCGTCGATCTGGCTGATCTGCCGGGCCAGCAGGGTTTCCACGTAGTCGCTCAGTTCAGTGCCGGGCATCTGCGTGGAACTGATGCTGAGGATCAGCACCGGGCTGTCCGCCGGGTTGACCTTGCGCCAGGTGGGCAGGCTCGGCATGTCGTTGGGCAGCTTGCCCGAGGCGGTGTTGATCGCCGCCTGCACTTCCTGGGCGGCGGTGTCGATGCTCTTGTCGAGGGTGAATTGCAGGGTCAGGTTGGTCGAGCCCAGGGCGCTGCTGGAGGTCATCTGGGTCATGCCGGGGATGGCGCTGAACTGCACCTCCAGCGGCGTGGCCACCGAGGAAGCCATGGTTTCCGGGCTGGCGCCGGGCAGCTGCGCGGTGACCTGGATGGTCGGGAATTCGGCCTCCGGCAGCGGCGCTATGGGCAGCCGGGGAAAGGCGATGGCGCCCAGCAGCACCAGGGCGAAGGTCAGCAGCAGGGTGGCGACCGGATGGTCGACGCACCAGGCGGAGATCGAGCCGTGGCCCTTCATGGCTGTGGCTCCGAGTTCGCCGCCTGGATCTGTTGCGGCGGTTCGCTGAGCACTTCGATATGTGAGCCGGCCTTGAGCCGCGACTGGCCGTCACTGACCAGCAGGTCGCCGGCCTGCACGCCCTTGATGATGTTCTGGCCGCTGTCCTGATAGACCATCTGCACCGGGACGATTTCCACCTTGTCGTCCTTGACCCGATACACGAAGTGTTTGTCCAGGCCGCGTTGCACCACGCCGGGCGGTACCACCAGGGCGGCTTTTTCCACGGCGGTCTGGATCTTGATGGTCACCAGTTGGCCGGGCCAGAGCTTTTGCCCGGGGTTGCTGAATTCGGCCTTGGCGCGGATGGTCCCGGTGTTGGTGTCGATCTGGTTGTCGATCAGGCTCAGGTGGCCTTCGCCCAGGCGCTCGCCCGTGTCGGAGTCGGTATCGGCGCCCAGGTAGGCGTCCACCGAGGCCGGGTGCTCGGCGACCAGCAGCCCCTGTAGGGTCGGCAGCATCTGTTGCGGCAAGGAAAACTCGACCGCGATCGGGTCGATCTGGGTCACCGAGAACAGGCCCTGGGTATCGCTGGTGCGCAGGAAATTGCCTTCGTCGACGGTGCGGATGCCGACGCGGCCGGACACCGGCGAGCGGATCTGGGTATAGGACAGCTGCACCTGCGCCGCATCGATGGCGGCCTGGTTGCCCTGGACGCTGGCCTTGAGCTGGTTGACCAGCGCCTGCTGCTGGTCGTAGGTCTGCTTGGACACGCCATCATCCACCGACAGCAGCTTGTAGCGCTTGAGGTTGACCTGGGCCACTTGCAGTTGCGCCTGGTTTTCCGCCAGTTGCGCCCGGGCCTGATCGAGGCTGGCGCGGATCGAGCGGTCGTCGATGGTCGCCAGCAGGTCGCCGGCCTTGACCAACTGGCCTTCCTTGACCAGCAGCCGGGTGAGGATGCCGTCCACCTGGGGCCGGATCACCACGTTGTGCAGCGACAGCACCGAGCCGATGCCACTGACATGCCGCGGTACATCCTGCTGGGCGACGCTGATCACCCGCACCGGCACCGCAGTCGGCGCCGCCAGCTTGGTGCTGGGCGGCTTGAGCAGGTACCACAGGCCAGCGGCGGCGAGAACGGCGAGCACGCCTGCGAGCACTAGGGTTGTTTTTCGATTACGCATGGACGCCAGCGCCGGGGGGCAAGGGGGACGGGAAGATGGCCAGAATCGATGGCCCCTTTATAGCCGGCCGACCCGGTCAGCAACGTGACACCTGCCTGACAGCGCTGTCAGCAAAGGCCGACCGATGACCTTTGGCCGATGACGGTCGCGGCCGCTCAACGATCCGCAACGCGGGTATACTGCCGGCCTTCGCGGCCCGCTTCCCCGGGCCCGGCCTTTGCTTTTCACCCGGAGCTTCCATGACTACCCCAGCACAACCGCCTGTGTCCGACGCGCCCAGCGCCGACCAGGTCGATGACGCCAGCGCGCCTGGCGAAGGCAAGCCGGCGATCGCGCCGTTCAAGTTTCCGTTCAAGCCGTCCGAGTTCGCCCAGGCCAAGAATGCCCAGCAACCCTGGTACAAGAACGGCGCCACCAACGGCCACACCAAGACCCCAGGCGCGGCGCCACCCGGCACCCGCCGCTCGATGGGCAAGCGCTGAGTCCGAAGTTTTTGTGTAGCCCTGCCGCAGGTTCGGGCCGCGTTCGGTTGATCGCGTCCGAAGGGAGCGCAAGATCTTGAGGTCGCCGAAGGCCTTCGGCCTTATCGCAGCCTGCGGCAGCGGCTACAAGTTCCGCGAATGCCGCGATATCCCAATCCGTGTAGCCGCTGCCGCAGGCTGCGTACGAGCGGCACGCTCGCAACGATTTGACGGACACCGGAGACTCTGCGGGTCAGCGGCAGGGCTTCATGCTGCCCGCAAGGAAATGAAGGCGTAGGTGAGCGGCGCCTCGGTCACCACCTGGGCGCCGGCCTCCTGCACTTGCCCGGCAATGTCTTCACCGGATACATGGAACAGCCACTCGCCGGCCGGCGCCGCCAGCGGTTGCGCCTGGACCCGCTCGATGGCTTCGGCCAGGGCGGCCATGTCCGGCAGGTAGGCGGTAAAGCCATCGCCCTTGAGGGCGGTGGTGTGAATGCCCAGCAGTTGGCAGATGGCTTGTTTGCTGTGGATATCGTCGCGGTCGGCCTGGCGCGAGCGCTGGATCAGTTCGGCCAGTTCCTGGTCCACCAGCTCACCGCCGACAATCAGCTGCGGGCCTTTTTCCCAGGATTCGGGCGGGCAATCCTTGACCGCCGGGTTGAGCGGGATGTGCGGATTGATTTCCATCGGGTAGATGCGGCACACCAGCGGCCGGCGTTCATAGATCCGGCACAGCTGGTCTTCGTCAAGATTCCGGCAGGGGCCGACGTTGTAGGCGGCGAAGGTGATCGCCACGTGGGCCTGGGCATTGCCGCTGGGCACCACGCAGGAACGCCGTTCGGCGTGCTCACGCTGCTGGGCCGGCAGCCCCAGGCCATTGCTCAGGAAGCCTTCCACCAGCACGATCACCTGGCCGCCATCCAGCGCCCACTGGCGGGCTTCGCCGAGGGTCAGGGGAACGTGATGATCGTTGCAGCACTTGCCGCAGCCTACGCAGGAAAAACGAGTATTCATTGAGCCGGCAGCCATAGTCGAAAGGCGGAAGCGGCGACGGAATGACTCACATCGCCCTCTAAATAGCGCTCTCGAAGCAAGTTATGCGCCAGTCACCGGCCCTTGGCCTCGAGGGCGGGACGGATCGAATCCCATTCGGTGACATGGGCGCTCTTGCGCTGTTTGTCGTACAGGCACAGTTCCACGCCAATCTGGCCCTTCATGTGTTTTTGCGGGTACTGGCCCTGGAGCAGCAACGCGCTGTAGCCGACCCGGTCGTCGAACTGCGCGGCGTTGCCCAGCACTTTGACATTCTTCAACTGGCTGGCCTTGGTGCAACTGGCCCGCACCTGCTTGTCGAGGGTCGCCCAGGCGTCCGGGCTGGAGGCCTGGGCCTGGCTGGCGAGGAGGGTGAGGCAGGTGAAGATCAGGGACAGGGCCTTCATGGCGGGGCGTTCCTTCGTTCACGGGTATGCGCAGGGAGTATGCCTGAGGCGCGAGTGATGAAAGATCTGTAGCCGCTGCCGCAGACTGCGATCGGCCGGAACGGCCGCGGCGATCTTGAAGTCGCTGAAGGTCCTGCGGACCTTATCGCAGCCTGCGGCAGCGGCTACAGGGATTGCAGCAGGTGCTGCGGCAGCGGCTACAGGTTACAGCGGCGTGTGGGGAACCTGCTCACGGCGGATCGCGACCATGCCGACGCTGTCGTACAGCCCGCGGGCTCGCTGGTTGTCTTCCAGCACCCGCAGGTCGACAAAGGCTTCGCGGCGCTGGCGGAAGACCTCGAAGGCCTGCAGCAGCAAGGCCCGTCCCAGGCCCTGGCCACGGGCCCGCGGATGCACCACCAGGTCCTTGATATAGGCGCTGGTCCAGCACTGGATCACCCCGACGACGCCTTCACCGTCCTGGGCCACCAGGCACAGTTGCGGGTCGTATTCGGCGTCGCTTTCGAAACGCTGGCGCCAGCTGTCCAGCTCCGGCACGCTCCCGCCGCCGTCCTGGTAGCCGAGGTGCATCAGGCCATGCACCGCTGCGGCCAGCTCCGGCCGATAGCTGTCGAGGCTGAAGGCGGCCGGCCAACTGGCGGGAGCCGGTTGCCCGGTCAGGTCGCGGCGCATCAGCAGGCAGTAGTCGTCGGCCATGGCTCAGGCGCTCTGGGCGGCGACGTGACGGGCCGCTTCGATCAGGCAGCGGGTCAGGTCCGGCGAGGAGAACTTGGTCAGCACCGCGTTGGCGCCGGCCAGGCGGGCCTTTTCCGCGTTCATGGCGCTGTCCAGGGAGGTATGCAGCAAGACGTAGAGGTGGGCGAAGTCCGGGGTCTCGCGCAGGGTGCGGGTCAGGGCGTAACCGTCCATCTCCGACATCTCGATGTCCGAGACGATCAGGTTGATCTCCTGGGCGGTGCCTTGCAGGTCCAGCAGGCAGTCGATGGCCTCCTTGGCGCTGCGCGCGGTGTGGCATTGCAGGCCGAGGTTACGCAGGGTATGCACCGACTGCTGCAGGGCCACCTGGCTGTCGTCGACCACCAGGATCCGCGCATTCCCCAGCAGTTCGGCGTCTTGCATGCTCAGCTCGGTCGGCGCGGTTTCGATCTGCGCCGGGGCGATGCCATGGATGACTTTCTCGATGTCCAGCACCTGCACTAGGGTGCCGTCGACCTGGGTGACCCCGGTGATGTAGGACTTGACCCCGCCGGAGCCATAGGGCGGCGGGCGGATATCGGTGGTCAGGCAATGCACGATCTTGCTCACCGCCTGCACATGCAGGCCCTGCTTGGAACGGCTGACGTCGGTGACGATCAGGCAGCCGCCCTCCGGGTCTTCCAGCGGCCGTTCGCCGATGGCCCGGCTCAGGTCGATGACCGACAGCGAATTGCCGCGCAGGGTGGCGATGCCTTTCACGTGCGGGTGCGATTCCGGCAGTTTGGTCAGCGGTGGGCAGGGAATGATTTCACTGACTTTGAGCAGGTTGATCGCCATCAGCTTGCCGCTGCGCAAGGTGAACAGCAGAAGCGAAAGAGAGTCTGCGCGGGCTTTGTTGGAAGACATAAAAACCTTCTGTGGAAAAAAGGTGGTTCGCGCCATGGGCCGCGAACAGCTAGCGATAACGGGTTATCGACGCGCAAAGGGCTGGCTTTAGGCTTAATCCCAATATCCGCGACCCGCGCAATCCGTAGCCGCTGCCGAAGGCTGCGATCGAGGACGCAGTCCTCGCAAGATCAGCCACTGCGTCGTTTCGGTCACCCCTCATGTAGCGGGTTCATGGCCGTTTCGTGGCAATGCCGCTCAAGCCGATCGCAGCCTTCGGCGGCTACAGGTGAGTCACTTCAAGCCTAGCCTCTTGGCCATGCGCCCCAGGTTGGCGCGGTCCAGGCCCAGCTCGCGGGCGGCGCTGGCCCAGTTGTGCTGGTGGCGCTCAAGGCAGGCACTGATCAGTTGGCGCTGGTAGTTTTCGGTGGCCTGCCGTAGATCGCCGGTGCCGGGAAGGTCGGCCATGGCCGTCGCAGCCGGGGGCTGGGGCGTGAGCGGCGCCGAGGCGTTCGGCAGGTCCAGGTCGGCGGCGCTCAGGCTGAGGATCTTCGGTCGTTCGCGGCAATTGCCCAGGGCCTTGAGGGCGCTGCGGCCGATCAGGTGTTCCAGCTCACGCACGTTGCCCGGCCAGGCGTAGGCCAGCAGCGCCGCCTGGGCATCGCTGGTCAGGCGCAGGCTGCCCAGGCCCATGCGCGAGCGATTCTGTTCGAGGAAGTAGCCGCTGAGCAGCAGCACATCGCGGCCGCGGTCGCGCAGGGCCGGCACCAGCAGCGGGTAGACGCTGAGGCGGTGATAGAAGTCCGCGCGATAGCGGCCGCTGCGCACTTCTTCGGCCAGGTCGCGGTTGGTGGCGGCGATCAGCCGCACGTCGACCTGATGTTCCTGGTCCGACCCCAGGCGTTGCAGCTGGCCGCTTTGCAGCACGCGCAGCAGCTTGGCCTGGACGGTCAGCGACAACTCGCCCACCTCATCGAGAAACAGCGTGCCGCCATTGGCCAGCTCGAATTTGCCGCGGCGGTCGTTGGTGGCGCCGGTAAAGGCGCCCCGCACATGGCCGAACAGTTCGCTTTCCACCAGGGTATCGGGCAGGGCGGCGCAGTTGAGGCTGATGATCGGTTTGTCGGCACGGGGCGAGGCGGCGTGGATGGCCTGGGCCACCAGTTCCTTGCCGACCCCGGTTTCACCGGTGATCAGCACCGTCAGGTCGCTGCCGCCGACCAGGCCGATTTCCTCCAGCAGGCGTTTGTGGGCTTTGCTCTGGCCGATCATCTCGCGGTTCTGGCCGCTGGCCTGGCGATAGACCTCGGCGCGCTGGTGTTCGTCTTCGGCGCGCAGGGCCAGGCGCTCGATGCGCTCGGCGGCGTTGACGGTCGCCGCCGCCAGGCTGGCGAACGCCTGCAGGGCATCCAGTTCGATGGGTTCGAAGCTTTGCGGGTCGAGGGCATCCAGGGTCAGCAGGCCCCAGGGGCGCTCGTCGATAAACAGCGGGCAGCCCATGCAGTCGTGGACTTCCAGGTGTTCGTGCAGGCCATCCACCAGGCCGTCGTAAGGGTCCGGCAACTCGCTGTCGCTGGCGAAGCGGGTAGGGCCGGGGTGGCTGAGCAGGGCGGCGAAACGCGGGTGTTCGCTGACCTTGAAGCGCCGGCCCAGGGTGTCGGTGCTCAAGCCGTCCACCGCCAGCGGCACCAGCCATTCGCCATCCAGGCGCAACAGCGCGGCGGCGTCGCAGGGCAGCAGGGCGCGCATGGCTTCCAGCAGGCGGCGGTAGCGCTCGCCTTCGGGCAGTTCGCGGGACAGGTCGGAGACCAGGGGCAACAAGGCGGTGAGCAGGGATTTTGCGGTCATAATGACTCCGTATGGTCTTAATGACTATAAATGCGGCCTTGTCGATATGACTACAATTATTTCAAGCAATTGATTTATATGGTTTTTATTGTTGGCACGAAAACTGATTGGTAAAGGGCAACCTGCAAGTAGTCAGAAAGCTCAGGAGTTGTACTTATGCTTAGCGTCGAAGATCGTGCCATCATCAAATCCACCGTTCCGTTGCTGGAAAGCGGTGGCGAAGCCCTGATCACCCACTTCTACCGGATGATGCTCTCCGAGTATCCGCAAGTGCGCCCGCTGTTCAACCAGGCGCACCAGGCCAGCGGCGACCAGCCACGGGCCCTGGCCAATGGCGTATTGATGTACGCCCGGCACATCGACCAGCTCGACCAATTGGGCGATCTGGTGGCGAAGATCATCAACAAGCACGTGGCCTTGCAGATCCTGCCGGAGCATTACCCGATCGTCGGCAGTTGCCTGCTGCGCGCCATCTCCGAAGTGCTGGGCGAAGAGATCGCCACGCCGGCGGTGATGAGCGCCTGGGGCGCGGCCTATAACCAGCTGGCGGACATCCTGATCGGTGCCGAAGGCGCGATCTACGACCAGAAGGCCCAGGCCCCGGGTGGCTGGCGTGGTGCGCGGGAGTTCAAGCTGGTCCGCCGCGAGCAGGAGAGCGCGGAAATCACCTCGTTCTATTTCGAGCCTGTGGATAACGGCCCGATTCTCGCCGCCGAGCCGGGTCAGTACATCGGCATGCAGCTGTTCCTCGAGGGTGAGGAAATCCGCCGCAACTACTCGCTGTCGGCGCTGTCCGACGCCGGCCAATATCGCATCAGCGTCAAGCGCGAGGCCGGTGGCCGCGCCTCCAACTACCTGCACGACCAAACGCAGATCGGCGCCAGCATCCAGCTGTTCCCGCCAGCGGGCGAATTCACCCTGGCGGACAGCGACAAGCCGCTGGTGCTGATCAGTGGTGGCGTCGGCATCACCCCGACCCTGCCGATGCTCGAAGCCGCGCTGGCCACCGAGCGTCCGGTGCACTTTATCCACTGCGCGCGCAACGGCGGGGTGCATGCGTTCCGCGATTGGGTCGACGGCCTGGCCGCGCGTCATCCACAACTCAAGCGCTTCTACTGCTACGCCGAAGACGACGGCGTCAGCCCGGCGGCGGACAAGGTCGGCCTGCTGAGCCAGGAACAACTGGCCGAATGGTTGCCGCAGGAGCGTGACCTGGACGCCTACTTCCTCGGCCCGAAAGCCTTCATGGCGGCGATCAAGCGCCACCTCAAGGCCCTGGGCGTACCGGAAAAACAAAGCCGCTACGAGTTCTTCGGCCCGGCCGCGGCGCTGGAGTAACCCCACCGGCCAGCCTCCGCCCGGAGGCTGGCCTCTTTGTAGCCGCTGGCGCAGCCTGCGATCGAGCGCGCAGCGCTCGCAATGCTTTCCCCCGAGTACTCAGGCAAACCGCGAACTCAGGCTTGACAGTCGCTGCGCAACCGATCGCAGGCTGCACCAGCGGTTACAGGGGCGCACTCGTAAAAATCCTTTAAAGGTTAATCCGTTCTTAACCTGTTTATCGTTAATTCCCCGATGCTGATGATAGGCGTTCGTTCGCACTGATCAGGATCATCCCATGCAACTCTCAGCCATTTCCCGCATCACCCTGGCCGCGACCCTGCTCGCCAGTCCCCTGGTTTTCGCCGAGCCGGCCTTGCTCCAACCGCAGACCCTGATCGTCGATCAGAGCCTGCCCAAGGCCCAGCGTGAAGCCATGGAGCTGGCCGCGCGGCGCTACGGCAGTTTCTGGAACAGCGGCGATGAAAGCCTGGCCAGGGCCGCGCTGGCGGAGAATTTCGTCGATATGACGCCGCCGGAAGGGCGGGTCCAGGGGCCGACGGGGCCGCTACTGGCGTCGCGGTTCTTTCGCACGGCGGTGCCGGACCTGAGCGCAGACATCGAGCAGATGATTGTGGCCGGGGATCGGGTGGTGCTGCACCTGCATTTTCGCGGGCACTTCAGCGGGACCTTCAATGCACTCAAAGGTCATGGTCAGCGTGTAGACTTCCGGGCAACCGACATCTATCAGATCGCCGATGGCCGGATCACGGCCAATTGGCATATCGAAGACAACCTCAGCCTGATGCAGCAGTTGCAAACGCTGCCGTCGGGTTGAGCCACAGACAGAAAGGAATTGAGGATGACTGACGACACACTGCGTTTGGGGCGCGAGCGACGTTTTCTGGTGTTGCTGGGGGTGATCTGCCTGGCGCTGATCGGCGGCGCGCTGTACATGCAGGTGGTGCTGGGCGAGGCGCCTTGCCCGTTGTGCATCCTGCAGCGCTACGCGTTTCTGCTGATCGCGATTTTCGCCTTCATCGGCGCGGCCATGCGCAGCCGTCGCAGCCTCACCGTGCTGGAAGCACTGGTAGTGATCAGCGCGCTGTTCGGGGCGGCGGTGGCGGGGCATCACGTCTACACCCAGGCCCATCCCGCGGTCAGCTGCGGCATCGATGTGTTGCAGCCGATCGTCGACAGCCTGCCGCTGGCGACCGTCTTCCCGCTGGGGTTCCAGGTCGATGGCTTCTGCTCCACGCCGTACCCGCCGGTGCTGGGCCTGTCCCTGGCGCAGTGGGCGCTGGTGGCCTTTGTGCTGACCCTGGTGCTGGTGCCGCTGGGCATCATTCGTAACCGTCGCAAGAGCGCCTGACCCGGCGCAAAAAGCCCCGGTCCCGATGTTCGGGGCCGGGGCTTTTTTGCGTGTAGGACAATGTGTGAAGGGGGCGTGATATGGGGCAATCGGATGCGCGATAAAAGTGCGACATGTTGTCACATGGCGGTGTCGCAGCTGTGTTTCAGAGGATGACGTCGAGACGATTTTTCTTGCGCCAGGAGCGAAAAAAGTCTGTCAGTTCGTGTCGGCGCGGTGAACGGCCAGGCAAGCATAGCCTGCTATCTAAATAAATCGGTTCAGCCCTCGTTTTACAAGGGGTAGCGCGATGCCATCGGTGGATTTTGTACGGGTGAAAGGCGCCTTTTTCGACTTGGCTGGAAGGCGTTTCTGGGGCTTTTTATTGCGAATGAATCTCGATATGATCGCGACCCGTTGCAATAATCACCACGCATTGTTGCGCGAGCCGATAAAAATTATTTCGGGATAAGACATGGTTTATAAAACGCTACATATCTACAATCGCCCGCACTGAATTTCCGGCGCTGCTCACCCCTGAGCATACGGCGGCGGTCGAGGGGCGTTGGACGCTCCATGCGACCCCAGGTGTCGGCACCTTCCAAATATCCGCACCAAATGGAATTGGTCTGTAACAAGGCCTTTGACCACGAATTCGAATAAGAACTCACTGCTGGCCCAGGATTTGTCAAACAACGCGTAACGCGTCGGGCAGGCCCTTATTCAATCGAAGAAAAAATGCCAACCCTTGGCACGGTGAAGTGTTGGCGATCAAAACCCAACTGCATGGCGCAAGCTGCTTTAGAGGTCGTGAGATGAGTAAAAACAGGTACCCCCGATTACTAGGCTTTTTGCCGCTGCTTGGCATGATGTTAATGCTGGGAGGCTGCAAGTGGACCTTGCTCGACCCGAAGGGACAGGTCGGTCTGGATGAGCGAAACCTGATCATCACCGCTACCCTGCTGATGCTGCTGGTCGTGATTCCGGTGATCGTGATGACCTTCGCGTTCGCCTGGAAATACCGCGCGTCCAACACCAACGCGACCTACGCGCCCAAGTGGTCGCACTCCACCAAGATCGAAATCGCGGTGTGGCTGGTCCCGATCCTCATCATCATTGCCCTGGGTTATGTGACCTACAAGTCCACCCACGCGCTGGACCCGTATCGTCCGCTGGAATCCGACGTCAAGCCGATCAACATCGAAGTGGTCGCGCTGGACTGGAAGTGGCTGTTCATCTACCCGGACCAGGGTATCGCCACTGTTAACCAGATCCGGTTCCCGGAGCACACTCCGCTGAACTTCAAGATCACCTCCGACGCCGTGATGAACTCGTTCTTCATCCCTGCCCTGGGCGGCCAGATCTATGCGATGGCAGGCATGCAGACCAAGCTGCACCTGATCGCCAACCAGAAAGCTGAAATGGAAGGCATCTCCGCTAACTACAGTGGCGCTGGCTTCACCGGCATGAAATTCAAAGCGATCTCGACGAGCCAGGAAGATTTCGACGCCTGGGTAGCCGAAGTCAAGGCCGCACCTAAACAGCTTGATCAAGCTGAATACGAAGCCCTTGCCAAGCCAAGCCAGAACAACCCTGTCGCGCTGTACTCCTCGTACACGCCGGACCTGTTTCAGAAAATTGTCGACAAGTATGAAGGCATGAAACCAGGCGCACCGGTCAAGCACGAGAAGAAAGAAGTGGCCGCTGTGGAAGGGACTGACATGAGCTCGCATTCAGCTGCTGGGGCAGAGGAGTAAACGATGTTTGGTAAATTAAGTCTGGACGCGATACCGTTCCACGAGCCGATTGTCATGGTGACCGTTGCCATGATCATCCTCGGTGGTCTGGCGCTTGTCGCGGGTATCACGTACTTCAAGAAATGGTCCTACCTGTGGACCGAATGGCTGACTTCGGTCGACCACAAGAAAATCGGCGTGATGTACATCATCGTCGCCATGGTCATGCTCCTGCGCGGCTTCGCCGACGCGATCATGATGCGTACCCAGCTGGCCATGGCCACCGAGGGTTCGCCGGGCTACCTGCCTCCTGAACACTATGACCAGATCTTCACCGCCCACGGTGTGATCATGATCATCTTCATGGCGATGCCTTTCTTCACCGGCCTGATGAACCTTGCAGTGCCGCTGCAGATCGGCGCGCGTGACGTTGCCTATCCGTTCCTCAACTCCCTGAGCTTCTGGCTGCTGGTTTCCGGCGTCGTGCTGATCAACCTGTCCCTGGGCGTCGGCGAATTCGCCAAGACCGGCTGGGTTGCCTATCCGCCGCTGTCGGGCCTGCAATACAGTCCGGGCGTGGGTGTCGACTACTACATCTGGGCACTACAGCTATCAGGGCTAGGGACGACGCTGACGGGGGTCAACTTCCTGGCCACCGTGCTGAAAATGCGTACCCCTGGCATGAAGATGATGGACATGCCGATCTTCACCTGGACCTGCACCTGGGCCAACGTGCTGATCGTGGCTTCGTTCCCGATCCTGACCGCTACCCTGGCACTGCTGACCCTCGACCGTTACATGGATTTCCACATTTTCACCAATGAACTTGGTGGCAATCCAATGATGTACGTGAACCTGTTCTGGGCTTGGGGTCACCCTGAGGTGTACATCCTGATCCTGCCGGCGTTCGGTATCTTCTCCGAAGTCATCTCGACCTTCTCGGGCAAGCGCCTGTTCGGCCACCACTCGATGATCTACGCTTCCGGCGCGATCTCGGTACTGGGCTTCATGGTCTGGCTGCACCACTTCTTCACCATGGGTTCGGGGGCCAGCGTCAACGCCTTCTTCGGCCTGGCGACCATGCTGATTTCCATCCCGACGGGGGTGAAGCTGTTCAACTGGCTGTTCACCATCTACCACGGCCGTCTGCGTATCACCAGCCAGGTCCTGTGGACCCTGGGCTTCATGGTGACCTTCGCCATCGGCGGCATGACCGGCGTACTGCTGGCCATCCCGGGTGCCGACTTCGTCCTGCACAACAGCCTGTTCGTGATCGCGCACTTCCACAACGTGATCATCGGTGGTGCCGTGTTCGGCTACATCGCCGGTTTCAGCTTCTACTTCCCGAAAGCGTTCGGCTTCAAGCTGCACGAAGGCTGGGGCAAGGCTGCATTCTGGTTCTGGATCTCGGGCTTCTTCGTCGCGTTCATGCCGCTCTATGCACTGGGCTTCATGGGCATGACCCGTCGTCTGAACGCCACGACCAACCCTGAGTGGGTGCCGTACCTGTACGTCGCCATGTTCGGTGCGGTGATGATCGCCATCGGTATCGCCTGCCAGCTGATCCAGCTGTACGTCAGCGTGCGTGATCGCAAGCAGAACCAGACCGTTTCCGGCGACCCGTGGAATGCCCACACCCTGGAATGGTCGACTTCGTCGCCACCGCCGTTCTACAACTTCGCCGTACTGCCGAAGGCCAATGGCATCGACCCGTTCACCGAAGCCAAGGAAAACGGTACCGCGTACCAGAAGCCTGCTCGCTACGAACCGATCCACATGCCGAACAACACCGCCACCGGCCTGGTGATGGGTGCTCTGTTGACCGTCTTCGGTTTCGCGATGATCTGGCACATCTGGTGGCTGGCGATCGCTAGCCTGGCCGGTACCGTGATCTATTTCGTGATCCACGCGGCTCGCGATGATCAAGGCTACATGGTGCCGGTCGACGTGATCGAACGCATCGAAGCCGAGCAGCACGCTCGCCTGGTAGCCGAGAAGAAGATTCCGGCCAACCGTGTAGAAACCTCGTTGGAACAGGCTTAAACCATGTCGAACTTAGTGACCAATGCTGGACACACCCATGTCGATGACCATGGGCACGATGACCATCACCACGACTCGGGCGAGATGACCGTATACGGTTTCTGGCTCTACCTGATGACCGACTGCATTCTGTTTGCGTCGATCTTCGCGGTGTACGCGGTACTGGTAAACAACGTAGCGGGTGGCCCGTCGGGCCACGACATCTTCGAACTGCCTTACGTGCTCGGCGAAACCGCCTTGCTGCTGTTCAGTTCGATCACCTACGGCTTCGCCATGCTGGCGTTCTTCCGGGGCAACAAGAAGCAGGTCCTGGGCTGGCTGGCCCTGACCTTCCTGTTCGGCCTGGGCTTCATCGGCATGGAGATCAACGAGTTCCACCTGCTGATCTCCGAAGGCTACGGCCCTAGCCGCAGCGGCTTCCTGTCCGGGTTCTTCACCCTGGTCGGCACCCACGGTCTGCACGTGACCGCCGGCCTGATCTGGATGGCGATCATGATGTATCAGGTCAACAAGCACGGCCTGACCGCAACCAACAAGACCCGCCTGAGCTGCCTGAGCCTGTTCTGGCACTTCCTGGACGTGGTCTGGATCTGCGTCTTCACCGTTGTTTACCTGATGGGGACTATGTAATGGCTAATGCACACTCCCATGACAGCCATGATGCGGGCCACGGCAGCGTAAAGTCGTACGCCATCGGCTTCATCCTGTCGGTGATCCTGACGATCATCCCGTTCGGCCTGGTGATGTACCCGACCCTGCCGAAGTCCATCACCCTGATGATCGTGCTCGCCTTCGCGGTGATCCAGGTCCTGGTTCACCTGGTGTACTTCCTGCACCTGGACCGCTCCGAGGCCCAGCGTAACAACGTGATCGCGTTCGTCTTCGCTGCCCTGGTGATCGTCCTGCTGGTTGGTCTGTCGTTGTGGATCATGTTCAGCATCCACACCTACATGATGGCGAAGTGAGGTAAGACCCGATGTCGCTCAAGCACTTTATCCAAATCACCAAACCGGGGATCATTTTCGGTAACGTGCTTTCTGTGGCGGGCGGTTTTTTCCTGGCCTCCAAGGGACATGTCGATCTGGCCATCTTCCTGGCCGCGATGATCGGCACGTCCCTGGTGGTCGCTTCCGGTTGCGTGTTCAACAACTGCATCGACCGTGACATCGACCTGAAGATGGAACGCACCAAGAACCGTGTGCTGGTTCAGGGCCTGATCTCCCTGAAAGTGGCACTGGTCTACGCGACCATTCTGGGTGTCGCTGGCGTTGCGTTGTTGTACAAGGTGGCCAATCCGCTGGCGGCGCTGTTCGCCGTGATCGGCTTCGTCATCTATGTCGGCTTCTACAGCCTGTACCTCAAGCGCAAGTCGGTGCACGGCACGCTGGTGGGCAGCCTGTCGGGGGCGATGCCGCCGGTGATCGGCTACGTGGCCGTGAGCAACAGCTTCGACATGGCCGCGCTGACCCTGCTGGTGATGTTCAGCCTGTGGCAGATGCCGCATTCCTATGCCATCGCGATCTTCCGCTTCAACGATTACCTGGCCGCATCGATTCCGGTGCTGCCAGTGAAGCGCGGCATCCTGGTGGCCAAGAAGCACATCCTGCTCTACATCCTGGCGTTCCTGGTGGCGACCCTGATGCTGACCTTCAGCGGGTATGCCGGCATGAGCTACCTGGCCGTCGCGGCCGCGATGGGCATGTACTGGCTGTACATGGCCTGGACCGGCTACAAGGCGGTGGACGACACCGTCTGGGCGCGCAAGCTGTTCGTGTTCTCGATCTTCACCATCACCGCGCTGAGCGTGATGATGTCCCTGGATTTCAAGGTACCGAGCGAGCTGCTGCTGACCTACGCGCCATAAGCTGCAAACGCTATGAAAAAGCCCCGCCTTCGAGAGAAGCGCGGGGCTTTTTTATTGAGTGTCAGTCAGTGGGCTGTTTAAATATTCAAATGACTCTATTCATGCAGGAAGCAGAATGATGAAGAAAAAAGCTGTTGTCGTATTTAGTGGCGGGCAGGACTCGACGACCTGTCTGATCCACGCATTGCCGCTCTATGATGAAGTGCACTGCATTACCTTTGATTACGGTCAGCGCCACCGCGCGGAAATAGAAGTGGCGCAGCAACTCGCGAAGCAATTGGGGGCAACAGTCCACAAAGTGCTGGATGCTTCGCTACTCAATGAATTGGCGATCAGCAGTCTCACTCGGGACAATATCCCGGTTCCCACGGTGAACAGTTCGGGCGAAAGCCTGCCCAGCACTTTCGTGCCAGGAAGAAATATTCTGTTTTTAACCCTGGCCTCTATCTATGCCTACCAGGTAAAGGCTGAAACGGTCATTACCGGGGTGTGTGAAACGGACTTCTCCGGCTATCCCGATTGCCGCGACGAGTTTGTAAAGGCCTTGAACAAGGCCGTCGAGTTGGGCATGGAATACCGCCTGCGCCTTGAGACTCCGCTGATGTGGTTGAACAAGTCGGAGACTTGGGCGCTGGCGGATCATCACCATCAGTTGAGCCTGGTTCGCGAGCAGACCCTGACCTGCTACAACGGCGTTATCGGCAGCGGCTGTGCCAATTGCGATGCATGCAATCTTCGCAGCAGAGGGCTGAATGAATATCTGGGGAACAAGGCAGAAGTCATGAACAGCTTGAGAAGCAAGATGAACCTGCAATGAAGGCTTGATCGACCGTCTCAATGGAGTTCAACACTGCATCTGCCTGCTGGATGAGTGTTGAATCCATCAATTTGAGCTAAAGCGTACTTGTACTATTTTGCCTGGCTGTCCGTTATATATCTTTTGAACAGTGATCTTGCGCCATAGGCAGGCAAGATGTTGAAGAAGGCAAAACATACCTTGATCGCGATCTGCACATAAATCATGTTCAGGATGTCGTTGTTCTCCATCGAGCCGTAAAAGGCAATGTAGCAAAACACGAAGCTGTCAATAATGACCGCGAACAGCGTGCTCAAGAATATCCGCAGGAACAGGAATCTGGAGTTGGTCAGCTCTTTTATCTTGCACAGCAAGTAAGAGTTTATGTTTTCCGAAACCAGGAACGAGACCGAAGACGCCACCAGCACGGATGACACATGAATGATGACGTCATTGTACGGGGTGTCGAGCTTCCAGCCCGGCAGGCCGGGAAGAAAGGTCGAGCCATACAGAAGGACGATAATCATGGCGTTGCTGGCAAAGGCAAAGAAGATCGCTCTTCTTGCCAACCTGAGGCCAAAGTTCTCGTTCAACAGGTCAACGATCAGGAATGTCAGAGGGTAAAGAAAGGTGCCCGGAGTGATAATGATGCCAAGTGATTCAAGATAAATGGGCTTGGTGGCGGCAATGCTGGTGAATATATAAAATGTAAAGAGCAGTAGATTCAGGATGATATAAATCATCCATGAGCTTTCGTGGCGGTCATTCAGGTCGTATGCGGTAAGTGCTCCTCCTTGGGAGTAGAACTTCTTGTAAATATTTTTAACTTCCATTTTGTTCAGGTTTTCCATTATTTCGCTGTTAAGCACTTCGCTTAATTTGATCTTTATGACTTTGCCTGTGGCGATGATCATGATCACGGCCAGGTTCTTGTTGTTTTCAAAGCCCAGAAGTTTGTATTTGCTGTTCTCGAGTTCGCCTTCATAAGCTGCCATTGAATCGCTCCTCGATGATGTCACCCACCACAAATACTCGATCTGAGTCGGAGCATGGCTCATTGATGATGAACAGCTTTTTTGTCTGCCTGTCGTAAACCAGTTTTTCCTTGTCGTCGGTCGATGTGCCCTTTTGAATGATCAACAGGTCACCGGCCTCGTACATGCCCTTGATCTCATTCTCGAGCAGCACCGCTATCAAGTTGTAGGATGCGCCGAAGTAATAGGTCAGTGGGTGAAGTATGGCCAGTTCGCCAATCCGTTTGTCCATGTTGATCATCAGCAGGCTTTCCTTGAGGATCGGAACCGCCGCCGGGTTCATGTTTCCTTGTGGGGAAATACTGCTGTCGATGATCTCCTTCTCTTCAAAATCGACGGTTTCTATTTCTTCGTAGGAGACACCGAAGAAATCGGAGATTTTGCGAATGGTGGATTGCTGTACGTTGCTGACCTTGCCTTCCAGGATGTTGTAGATGGTCGTTCGGGTCAGGCCGCTGGCATTGCACAAAGACAGTTGCGTCTCGCCGCGACTTTTTATCAGGTATTTGATGTTGCTCTTCAAATACTCTGTTCTTTCTCTTCTGTGCATCAAATGCTCACCATTTCCTTATAGTCGCCACGCATAGGGTCTTTCATGGAATGCGTGCCGTGCATGACATTCAACTGCTCGACGCCAAAGGTGAGAACAGTCGGATTGATGCGGCTAGAGCTTGTCGGGTTCTTTCGTGGCCTGTACCAACTCGCTAGCACTCCTTTAGCCAGCCTGCATCCATCCTGGGATATTTCGCTGTCGGTATGGGGCGCGCTCGGAATTGTCGGGAGGGTCCGGACCGGAGGCGCCGCGGCGGCAAGTGTTGCATGTCCCAGTCATGACAATAAAGCCCCGAAACGTCCGGTGCCCTGGCCTCGATTGACGAACATTCAGCGGCAACGCAAATCTGCTGTCCCCTCCTGATTCTCGGAAAAGAAGCATTTTGTTTGGAAAATGTTTAATTCTTTGATTAATTAGCGGCTCGCGAACGTTAAATCAGGAAGCGTGCTGTCGTTCGTGGCACGCAAACGACAAGGAAGGAATACCGAACGATGGCAGCTTATACAGCACCACTGAGGAACCAGGCCGACCTGCTGCGACGAGGTTTGGCGGATCTGCGGGCAGAAGACGCCGAACTGGCTGGGATCCTGGACGCTGAAGTCAGGCGTCAACACCGCACACTGTCCCTGGTTTCATCTTCCTGCGCGGCCAACCCTCGAATCCTCGCGGCGTCTGCCTCGGCACTGGTCAACGTCACCGCCGAGGGCATACCAGGCAAGCGCCATCATGTCGGCTGCGAGAACGTCGATCTGGTCGAATCCCTGGCGATTCGCAGGGCGCGGGAGCTGTTCGGGGCGCAATATGCCAGCGTACAGTCGCATTCCGCCTCCAACGCCAACTACCAGGTGCTTGCTGCCCTGCTCGAGCCCGGGGACACCATTCTCGGCATGGCCCTCGATCATGGCGGGCACCTGACCCACGGCAGCCCTGTCGCATTCACAGGCACTCACTACAAGGCGATCCGCTACGGCACCACATCGCAGGGCGTGATCGATTACGCAGAAGTACGCCATCTGGCGCTCGCCCATCGTCCGCGCATCATTATCTGCGGTGCGACGGCCTATTCCCGGGTCGTGGACTTCCAACGCTTTCGCGCTATTGCCGACGAGGCCGGGGCCATCCTGCTGGCGGATATCTCTTATATCGCCGGGCTGGTCGCAACGGGTCGACATCCAAGCCCGATCGACGTGGCGCATGTCACCACCGCGTGTACCCACAAGCAGCTCGCGGGGCCTCGTGGCGGCCTCATCCTTTCCGGCCGGGATGCCGACACCAAGGTTCCCGGCCTGAGGGCGAGCTTCAGTCGTGTCCTTGAGCAAGCGGTATTCCCCGGGATGCAGGGCTCGCCGGCGGTCAACATGATCGCCGCCAAGGCGGCTGCGCTGGGCTACGCGATGACCCCGGAGTTCGACGCCTACATGGGACGGATTCGCAGCACGGCCGATGCAATGGCCAGCGCATTCATGGCACAGGACTACGAAGTCGTGGGCGGGGGGACGGAGAACCACACGATTCTGCTCAGGCTGCGTGGTGGGGTTAGCGGTTCGATTGCCGCCTCGGCACTGGAGCGATGCGGCATCATCGTGAGTAAAAACCGCGCACTGGGGGAAACCCGATCCTCATTCGTCGCCAATGGCTTGTGTATCGGCACGGGCTCCATCGCCCAACGCTACATCGATCCCCAGGGCTGTCGTGAAGTCGTCGAACTGGTCTGCCGGATACTGGACAAGGTGACGCCCCTCAGCGAGCAGAAGTACCGCCTGGAGCCTGAGCTGCAGGAACAGTTCCGTCTTCAGACCGAGGCTTTGTGCGCGATGTATCCCATCGCCGATTACCGGGGCAACTGAGGGGGCCCCGGCCTTTGATTCGTAGGAGCCAGCCGGCGAAGGGCGCACTGCACTGTTGCCCTATCCGCCGTCTGTGCGAGCAAGCTCGCGGGTACGGGTTATTGCTGTTGTAGAGCGCTGTAGCCTTCGAACGCGGTCTGCTGCTGGATCGCGGTGACGATGTTCTTGCGCGTGGCCGGCTGTTCGTTGCCGTCCTTGTCGAAGAACACTTCGCTTTCCAGTTCCGCTTCGTCGCCTTCGCCGACAAAGGCGAAACCGAGGAACTCGAAGGCTTCACGGTCGACGTTGGCCTTGGAGCGCGGGCGGATCGGCAGGGTGACGCTGATGCCGTCCTTGCTGATGGCGAACACTTCCATTTCCTTCTTGGCCCGCGAGGCCTTGCTCTTGCCGCCACCCGGGTTGCTGATAGCCTGGTGGGTCTGGTTCAGCACCTTCAGCGCCAGGCCGTAGACCAGCTCCTGGAAGCTCGGGTCGTCCTTGTAGCTGGACAGGATGCGGCTGATCGGGAATTTGCTGCTCAGGTCTTCCAGGGCGGCGCTGTCGGCGGCCTCGGCGTCCTTGAGCTGTTTGAGTTGGCCCATGAGTTCATAGGCGCGGTCGTCGTCGAAGCGGTCGTGAGCCTGGCGGATCTCGGCGCGCAATTCGCGGATCTGGTCGCTTTCCTTGGTGGACTGGAAAGCGTCGAGGACCATCTCGCTGATGGTCTTGGCCTGGGAGACATGCTGTGAAAGATTGATGGCGTTTTCGTATTCCGCTTTGGACGACAAGGCGTTTACGGATTCTTCTGTATTGGAATCGGACATTGATATTTCACTACTTCGTTTAACTGGAAATGAGGCTAGAAAAGCACCGGGCCTTTTCAGGGCGCCTAATTTATGGGACCGAGGCCCCATTGTCACGGACCAACGGACCGGTGCGAAAAGGCGTGGCTCTACTGACCCGCGATCGACGGGAAAATTCCGGCGCCGATCATCCCTGGCGAGCGTTCACCGGGCAACGCTTGGCGTCGCACGACAGCCGTTCCTGTCGCATTTCCTTCAGCGTTGCGCTTGCTGGTGAAACTCGGCGAACGAGACCATGCGCTGGCGCGCCGGGTCCCATAGCTTGAGCCGCAGGCAGCGGTAGATATCCCGCGGGTGCAGTGAGGTGGTGATCGGCGATTGCAGCGCCGGGATCGCCGCCATGGCTTGCGGCAGGCGGTAGAAGGGGATGCCCGAGTTGGCGTGGTGCACATGGTGGTAGCCGATATTGGCGGTGAACCAGGCCATCAGTGGGCCGGTGCGCATGTAGCTGGAGGAGAACACCGCGGTGGCCGCGTAGTCCCAGTCGGCGCGCTCGGGGTAACGCACGCCGGGGAAGTTGTGCTGGCAATAGAACATGTAGGCGCCCAGCGCCGAGCCGGACAGGCTGGGGACCAGCACCCCGTACAGCAGGATGTCCGGCGCCAGCAGCGCCAGGGCGACGGCGCTCGCCAGGTTCAGCGCCAGGGCCAGCAGCGACCACAGTCGATGCCGCGGCTGGGTGATCAGCGAGACCAGGCAGATGCTGAAAATAAAGATACTGAATGACGCCAGCAGGATCATCAGCGGGTGCCGGGCGACGCGGTAGCGCAAGCGCTTGAGGCGCCCGGCGCGGGCATATTCCTCGGTGGACAGCAGGGGAAAGGTGCCCAGGTCAGTGTGAGTAGAGAGCAGCGGCAGGCGGTTTTTCTCCGCGCCGACATACTGGCAGCTGTGGCCGTGGTGGTAATCGTGGGACTGCTTCCACAGCGTCGGCGGGGCCATCAGCAGCAGACCGAAGGTCTTGAAAAACACCTCGGCAAAACGCGAGCCCTTGAGGATCGCACCGTGCATGTAGTCGTGGTACAGCACGAACATGCGCACCAGGGACAAGCCCAGCAGCACACTGCAGCCCAGGCGCAGCGGCCACCACAGCGGCAGGGCCACGGCCGCGCCGAACAGCCCGATCACCAAAAGCGTCGAGTAAAAATGCCACCAGCTCAGGTGGCGGTTTTCCACGGTGAAGGGCAGGGTCTGGCGAATCAGCTCCTTGCCATAACGCGCCAGTTGCTCGCGGTCCAGGCCGTCGGTGGGCCAGGGGATGGCCCCCGGCTGGTGCGGCTCCTGGCCTGCGCCGGCGCGGCAACAAGCAGAGGCGGTCGAGGTGTCCAGCGTGCGCATGCTCGGTGCTCTCCTTAGCCGATAACCGCTTCGTCGGGGCTGTGCTGCATGAACAACTGTGGCCGCCGGTCCTTCCACGGGCGTGCCTGTTCCAACTGGCCGGCCAGGCGGAACAACAGGCCTTCCTCGCCAAAGGCGGCGCTGAGCATCAGGCCGATCGGTAGGCCCTCGGCGTTCCAGTGCAACGGCAAGGAAATCGCCGGTTGCCCCGAGGCGTTATGGATGGCGGTGAACGGGCTGTAGTCGATCAGCGGGCCGTAGGTGCTTTCCAGGTCGCTGGAATGGATATCCACCACGCCATTGCGCAGCGGCGGCCGGGCCAGGGTCGGGGTCAGCCAGCAGTCGTAGGTCTGGTGGAAACGCGCCATTTCCCGACCCACCTGCTGCAACACCAGCTCGGACATCTGGTACTCCACCGCGCTGACGCCAAGGCCGCGTTGATGCACGGCCTGGGTCAGGTTTTCCAGCTCGCCGGGCCGCGGGCCGCGTCCCAGTTGCAGGCTCATCAGTTCCACGGCGAAGGCGATACCGGAGAACCACAGGGCGCTGAAGGCTTCGGCGAAGCTTTGCAGGTCCAGTTGCGGCGCGGCTTCTTCCACATGGTGGCCGAGGGATTCGAGCAGGCGCGCGGTGCTTTCCACCGCCGCGATGCAGTCGGGGTGCAGCGGCCGCCCGGCCGAGTCGGTGCTGGAATAGGCGATGCGCAGGCGTCCCGGTTCGCGACCGAGCTGGTCGAGAAAGCGCCCCTGCATCGGCGGCGCGCGATACGGGTCGCCCGGCACCACGCCATGGGTGGCATCGAGCAGGGCGGCGCTGTCGCGCACGCTGCGGGTCAGCACATGTTCGTCCAGCAGGCCGCTGAGCAGCTCGCCGAAGTCCGGGGCCAGGGAGTTGCGCGCCCGGGTCGGCTTGAGGCCGACCAGGCCGCAGCAGGACGCGGGAATGCGGATCGAGCCGCCGCCGTCGTTGCCATGGGCCGCCGGGACCATGCCGGTGGCCACTGCGGCGGCCGCGCCGCCACTGGAGCCGCCGGTGGAATATTCCAGGTTCCACGGGTTGCGCGCCGGGCCATGGAAGGCGCCTTCGGTGGTGGGCAGAATGCCGAACTCCGGGGCGTTGGTCTTGCCGACGAACACCAGTCCGGCCTGGCGAAAGCGCTTCACCAGCTCGCAGTCCTGGGGCATGACCCGCGCTTGCAGCATGCGCGAGGCGAGGGTCGAAGGCAGGTCCTGGCAGTCGCCGAGGATGTCCTTGAGCAGGAACGGCACACCGTGCAGCGCGCCGGTCGGCGGCGCCTTGTCCTGTGCGGCGGCCTGCGCCCGGGCCTTGTCGTAGGCTTTGTAGACCACGGCGTTGACCGCCGGGTTGAAGGCTTCGATGCGGCGTATGGCTTCCTCCAGCAGTTCGGAGGGGCGTACCTGCCCGGTTTTGACCAGATCGGCCAGGCCGACCGCATCGAAGGTGGCGTATTCGCTAAAAGACATCCTGTTCTCCCGTGCTGCGCACGCTGCTGGCGATACCGGGGCGCTCCCGCTCCGGCCTGGGTTTGATGGCATGGCCGGTTCCACAGGCCCGGCTTGCACGGGCCTGGATATATCGGCTTCACATCCTTGAAAAAAGCTGATGACTGCAAGTGACATGGCAAAAAGCCATGCATACATCAAGCTGTGAGGCGAATATGCGCCGGGGGCGGAAATTGCGGGTATACGCCGTTCGGAGTATTAACTTCGACTGCGCGCTCCCAGAGGATGATCAAGCGTAATGGATGCGCAAGGCCGCAGATTTCGGGCCTTGCGGGAGATGGCTAAGTACGGCTGCCTGGACACAAAATAATGACTACGAACGACCACGATAGCGACGTTCCGTATGCGAATTTTTCGGAATGTCTGCAGCTTCACGCCCATACGATCCCGGACCGATTGGCCTATCGTTTTCTGCACAACGGGCGAGACGAAGAAACCCTGATCACCTTCTCTGAACTGGACCGCGCGGCGAGAGCGGCGGCGGCCCGGTTGCAGGGGCATTGCCAGGCGGGGGACCGGGTGCTGATCCTGCTCAAGCCAGGCCTGGACTATGTGATCGCCTTCATGGGCTGTCTGTATGCCGGGCTGGTGGCGGTGCCGGCCTACCCGCCGGGGGCGACCAAGACCCTGGACCGGCTGGACGGCATCATCGACGACTGCCAGCCGACGGCGGCACTGGCCAGTGGCGAGGATGTCCCGACCATCCGGGCCCGGCTGGGGCAGGCGCAGAGTCCGCGGGTGCTGGACATGGCGAGTCTCGACCTGGCCCTGGCCAGCGAGTGGCGGGCCGTCCCGGTAACCCGGGACGATATCGCCTTTTTGCAATACACCTCCGGCTCCACCGGGATTCCCAAAGGAGTGGCGGTGACCCACGGCAACCTGATTCACAATTCGCGCAGCATCAGCCGCGGTTTTTTGACCCACAAGGACAGCCACCTGGTCAGCTGGCTGCCGCCGTATCACGACATGGGGCTGATCGGCGGCATCCTGCAATCCTTGTTCGTCGGCTTCGGCTCGACCCTGCTGGCGCCGATCCACTTCCTGCAACGGCCGCTGCGCTGGTTGCAGGCCATCAGCACCTACCGCGGCACCGTCAGCGGCGGGCCGAACTTCGCCTATGAATTGTGCCTGCGCAAGATCAAGGACGAAGAACTGGCGGGCCTCGACCTGAGCAGCTGGGAGGTGGCGTTCAACGGCGCCGAGCATGTGCGGGCGCAGACCATTGCCGCCTTCCATGAGCGTTTCGCCCGCGCCGGTTTTGCCAGCACCTCGGCCTTTCCCTGCTACGGGCTGGCCGAAGGCACGCTGATGGTCAGCGCCGGCGGCAGCAAGCGCGAGCCGGTGATCCGCCAGTTCCATGCCGGCTTGCTGGAGGACAATGTGGCACGCCTGCATGAGGGCCCGGGCAGCGACGCCGAGTTGCGCCTGCGCACCCTGGTCAGCAGCGGTCGCGGCATTCCCGGGCAGGGCCCGTTCATCTGCGACCCGCACACCGAGCAGCCGCTGGAGGACGGGCGGGTCGGGGAGATCTGCATCCTCGGCGACAGCGTCGCCAGCGGTTACTGGCAGCGCCCGGAGAGCACCGCCGCGGCCTTTCGCCCGGCGCCGCCGGCGCTCGGCTGGTCGCGCTACTTTCGCACCGGCGACCTGGGCTTCCTGCTCGACGGCGAGCTGTTCGTCACCGGGCGGCTCAAGGACCTGATCATCGTCAATGGCGTCAACCATCACCCTGGTGATATCGAGAACACCGTGCTGCGCACCCATGACAGCTTTCGCCCGGACGGCACCGCGGCCTTCAGCATCGAGACCGGCGACAGCGAGCAGGTGGTGATCGCCCAGGAAATCGAACGGCGTGCCTTGCGCAGCCTCGACCTGCCACAGCTGTTCAGCGACTTGAAAGCGCGGCTGTGGCAACAGCACCAACTGGCGCGGCCGGTGCTGTTGCTGGTGTTCGGCGGGTCGTTGCCGCGTACCTCCAGCGGCAAGATCAAGCGCCAGGAGTGCCGCAAGCAGTTCGCTCCCTGGCTGGCGGCACTCGAGGGCCCGGCGCCGGTCGAAGCCCATCCGCTGGACAAGTCGGTTGTCGCGGTGGAGAGCAACGGCCGGGTATTGCGTGACATCACCGTCGACAGCCAGGTCGTGGAAGCATGACCAGTCTATCGATCGGCCCGGTGCATGCGCCCAAGCCCGCGGCGCTGCTGTTCGCCCAGCCGGCCTTCTGCGAACCGCGGCTGGAACTGGCCAGCCGCCCGCGGTCGGTGCTGTCGTTGCCGCCCACCGACAGCCAGCAACGGCTGCAGCTGACCAGCGTGCTCAACTCCATCACCTCGGCGCGCAGCATCGCCGAGCTGACGCAGCAGACCCAGCTGGCGCTGCCGCAGATCCTGCCCTGTGAGAACTTCGTGTTCGCCAGCGGCAGGGTCCGCGCACACCGGGTGTTCTTCTCGCACCTGATTCATCCGGACAGCGTCTCCGATGACCTGATCAAGGCCATCGTCGGTCGCGACGGCATGATTCCGCCGCTGGGCATCGACCCCATCGAGCACTGCGGGCGCCCCAAGTTCACCACCCTGGAGCGGCTGGGCAACTCACCGGACCAGGTGTGGGCGAAGATCTTTCGCGAGCATGGGATACGCAACCTGGGCTGGACCCTGCTGCCCGGATTGCACCGCAACACCTTCACCGGCTACTTCTTTCACAACATCTCGGCCACCGTGGCCCACGAAAGCAAAATGCGCATGATGGTCTTCGCCCCGTACCTGCACATCGCCCTGAACCGGGCGCTGGGCAGCAAGCTGTTGCGCCACAACCCGGGGCCGAACCATCAACTGTTGTCCATCCTGTCCAGCCGCGAAGCGGAGATTTCGCGCTGGGTGGCCCGAGGCAAGACCAACTGGGAGATTGGCCAGATCCTCGGCATCAGCGACAAGACCGTGAAAACCCATCTGCAGAACATCTTCTCCAAACTCCAGGCGTCGAGTCGGGCGCAGATCGCGGCGTTGTTCTGCGACGAGTGAGTGCTGCCTGCCTGTCTTTCATCCGGTAACCCTTACACAGTGCTGACGGGGGTCAGTGCTTCGGCGTCGCCTGCGCCTCTGTAGGAGCGGCCGGTCGACGCTTGATTGGCCGTGATGACGGGGGTGGTCTCACTGCTGATGTTGGTCGGTGTACATATCCATTTCTGCGGTAACGGCCGCTTAGGGTTCCGCCCTTACGGCGGGTCACTTTTTTTCAAACGCCGGAATGCCGGCCCAGCAAAAAGTAACCAAAAAACGCTTGCCCCTGCGTACGGCCTTCGCTGCGCTCAGGTTCCCTCGCTCCGGCGTCCATCAGGGGGCATCGACTCCGGTCGGCTGCGCTTCGACCTCCATACGATGTCCTCGACTGCGTCGAGGGGCGCTGCGCGCCATCCCCCTGATGAACACCTCCACTCGGCCTCCCGATGGGGCGGGTAGATCAAAAGCCAAAGCTGCGCCATGCGCGACCTACCGGTCGGCGCCAAACCCTGTAGCCGCTGCCGAGCCTGCGAGGCTGCGATCGGCCGCGAAGCGGACGCAAGGGCTTGAGACCGCTGGAGGACCGTCGGTCCTATCGCAGCCTGTGGCAGCGGCTACAGGGCTCGCTACTCCTTACGGAGTATTGAGCTGAACCGGCATGACGCCGAGCATCGGGGTGTAGCAAATAGCCTGCTCCGTCGGGTTATCCACACTCAAAACGCGTTTGCATCATGACGCCTGCCCAAGCGTTGATCCGCTGGTTTCACCACGCGGTTGGCGCGGGCCAACGGCCATGCAAAGGAAGCGAAATACGCTGGGAGGCGACTGTGCACATAGACGAAATAACCTTTGCCGTGACCGAAACCCTGGCCAGCCTGCTGGAGGTCGATTCCGGGTCGCTGGACGTCGAGCGCTCGTTCCACGAGATGGGCGTCGACTCGGTGCTGATCGTCGGCCTGTCCGCCGAGTTCGAGGACCGTTTCGGCATCTCCCTGGACCCTGAGCTGGCCTACCTGCACGACACCGTGAGCAAGGTCAGCCAGCACCTGTACGGCGTCATCAACCAGGGCGCGTTCGGCACAGTGGGGGAGGTCGGTCATGGCTGATTCATTGCTCAATATCACCCGCCAGGAACTGCTGGAATTCGTCGGCCTCAACGAGACCGTGGTGCGCGCCCAGGGCACTCGCATCGAAACCGCCAGCGGCCAGACCCTGATCGATTTCGTCGGCCAGTTCGGCGCGGTGCCCTTCGGTTATGGCGCGGCGCCTATTACCGAGGCGATCCACACCTTTCTCGCCAGCGGCCAGGCCTCGCTGGTCCAGCCGCTGATCAACCCCGGCGCCGAAGAACTGGCGCGGCGCCTGATCGAGCTGGCGCCCGGCACCCACTCGAAGGTGACCTTCACCACCAGCGGCGCGGAAACCGTCGAAGCGGCGATCAAGCTGTGCCGCGCCGCGACCCAGCGCGAACTGGTGATTGGCACCCTGACCGGTTTTCACGGCAAGACCCAGGGCGCGGTCGGGGTCACCGGCAAGGCCACTTACCGCGAGCCGTTCCAGATCCGCGCCGACGGTTTCAGCCATGTGCCCTATGGTGACCTGGAGGCCCTCGAGGCGCTGCTGAAAACCCGACGCGCCGCGGCCTTTTTCGTCGAGGCGGTGCAGGGCGAGGCGGGCATGATCACCCCACCGCCAGGCTACCTGCTGGCGGCGCAGAACCTCTGCCGCCAATACGGCACTTTGTTCGTGCTCGACGAGATCCAGACCGGCCTGGGCCGTACCGGCGAGCTGTTCGCCGCCACCGCCCACGGCCTGACGCCGGACGTGGTGCTGTTGGCCAAGGCCTTGGGCGGCGGCGTCGCGGCCATCGGCGCGTGCATCTACGGCGAGCAGTGCTGGAGCCGCGATTTCGACCGGCACCACAGCTCCACCTTCGCCGTGAACGGCTTCAGCGCCGCCATCGGCCTGGCCGTGCTCGACCAGCTCACCGCCAACGACGGTGCGCAGCTCAAGCATGCGGCGCAGCAGGGCGCCTACCTGTACGCCGGGCTGTCGCGGCTGGTGCAGGACTATCCCGAAGTGTTCCACAGCCTCGACGGCCGCGGCCTGATGCTCGGCCTGAAGTTCCGGCGTTGGAGCGGCGAGCGCCTGTACACGCTGTCCCTGGCCAGCGCTTTCGGCGCCCTGGTGCCGATCGTCTGCGGCTACCTGAAAAGCCGCCATGGCGTGTACTGCCTGCCGACCCTCACCGAAGGCAACGTGCTGCGCATCCAGCCGCCGCTGTGCATCGAGGGCGCCGACATTGACCTGCTGCTCGAAGGCCTCAAGGCGGTGGCGGAACTGGTGGTGCATAACCAGCAACACCGCTTGATTCTCGAAGCCCACGGTTATGCCGGGCCACGGGGGCCCCTGAGCCCCTGGATCGCACCGGGCAAACCACGCAGCAGCGGGCGTTGCCTGGGGCGCTTCGCCTTCCTGCTGCACCCGACCACCGCCGAGAGCGTGAATGGCGACAGCGTGGTGGATGGCCTGGGGCTGTCGGCGGCGGAAAAAACCTTTATGCAGGGCTGGCTCGACGACTTCTCCGAATGGGCCAAGCCCGACCTCGACGCCGGGGTGTCCTATCACGCCCGCCGGGTCTACAACGATGCCGGCGACTACGTCGAAGGCTGGTTGATCGGCAGCCTGCTGCAACCGCGCGACCTGACGCGCCTGAGCCTGGGCAAGCGGCGCAAGCTGCTGGCCAACTACCTGGATAGCGTCGCCGAGCTGGAGGTGGATTTCGTTGGGCTGGGGGCCTACACCTCGGTGATTTCCAGTGCCGGCGTGGATGTCATCAACGAGCGGTTCCACACCACCACCGGCAATAGCCTGACGGCCATGGTCGGTGTCGATGCGCTGCTGAGCACTTGCGCCAACCGCGGTGCGCCGCTGGCCAAGCGCCTGACCGGGGTGATCGGTGCCTACGGTTCGGTGGGTCGCCTGGCCAGCCTGCGCCTGGGGCGCTTCTGCGAGCACCTGGTATTGCTCGGCAATGGGGCCAATCGGGGCGCCATGGACGAGCTGCGGCTGGTGGCCGGCGAGCTGTATCGCGATGCCTTGCTGCAGATCCAGGGCGGCCACAGCAGCGGTATCGCCAAGACCCTGGTGCTGCTCCTGCCGAGCCTGGCCAGCGTCGAGCAACTGCTGGATCGCGACCTCGGCGACGAGGAGCAATTGCGCACGCTGTTCGACAGCGTCGACGCCCTGGCCCAGGGCAAGCCGCAGGTGCAGCCGCCGCTGGTGATCACCGCGGACCTGGGCCACTGGCTGCCGCGCCTGGAAGCCGTGCTCTCGGCGACCTCCAATGGCTCGGCCTTTATCGATCCGCTGGTGCTGCATCAGAACGCGATCATCTGCGACTGCGCGCAGCCACCGGACATCGGCCACGTCACCCTGGCGCTGCGCCCGGACGTCACGGTGATCGAAGGCGGCCTGATCCATCTGCCCGACCGCAGCCAGCGTTTCGGCCAACAGAACCTCACCGGTCTGCCCACGGGCGTGACCTTCAGCTGCCTGGCCGAAACCATGGTCCTGACCATGGCCGGCCTGCGGCGCGACTACAGCATCGGCAAGCGTCCTCCACTGGAGGATGCCGAAGCGATCTTCGACCTGGCCCGAGCCTTCGGTTTCGCCCCCGCGGTGGAGCAGTTGATCGAAAAAGCCGGTTAACCCTGACAACGAGAAAGGAGTCCACACCATGTCGATGCACAACGCCCGCAACGCCACCGAGAAGTACCTGCCGGGCCTGCTCGCCGCCCTCCGGGAGCGCGGCCTGATGGCCCTGGAGCAAGCCGATCCGGCCGTGCTCTGCGGGCTGTTTCGCGACTACCGCGCCGCCGGCCTGATTATCCCCGAGACCTACGGCGGCCTCGGCGCCTCGCCGGAGGAAACCGTGGAGATCCTGCGCGCCATCGGTTCGCTGTGCCCGTCCCTGGCGGTGATGATGACCATGCACCACCACACCATCGCCACCATCGTGCAACTGGGCGGGCTGATCCCGGCGGCGGAAGAGCTGCTGTGGGGCATCACCCAGGACCAGCTGCTGATCGCCTCGGCCTTCGCCGAGGGCAAGCCGGGCTCGGAGATCTTCAACCGCAGCGTCAAGGCGCGGCCGGTGGAGGGCGGTTTCGTCCTCGACGGCAGCAAGAAGCCCTGCACCATGAGCCACCACATGGACGTGATCGTGGTCGGCGTCGCCTGTGAACAGGACGACGGCAGCGTCAGCCAGGGCTTTGCCGTGGTCTTTGCCGATGGCAGCACGGTCACCCGCGAACCCTTCTGGAACGCCACGGTGCTGCGCGCCACCGACAGCAACGAACTGGTGTTCAACGGCGTGTTCGTGCCCAGCGAGCGCATGCTGCTGGCCGACGGCGCCGACAGCGAAGAAGTGGCCGCCACCGCCATGGAAACCTCGCTCAACGGCCTGAGCTGGTTCCAGCTGATGGTCGGCGGCAGCTACCTGGGCGTGGCCTCGGCGCTGGTCGACCGGTTGCTGAGAAAGCCCTTCGCCGACCCCGCGCAACTGGCCCTGCTGTGCATCGAGCTGGAGGGCGCCCATCAGGCACTGCTCGGCACCGCCGGCGAATTGCAGGCGCAACAGGATGCGCCGATGAACACCTACCACAAGGCGCTGTGCACGCGCTTCCTGGTGCAGGCGGCGATCGAGCGGGCGACCAACCTCAGCGTCGAGCTGTTGGGTGGCATGGCGTTCATCGCCTCCGACGAAGTGGCCTATCTGCTGGCGGCCTCCCGGGCGATCGGCTTCCATCCGATCTCCCGCAGCGCCGCCACGCCGTTGCTGGCGCAGTTCCTGCGCGAGTCCTACAGCGCCTGATTCGCCTGCTACCGCAGTCGGAGCTTCGGCGCCCCTGGCGTCGCTCCGGCCTCGGCAACATGCCTAATGGAGTAGAAGCATGAGTAGCGATTTTCTCTATCCGCCGCGCCCGGCCAATGTCGGTCGCGGGTTTCACTGCCTGGCTGTTCCGCTGTTCATTCTGCTGCTGGTGTTCAACACCGCGGCCATCGCTGTGATTCTGGCCCTGTCGTGCACCTTGCAGGCCGGGCGCCGGTCGTTGTCGTGGCTGCCGGGAATGAAGGCCCTGGGCAACTGGCTGGTGACGAGCTATCACCGCTTGTTGCAACCCCTGGCCGACCGCTTGCTCAAGGACCCGAGGGACGAGCCGATCCTGGCCGCCGCCATCAGCCTGGGCTTGACCGCCGGGCCGGTGTTCATTGCCCAGCTGTGGCTCAAGGAAATCTCCTGGCTGCTGGTGCTGCTGTTCTACGCCTTCGTCTATGGGCCGAACATTCGCGGCTTTGTCCGCTCCTTCAGCGCCATGCATCAGGAAGGCCATGTTCCCGGCGGTATCTTCAAGCGTTCGAGCCTGCTCGATCGCTGGGTCGGCAATTCCTTCCTGTACATGTTCTTCGCCATTCCCATGGGCCTGATCCCCCATGCGGCGGCGCACCTGCAACAGCATCACCGGGAAAACGCCGGGCCGCTGGATGTCTACGCCACCGCGCGCTACGACCATGCCAGCGCCTGGGATTTCGCCGTGTACATGGTGCGCGAGGTGATGTACCAGCAGTTCATGGTTTCGCCCTGGCTGTACTTCAAGAGCAAACACAAGCGCAGCCAGGCCCGGGCCATGGTCATGGGCAACCTGGTGCATGTCGGGTTGTTCGTCGCGCTGGCGTGCTACAGCCTGCCGATCGCCGTGCTCTACATGCTGGTGCCCTGGTGCGCGAGCAACTTCCTGATGGGCGTCATCCACTGGAGCCAGCACGCCTTCTACGGCGGCCAGCAAGACCCCAAGGACTGGATGTACAACACCGTGACCCTGCTGGAAACGCCGGTGAATATCCTCAACGAGGGTTACCACGCCTGCCACCATCACTGGTCCGTCGGCCACTGGTCGGAGAGCCCGGCGCTGTTCGAGCGGCTCAAGCCGGAACTGGCGGCCGCGGGTTCCATGGTGTTTCGCGACCTCAGCGTATTCGGCCTGTTCGTGCTGCTGATGCTGCGCCGCTTCGATGCGTTGGCGGACAAGCTCGACTGGTGGCAGCCGCTGGACCACGCAGAGAAAGTCCGCCTGCTGCAATTCCGGGTGCTGCCGGCGCCCATCGCGGCCCATGAACATGCCCATCAACGGCGCCTCGCCACACCGCGCAACGCCGACGAACCCACCCCCGCGCACAGCGCCCTGGGCCAGCCATGAACCGTCCCCTGACTTTGAAAGTCGCCGCCATCGAACGGGAAACCGACGATGCGGTGACCATTCACCTCAAGCAGCCGCTGCTGCGCAAAGTCCGCTACAGCGCCGGGCAGTACCTGACCCTGGAGGTCGACGTCGACGGCGCCAAGGGCTGCCGCGCCTATTCCATCAGCAGCACGCCGGGGCTGGACAAGACCCTGTCAATCACCGTCAAGCGCGTGGCCGGCGGCAAGGTTTCCAACCGCCTGGTGCAGGAGCTGAGCGCCGGCGACGCGGTGCAGACCCTCGGCACCCACGGCCGCTTCACCTTCGCCCCGCAGCCGGGCCGGGGGCGGCACCTGGTGCTGCTGGCGGCGGGCAGCGGGATCACGCCGATCTTCTCGATCCTCAAGTCGGCGCTGCACTTCGAGCCGGACGCCCAGGTGTCGCTGATCTACGGCAACCGCAATCAGCAGTCGGTGATCTTTCGCGACAAGCTCGACCAGCTGCGCCAGACCTTCGGCGAGCGCTTGCAACTGGTGCATGTGCTGTCGCGGCCGGACACCCCGGGGGCCCACGAAGGACGCCTGACCCGGCAGCGGGTGATCGACATTCTCGGCGCGCTGCCCGGCCCGCAAGCCCGCGAATACTACAGCTGCGGCCCCAGCGGCATGATGGACGAGGTGACCGCCGCCCTGGAGGCCCTGGGCATCGCCCCGGAAAGCGTGCACCAGGAGCGTTTCACCCCGGCCAAGGCGCCAGTGGCCAGCGGCGACACGGAAAAACGCGTGGAGCTGCTGATGCAGGGCCAGGCGTTCAGTTTCACGGTCGCCCCGGGCCAGACCCTGCTCGACGCGGCCCTGGCCAGCGGCGTGCAGCCACCGTTTTCCTGCCGCAGCGGTTTCTGCACGGCCTGCGTCTGCACCCGGCTGGCGGGGCAGGTACGCATGCGCGAGGACCATGGGCTGTCGGCGGACGAACTGAACCGGGGCCAGGCACTGTTGTGCGTGGGCTATCCATTGACGGACGACGTGCGCCTGCAAGTCGATTAGCGATACAGACAGAGGAAGGTCAATTCATGAATCATTCAACCCACCACGCCGCCGAGGACGAACTGCGGCTGGCCAAGCGCGCCGAACTGCGGGTCGACCGCGAGCGCCAGGCTCAGTTGCAGGCACTGATGCAGCCGCAGCCGCTGAAGTTCGTGCTCTGGTCGGTACTGCATGTGCTGGTCTGGTGCGCGGCGGCGCTGTACATCCTGCTCGGCGACAACCCCTGGGGCCTGGCGCTGGCGGTGCTGGTGCTGGGCAACCAGCTGCATGCCTTCACCGTGCTGCAGCACGATTGCGGGCATGCCAGCGGCTTTCGTTCGGCGGCGCTGAACCTGTGGGTCGGGCGCTTCATGGCCTGGTTCATCGTGTTCCCGTTTTCCTCCTTCACCGAGTGCCACAAATACCATCACCGCTACCTGGGCGACCCGGACAAGGACCCCGACGACTGGAACTACACCGGCGGGGTGAAGTGGATGTTCCTGCGCATCGCCGTGTTCGTGCCGCGCTTCATCTACTTTTCCCTGGTGCGCTACGGCAAGGCGGTGCGCAACCGGGTGCTGCGCGAGCTGGCGTTCAATCTGCTGTCGATGGCGGCGATCGGCGCCTGGTGCTACAGCCAGGGGCTGATGCTGCAATTCGTGCTGATTTTCATCGTGCCGCTGCTGTTGCTGGCGCTGGTGATCAACCCGATTTCCCGGGGCTACGAGCACTTCCCCATGGCCACCCTGGCGGTTGGCGACCCGGAGCGCCTGGACCTGGCGAAGAACACCGTGACCGTCAGCGACCGGCTGATCGGCCTGTTGTGGGCCAATATCAACTACCACGTCGAGCATCACATCTACCCCGGCGTGCCCTTCGTCAACCTGCCGCGGCTGGCGGCGCTGCTGGACAACAAGCCCTACCTGCGCGACCGCTGGCTGCTGGCGCGGATGTTCGCGCGACGTCCGGTAACAACTTGCGCCGAACCTCGGCGAGCGGCGTGAGCTACATTTACAGCGCCCGAAGGAGCGCCACTCACCGAGGATTCACGGATGACCTGTATTTTCTGCCAGATCGCGGCCGGCGAATTGCCCAGTGCCCTGGTCTATCGCGACACCCACTGCATGGCCTTCATGGATGTGCATCCGCTGGGGCAGGGGCACTTGCTGCTGATCCCGCTGGCCCATGTGGAAAAGCTCGAGCAACTGCCCACGGTCATCCGCCAGCACCTGTACCAGGTGTTCGATACCCTGCTCGCCGCCCAGCGGCGCGCCGGCTTCGGGGTGGAAGGCACGCACCTGATCGTCAACGACGGCAAGGCCACCAACCAGCACATTCCCCACGCCCACCTGCACCTGGTGCCGCGGCAAAGGGGCGATGGGCTGGGTTTCGGCCTGCGCATGTTCATGCACTTCACCGGCATATTCGGCCGCCGCACGCCCCTGCAGACCCTGCGTCGCCAGGCCCTGGTGATCGCCGCCGAACTCGACCCGCAGGCGCTGGAGAACCTGGCGCACCGGACCAGCAGGCTGCACGCAGCGTCAACCTAACCGCCAGGGCCGGTGAGCGGCCCACCCTCGATCCACGGAACTTCGGAATGAACAGCCGTGCATGCGCTGCGGGCGGTCTCGCCCGGCGTTTGTGCAGCCAGGAGTCAGGAACATGAGTGCGCTACTTCAGGAGCAGGCCGACCCCGCGCGGGTCTATCGGGTCGTGATCATCGGCGCCGGCTTCTCCGGCATCGGCATGGCGATCAACCTGCGCCAGCGCGGCGAACAGGACTTCCTGATCCTCGAACAGGAAGCCGGCGTCGGCGGCACCTGGTGGGTCAATCAATACCCCGGCTGTGCCTGCGATATTCCTTCCCACCTCTATTCGTTTTCCTTCGAGCCCAACCCCGACTGGTCGCGACGCTTTTCGCCGCAGCCGGAGATCCGCGACTACCTGCGGCACTGCGCCGACAAGTATCAGGTGCTGCAACACTGTTGCTTCAACACCGCGGTCACCGGCCTGCGCTGGCTGGAAGAGCGCGCCCTGTGGCAGGTGACGGATGCCCGTGGCGGCGTGCGTTTTGCCCAGGTGGTGGTGGCCGGCACCGGGGCCTTGTCGACCCCGGATTATCCCCGACTGCCGGGGCTTGAGCGCTTCAAGGGCCGGGTCTTTCATTCCCAGCATTGGGACCATGACTATGTCCTGGCCGGCAAGCGGGTGGGGGTGATCGGCACCGGCGCCTCGGCGATCCAGTTCGTGCCGCAGATCCAGCCGCGGGTGGCCAGCCTGGCGGTGTTCCAGCGCACGCCGCCGTGGATCATCCCCAAGCCGGACCGGGCCTTTTCCACGACCGCCCAGCGCCTGCTGCGGCGTTTTCCCGCGGTGCAGCGGCTGTTGCGCGGGTTGATCTACACCGCCCATGAAACCCGGGTATTGGGTTTCGTGTTCAACCCGCGGCTGATGGCCTTGCACAAATGGCTGGCGCTCAACCTGTTGCGGCGCCAGGTCAAGGACCCGGAACTGCGCCGGCGCCTGACCCCGGACTACGCCATCGGCTGCAAGCGCATCCTGCTGTCCAACGATTATTTTCCGGCCCTGGCCCAGGCCAACACCCGGCTGGTCACCAGCGGTATCCGTGAAGTCACCGAGGACGCGCTGATCACCGTCGACGGCCAGCGCCATGCCCTGGATGCGCTGATCTTCGGCACCGGCTTCAAGGCGCGCACGCCGTTCCCGGCGGGGATGATCCTCGGGCGTGGCGGGGTGGACATAGTCAACACCTGGCAGCAGGGCAGCGAAGCCTACAAGGGCGCCACGGTCAGCGGCTTTCCCAATCTGTTCCTGTTGATGGGGCCCAACACCGGCCTGGGGCACAACTCCATCGTCTACATGATCGAGTCGCAGATCGCCTACATCCTCGGTGCCCTGGACACCCTGCAACGCCTGGGCGTGACCAGCGTCGATGTCGATCCGCAGGCCCAGGCGCGCTTCAACCAGGGCCTGCGCCACCGGCTGCGCGGCGCGGTATGGAGCGTCGGCCGTTGCCAGAGCTGGTACATGGACCCCGACAGCGGGCGCAACGTCGCCCTGTGGCCAGGGTTCAGCTGGCAGTTCCGCCAGCAGACCCGTTATTTCGATGCCGAGGCCTATCGCCTCACATCGCCCCCCCAAGGAGTGAAACCATGAGCCATCCGGGCAAGAGCGTGTTTGTGTTCGGCCTGTACATGTTGTTGCTGGGCGCCGCGTTGGTGCTGGCGCCGAACCTGTTGTTGCCGTTGTTCGGCTTCGCCCTGACCGATGAGGTGTGGATCCGGGTGATGGGCCAGTTGGCCTTGTACCTGGGCGTCTATTACGTCTGGGCCGGCTACACCGAGCGGCGCGAGTTGATGGCCCTGACCGTGTCGATCCGCCTGTCGGTGCCGGTGTTTTTTGCCGCCTTCGTCGCCGCCGGGCTGGTGTCGCCGGTGCTGTTGCTGCTGGCCTTGCCGGACCTGTGCGGCGCGCTCTGGACCTGGCGCGCGCTGAAGGCTGCGCGGGCTTCCCGCCAGTCGCTGGGTAACGCCTGACCCCGCCAGTCTTCTGTTGCCTTGTCCCGCCAGCTAACCCTGGCGGGGTACTCCTTTGCAGTGATTACCGCGCGGCTGCATCCCCTCCATACTCGCCACCAGCCCTGGCGGGTGACACCCATGTGGCGTCCGGAGACCTGCCGACACTTCAAAGGATCCACGATGAAGATTGAACTGATGCAACTGGCCGGTCGTGACGGCGACACGGCCTACAACCTCGAGCGGGTCCTGCAGGGCATTGCCGACTGTGATGACGACATCGACCTGCTGGTCTTCCCGGAAACCCAGATCAGCGGTTTCGCCAACCAGCAGCAACTGGCCGAGGTCGCCGGGCCATTGGACGGGCCGAGTATCCAGGCCGTATTGCGGGCGGTGCGCGCCAAGGGGGTCGCGGTGGTGGTCGGCATCGCCGAAAAAGCCGCCGGCCATTACTACAACACCTCGCTGCTGGTGACCCCCGAAGGGGTGGCGACGAGTTATCGCAAGACTCACCTGTGGCCCGACGAGCGCGGTCTGTTCCAGCCCGGTGATCGTTACGCCACCGTGCTCTGGCGGGGCGTGCGGGTCGGCCTGCTGATCTGCTACGACATCGAACTGCCGGAAAGCGCGCGCGCCCTCGGCCAACTGGGCGCCGAGCTGATTCTGGTGAGCAACGGCAACATGGACCCCTACGGCCCGGTGCACCGCACCGCGATCATGGCCCGTGCCCAGGAGAACCAGGCCTTCGCGGTGATGGTGAACCGGGTCGGCAGCGGCACCGGCGGCCTGGTGTTCGCCGGTGGCAGCGCGCTGGTCGATCCCTTCGGCCGACTGCTGTTCGAGGCCGGCCGCGACGAGTGCCGGCAGGTGGTGCAGCTCGACCTCGGGCAACTCAAGGCCGCTCGCCGCGATTACGACTACCTGCACGACCGGCGCCTGCAACTATCCGGCGAATACGTCGAGCACGCCGATGGCCGTCGCGAGCTGTTGATCCCTTAAACCCCATCGCTGTTTTTCCGCCGCTTTCGGCCCTGCCATAACAATCCATAATCAGCAGGCGAGGCGCACGTCCCTTGGGCGGGTGCCAACGCTCGGAGTCCTCAGATGAAAGCTATCCGCTGTTTGCCCCTGGCCCTGGCCGCACTGTTCGGTTTCGCTACGGCCCAGGCCGCCGAACCGAGCGTGCATTTCTACAATTGGTACGACTACATCGCCCCGGACACGCCCGGACAGTTCCACAAGGAAACCGGCATCAGCGTGCTGCAGGACACCTTCGACAACAGCGACGTGATGCAAAGCAAGCTGATGGCCGGGCGCAGTGGCTATGACGTGGTGGTGGCCAGCAGCGATCTGCTGCCGAACCTGATCAAGGCCGGGGTGCTCCAGGAACTGGACCGCAGCCAGCTCGGCAACTGGTCGCACCTGGACCCCGAGATGCTGGCCAAGGTGCAGAGCAACGACCCTGGCAACCGCTTCGCCGCACCCTACCTGTGGGGCACCACGGGCATCGGCTATGACGTCGACAAGGTCAAGGCGCTACTCGGCGACCAGGCGCCGGTGGACTCCTGGGACCTGATCTTCAAGGAAGAGAACCTGGCCAGGCTCAGCCAGTGCGGGGTGGCCATGCTCGATGCACCGAACGAAATCATCCCCATCGCCCTGCATTACCTGGGCCTGCCCTACAACAGCCAGAACCCCGAGGATTACAAGAAGGCCGAGGCCTTGCTGCTCAAGGTCCGGCCGCATATCCGCTACTTCGATTCGTCGAAGTTTATCTCCGACCTGGCCAACGGCAACGTCTGTGTGGTGGTGGGCTGGAGCGGCGGGGTGTTCGATGCCCAGGTCGCCTCGCAGAAGGCTGACAACGGCCGTCATCTGGTCTACAGCATTCCGCGCGAAGGCGGGCCGGTCTGGGTGGAGAACCTGGTGTTGCTCAAGGACGCGCCGCACCCACAGGACGGCCTGAAGTTCATCGACTACCTGTTGCGTCCATCAGTGATTGCCCAGTCTTCCGACTACCTGGGCTACCCCAACGCCAACCGCGATGCCACGGCGCTGGTGGAGCAGAAAATCCGCGACAACCCGGGTGTCTATCCGTCCAGGGAAGTGATGGCCACGCTGTTCCCGCTGGAACCGCTGCCGTTGAAAATGGAACGGGTGCGTACTCGGGTCTGGAGCAAGGTCAAGACCGGGAGCTGAGCCGGGGGGAGTGGACAGCCATGCTGGCCAAGGGGAAAGGGGCGTCACGCAAGGAAGGAGCAGAACTGGCTACATCCGTGTAGCCAGTTCTGAAGGGTCGGTACTACGCATTGTTCAATGAAGCTCCTGAGCAAAGTCGCAGTGAGCCAGGCGGGATATCTCGATTCATATCCACAACGGGTTCTTCATCGAACTCGAACCCGCTGCCTGAACGCCCGGTGTCGCTATTACTTGAGCGTTACATCGAGCATCGGCGGGATGTAACCGTAGTCGTACTCGGCCACCACAAAGGTCTGTTGCCCTTTGATCCTGATCCCGACCGTCGGTGCTTCGGTACCGCCGATACGAATCTGCGTGCCGCTTTCGTCGGTCGGTACGCTGTCGATAAAGGAGGTCACCAGGCCGTTGGGCATCACACAGTGCGAGTAGGTCTGGAACGGCTGGGAGGACGGGTTGCCCAACACCAGGCCGGAACCGTTCAACGGCACGTAGGGACCGAACAGCGAATCGGCGACAAAACCGTACACCCCGTCCGGCCCGGTCACGCCGTCGGCATAGGTGAAGGTGTGGCTGATGGTGAACAGGTAGTACTTGCCGTCCTGGAACACGAAGTGCGGGCGTTCGGTCTGGTCGTTGACGCCGACCGCGGTCAGCAGCGGCGGCAGCATTTCCCAGTCGTCGCCGTCTTCGTCACGGGCCACGGCGATACCGACACAGGCGGTCTGGAAACGGGAGTTGCCGACGTCTTCATAACCTGGCGGCACGTCGCCGATTTCTGCTTCGCCCACTTTGTGCGAGCCGCGCTCGCCGGCCACGTTGCCTTCGAACAGCATGTACAGCTTGCCGTCGTTGGGGTCGCGGAACGGCCATGGATCGCGGAAGCCCCAGAAGGGGTTCTGCGCTTCGGTCTGGTACATCTTGCCGTCGGCCTCGAACAGCGGCTTGACCTTCTCGAAACCGACCATGCTGACGCCATGCTCGGTGGTCACCACCCGGCCACGCACCTTGACGATGGTCGCGCCCGGCGTGACGGCGGTGTAGTACAGGTCCACTTCACCCTGTTCGTTCAACAGGATCGGCGTGCCGGCCCATTCGCGAACTGTGGGCGAAACCCCTTCGGCCATCACCCGGCCACCCAGTTCCCAGTCCTTGCCGGTACGGGAAAACCAGTAGTACATCTTTGCCCGACCATGGCGGTCGTTCCAGTCGCGGGTGATGTCGTAGTTGCCGTTTTCGTCGATGTACTGCGGGTCGTTCGGATGACGATCCGCGGTCAGGGTGAAGATCACCGACCAGCCGTCGACGGAGGTTATGTTTCCGTCCAGGTCGCGCAGCGGCATGGTGTCCCAGATGAACACCTCGTTGCTCAATACCGGGAAATCCGCACTGACCAGTGGCTGGGTCGTGGTGGGATCGTCCGCATGGACTTTCAGCGCATCGGCGCGAGTCCAGAGGCTGGGTTGATGGGGTGTTTTGTCGAATTTTTCAGTGTTGCTTTTCATAGGTAATACCTCGTCCGTGAATGGATTCACATAAATGCTCATTAAAAAATACTGTATGTGCATACAGCAATTTCACCTTAAGCGAGGCGATTTTTCGGGTCAAGGGTAAATTTGCATTTATGCATAATTGCCGTTTTTGCTGGAGCTGATACGTTTCAGCTTGTTGTGTTTCCAGAAGTTTGTTTTTCGGCCTGATCAGCGACGATGCCAGCAAAATGCGCGCTTGGAACCGCTGGTCGGTCCGAGGGGCAGGGAAGGGGAAAGGAGGGAGACGGAACCAGGTAAAGGGTGGGCGCCGAACCTGGGCGGATCGGTCAACGCCGCCGAGCGCTGCGAACATTGTCGCTGCCGTGGCGCGGACGTAGCCTGAGCCCTTCGTCGCCTGGATCACCGTCAGCGGAGGGGATAGATCTATGAAGGGTGCAATCGACGCATGGGCGCAACCGGCCAACGGCCGGGCGCGGCAGTTGTTGCCGGAAGTGGCGCGGCTGTTCGAGAAATCCGGTTCGGCGCATTGGCTGGACCAGCCGCTGAGCATCGAGCAGACCGTCGAGCTGATGGACCAGGCCGGGGTCGAGAAGCTGATGCTGGCGGCCTGGTGCCGGCCGGAGCGCTGGGTGTTCAGCAACGATGAAATTGCTGCATTCACCCGCGCCTATCCCGAGCGTTTCGTCGGCGTGGCCACGGTGGACCTGAGCCGGCCGATGGCGGCGCTGGCCGAGCTGCAGCGGGCGGTGGGCGAGCTGGGCTGCAAGGCCCTGCGCATCGTGCCCTGGCTGTGGAAACTGCCGCCCAACCACCGCCTGTACTACCCGCTGTACGCCAAGTGCGTGGAGCTGGGCATTCCCTTCTGCACCCAGGTCGGCCACACCGGCCCGCTGATGCCTTCGGAAACCGGGCGGCCGGTGCCTTATCTGGATGAGGTGGCGCTGGACTTCCCGGAACTGCGAATCGTCGCCGGGCACATCGGCCACCCCTGGACCGACGAGATGATCGGCCTGGCCTGGAAGCACGACAATATCTACATCGACACCTCGGCCTACTTGCCGGCCTATTACCCGCCGCAGCTGCTGCATTTCATGCGCACCTACGGGCAGGACAAGGTGTTGTTCGGCAGTAATTTCCCGCAGTTGCCGTTCGCCAAATGCATGCAGCAGGTCCAGGCCCTGGAGCTGCCGGAGCCGGTGCGGGACAAGTTCCTGCAGGGCAATGCGCGGCGGGTGTTCGGCTTGTAACGCAGCGCCTCAGGCGTGGTCCTGGTAGCGGCGTCGGCTGAAAAACAGCGAGCTGCCCATGGTCACCAGCGCCACGGCGGCCAGCCCGGTATCGATATCGCCCAATATGGGGGGCAAGAACAGTATCCACAGCAGCCCGGCCAGACCCATGGCCAAGCCTGTCCATTTCCTCAGCGGGTAAGGCTTCATCCAGTAGTACAGCGGCATCAGCAGCAGGTATAGCAGTAGAAAGGGGATGTACTGCTTCATGAGTCTTGCTCGCCGCGGCCGAAGATTCCTGGGCTGGCGGCCGTGGGCCGCTCTCTGTAGCTGGGGCATGTCATGTTGCACTTCCTTGTCGATGGCATGAGGCGCGCCAGTGTCCATGGCGAGCGGCTTTTGTGCAAACGCGTGGTGTCATGCCAACCGCGCCAGGCAGCCCTCGAGAATATCCAGCCCTTCTTCCAGCACCTGCGGCTCAATGGTCAGCGGCGCCAGCAGGCGGATGATGTGCCGCGACTTGCCGCTGGGCATCAACAGCAGGCCGGCGTCCCGCGCCGCGCTGAGCAGTGCGCTCAGTTGCTCCGGGGCCGGCGAGCCGTCGGCCTTGACCAGCTCGATGCCGCGCATGGCGCCGACCCCGGTCAGGCGCCCTAGATAAGGCGTCAGGTGTTCGGCCTGCCAGCGCTGGTAGCGGCTGACGACGGCCTGCTCCTGGCGTTCGCCCCAGGTTTGCAGATTGTGATCGCTCATCTCGTCCAGGGTCGCCAGGGCCGCCGCGCAGGCGATGGGGTTGCCGGAATAGGTGCCGCCCAGGCCGCCCTTGGGCAGGTTGTCCAGCAGCGCCTTGCGCCCAAGCACCGCGCCCAGGGGCACACCGCCGCCGATGCTTTTGCCCAGCAGGACCAGGTCCGGTTCGATCCCAAGCCGGGTGAAGGCGAAGCGCTGGCCGGTACGGCCGAAACCGGACTGGATTTCATCGGCGATCAGCAGGATGCCCTGTTCATCGCAGAAGCGTCGCAAGGCACGGGCGAACTCGACGTCCAGGGCCAGGAAACCGGCCTCGCCCTGCACCGGTTCGACGATGAAACAGGCCACTTCGGCGACATCGATCTCCACGCTGAACAGCCGGTCCATGGCCTTCAGCGCCTCCTCGCAGGTCACGCCGTTGTCCGCGCTCGGGTAGGGCAGGTGATACACCGGGCCGGGCAGCACGCCGATCTTCTGCTTGTAGGGCGCGACCTTGCCATTGAGGTTGAGGGTGGCCAGGGTGCGGCCATGGAAACCGCCGTCGAAGGCGACCACCGCCGTACGCCCGGTGGCACCACGGACGATCTTCAAGGCATTCTCCGCCGCCTCCGCGCCGCTGTTGGTGAGCATGCCGCTGACCGGGTAACTCAAGGGCACGAAGCGCGCCAGCCGCTCCATGAACTCCACATAGGGCCCGTGGGGCGCCGCGTTGAATGCGTAGTGGGTCAGCCGGGTGGCCTGCTGCTGGATCGCCGCCACCACCCGCGGATGACAATGCCCCAGATTGAGTACGCCGATCCCACCGACGAAATCGATGTAGCGCTTGCCATTCTCGTCCCACACCTCGGCATTCTTGCCGTGGCTCAGGCGGATGGGGTGAACGATGGAAATCGACTGGCTGATGCTTTCGCTGCTCATGGGCTAAGGGCTCTGTCTGCCTGGAACATGCGGGCTATCTAAGCCAAGAGCGGGGTGGGGCCGCAAACGAAATAAAGTGCGGGGGTCAGTATGAAAATTCCGGATGTTGGATTGGGGCGGGATCAGTCGTTAAGCGGCGCGGCGTTCCTGGCCCTGGCCCGGCGCTGACGCAGCAGGGCGACCAGCACCACCAGCACCACGACACCGAGGACAATCGGCAGGCGATAAGGCTTCAAATCACCGAACAGATGCTCCAGCGCATCGCCGGCCCAGTAGCCGCCGCAGACGAACAGCGTGGCCCAGAGCAGCGCGCCGAGCATATTCAGCAGGGTGAAACGCAGCGGCGACAGCCCGCTGGCGCCGATCACCACCGGGCCGACCCAGCGCATGCCATACATGAAACGCACCGCCAGCACCGAGGTCGAGGGGTAACGCCGGATCAGCCCGGTCACCCGCTCGATGGTGGCCTGCTGGCCCTTCAGGCGCGGCAACAAACGCCCGCCGAAATGCCGCCCGCTCCAGAACAGCAACTGGTCGCCGAACATCCCGCTGACCGTCGCCACGGCAATCACCACCCACAGGTCCAGCACTTGCTGATGCGCCGCCATGCCGCCCAGGATCAGCACGGTTTCGCCTTCGAGCAGGCAGCCGAGGACGATCACCCAGTAACCGTAGGTCGCGAGCAGGGCATGCAGGTCGAGGTGTTCGAGCATGGGAATCCGGGAGCCTTTGAAGAGCTAATGGGGTGGTGCGATCAACCGGCTGAACCATAGCGTGTCCGAGCGAATCCATTGTTGCGAATCGCTCGGCGGGGTTTAGTCTTCCTCTGGCGCCAGCATCCGGGTTTTCGGTGCGCCATTGGCGTTGTGCTGGTAGATCTCCCGGGGTTGGCCTTTGTCGTTGAAGAACACCTGGCCAATGCCCGCCGAGTTCCACAGCCGTTCGCCGGCCTCGCGATGTTCGGGGCTGTAGGGCACCACTCGCATCAGCCGGCGGCGGGTGAACCAGTTCAACGGCGAGCGTGGCGAATACAGCCAGCGGTTGAGGCGGTCGAACCATTCCAGCAGGGTCGGTGGAAACTCGTTCTTGATGCCGCTGCTGGTGATCTGCCAGATCTTCGGGCCGCCCTTGCGGTGGCGGATCAGCACTTCGTAGACGAAGGAGTAATGCACGTCGCCGGAGAGGATCACGTAGTTACCCGGGGTGCGCGAGTGGCGGAAAATATTCAGGATCACCTGGGCCGCGCCGCGGTGGGCCATCCAGTTTTCCGCGTCCACCAGCAGCGGGTGGCCGCACCAGCTGAAGACCTTCTGCACCGTCTCGATCAGCTTGACGCCGAACACCGGCGCCGGTGAAACGATGATTGCCGAGGGGTGATCCAGCAGTTCATGTTGCAGCTCGCTCAGGGCTTCCCAGTCGAGCAGGCCCGAGGGCTGCGCCAGGTTGAACTCGCTGCGCCAGCGCCGGGTGCGGGTGTCCAGCACCACCAGCGCCGGGGTGGTGGGCAGCGTGTATTGCCATTGCTGGAAACGCAGCAGCTCGTCGATCAGGGTGTCCTGGGTGGCGCTGTCCAGGTAGCGCGCATCGCCCTGGGCCTCGGCGCTCAGGGCGCGGGTGTGTTGCAGCGGTGTGGCGAAGGCATCCGGGTTGTTGCCCCAGCCCTGGCACAGCATGTAGGCGATCAGCGCATTGCCGATGATGCGTTTGGAAAACGGGTGGCCGTAGGCGGTTTCTTCCCACTGGGCGCTGAGGTTCCAGTCATCGGTGATGTCGTGGTCGTCGAAGATCATCAGGCTCGGCAGGTGGGCGAACACCCGCGCCACGCCGCCCAGGCCCTTGGCGAAAGCCTCGATCCGCAGTTGTTCGCGCTGGTAGCGCTGCTGCTCCTTGGCATCCAGCTGCGGCGGTCGTGGATCGATCAGGCGCCAGGGCAGCGGCGACCAGACCAGCAGGTACATGGCCATGACTTCGGCGAAGGTCACCAGGTGATTGTCGGCGCTGCTGCTGGTGAAGATCGGCTTCTTCACCCCGCCGAAGAAACGCTCTCGCAGGGTCTCGTTGCTTTTCAGCGCCGGCAGCAATTCGGCGCGTTTGTAATAGCTGGCGCGATGCCGGTAAAGCGCGGCGCTGTCGCTGACCACCGCGCCCTCCAGATGTTCGCCGAACAAGCCCAGGCGCTCGATCAGCGCATGAATCGCCCGCAGCATCGGTCCGGCCACGTCGTCGGCGTACACCTGGTCGCCGGTCATCAGCAGCAGGGCAGGGCGTTGCTGCGGATCGGCTGTTTCCGCCAGCAGGCGATCGACGCAAAGCAAACCCTCGTCCGCCGAGTGATGGGGTTTGCGGCAGGAGCCGTGGACCAATTGCTGGATGCGGCTGTGCAGCACAAAATCCGGCTGCTGCTTTTGCCCATACAGCAAATGCGGCGCCCACTCGGCGATCCCCGAACTGGAGCCGTCGGCGTTGGCGATCAGCAGGTCGTAGTCGATGGGCACATCGCAAGGCAGGGGATTGTCCAGCGGCAGATCGATCAGGTGGATAAAAGCGTGTTGGCCTACCGGGATCACCTGGCACTGCTCGGCGGTGAGCGGGTAGTCGCGGATTTGCGCCTCGCTGCCGGCCTGCAAACGCAACGTCAGCTCCAGCGCACGCGAGCCCACCAGCCATAGCACCAGCCGCGTGGGTTCCAGGCGGCGCAGCAGAGGGCCGGCGAGGACGCAGGGCAAGTTGTTGCTAGCAGCGGTCGAGGGGGACGTTCGAGACACGCGAATTCAAAGCTCATACGGCAGACGGAAGCGCCGATAGTACCGCAGCTGATGTCGAAGATTTGTCAGCCAGTGCTCAGGTTGCTTGGGAGAGTCACGCAGGGAGGGGGTAAGAACTGCGCGGTGCTCGTAGAGCGCTACGGGGTCTCGGGTTTATTGATTTCTCGAAGCAGATCGGCAACAGGTAATTGCAGGGTGTTGGAGTAGTAGGCCTTGTAGCCGTAGGCGGTGATGAGTGTTTTGCACGGAATCGTCTGTTTGTTGGCTAACAGAGCGTTCAATTCTTCGACAGAGAGGTTGCGACGGGATTGTCCTTTGTCGAGGGTTTCACTCAAAAAGGCTTCAGTGAAAAAGATTGAGGTTGGTTGATTCGTTTGTGTCGCATCAGCCTGAATCCTGCCATAGGCAGAACGCGCAATTTCATGCTCAACAGAAAAGTCATAGTCACCGTCTAATGCACAAATAAATTGAGCTGAGGCAATACCTTCTCCCATACCTCTTCCGTAGAGATCCAGAAGGTTGATGTTTGATTCGTAGCGGATGATGTACAGCGAAAGATCCGCTTTGCGTTCGACAGAAATGAAACTCAAGTCTGCTGGCGGTTTCTCATGATCTTTTGCGCAGGAGGAACAGGCGATAGCCAGTAGAAGCAGCCATAGTCTTTTCATGTTTTTGCCAGCTTGTTGGTAATGGATTCAAAGATGATATCGCAGGCGGATTGTGAGCCCACAATTGGCCGCATGAACATACCAAATGCATTTGCATGATTAATATCCATGTTTAGATTCAAATCAGGCCCGCTATTCATTATCCATCTTTCACCAAAGTCCGCGACTTTGTCTGAATCGTCAGGTTTGGATGGTGTGGCTCTGATGTTGATCCACTTCTCCGCAACCGGTGTAGGCGCAGATCCGGCAATGTCAGAGCCAAGCCACACCAGCGTACCTTCTCCGACGGGGTCGAGAGTCACCAGTGTTGTTATGGTGTACCCCCAGTCAGCCATGGTTTTAGTCAAATGCCCGCTGTTCCAGCCTCCCAAGCTATGGCCAATAATGTAAATAGGGCACGATTTATAAGGGATAATATTCAGGACATTTTTCTGGATATCTTTCTTTCCTCTAATCTGGTTGTACCCAAGCCATGCGGATCTGTATTTTCCTTGTTTTTGTAAGGTATTGGCTCGCTTATCTAAGGGCTCTTGTGCGTATTTTATATTTTCATAAGGGCCAGAAAAATAATAACTTTCCTTGTCCCCTGCACCCCCGACAAAAAACACAATGGCCTTGGTGCTTTCGATAGGAATGACTTTGTCACTCTTGTCTTTTTTATCTGTAAGCGTGTGCTCAGCTTTCAACTTAACGGGTTTACCGTTCGCCGAGGTAATGGTGTTGGCTTCCATGCGTCACTCTTCCAAAAACAACTTGATGCTTTCTGCAACATGCGAGCTGATTTCATGGGTGAAACCAGCGGCATCCGAAACCCCATGCTCAAGGCGCCCATCGGCCCGTTGGATCACGTAAGCATGATTGGGCATCGGTTCGCCCGTTACATCGTTCACCAGCTTCAAACGGTCAGTGAAGTTCACCGGCATGGGCAAGAGCCCGGTGAAGGGGGCGTTGACCACGGTGTCGCCAATGATGACGGTGCCGGAGCCCCCCGATGATGATGTTGCCGTGCCCGCCGGTGCTGTCCAGCGTGGCGGCATTCAAGCCATTGATGAATACAGTGCTGGAAACCGCCCCGGTTATCGGGCTGCCGCAAGCTGATTGGTCACTCTTTCGAGCGGCGGCCAAGCCGTCGAAAATGACATTGGGCGAACCCGTGACGATAGGGTTGGTGCCGTGGCCGGGAAGCGGGCAGGCGGTTGGGTCGCTGACGCGGGCAGCGGGTTTGCCACTCATGATCGGTCCTTGAAGTGTTGCGAGTCATCCATTTGGGGCGCGCATGATGCAGTAGCCGAGCAGGTTCTTCAAATCTGAACTTCCAGCAGATGACTCGGTTTTTGTTGATGTACAGGCATACGTATTTTTCTACCGAGGTGCAAAAAGCCCTCCGCCGGAAACCGAGGGAGGGCTGCACACAAGACATGGTGAAACTACCTGTTTTTAATTATCGCCGGTCGGAGTCTTAAGTACCCAGTGGGATTCACCATTAGGAGTTGGTGGCATCGTGTTGCCAATGCCGATTGACCGGGTTTTATCCGGACTACCGGCGGGATACCAAATACCACCTTGTGGGCATTTTTCGCTGATCTCAGCGGTTGCGCCTGCTTTTAGTGCCATGTTTATTTCTCTTTGTAAGTCACCAGGATTAGTGACTGCCGAACCATGACACTGCGCTTTAAAAAAACAAACCAAGTCAGAGTTATCATTATTTTTATAGGAATTATCTGGTTTGAGTGGCCGACAATTCTTGATCGAACACTCAGACGCGGCTCTCCAATCAGGCTCTTTGGCCTTAGCGTCCAGGGCAGGCGCTTGCCTCGGTTTTAAGCCGAAGCTCTTTGCGACTCTCTACTCTGTACCAACACCTGCGGCTCCCCCTGCTTGATCACCCAACGGATCAACTCGGTGACGCTGATGCGGTGCTGGCGTTCGACCCATTCCAGGCCTTCGGGGCTGTAGTGCTCGCTGTAGCGGCTGAGGGTCAGGTGCTGCTGGTCGTCTGACAGGCGCAGGCTGACTTCGCGGCATTGCAGGGAGGCGTCGCCGTGTTTGGCCACGCGTTGCAGCAGGACCAGGGCGTCGGTTTCAGAAGTCATCATGAGTCGCTCCTTCACAACGGTTTTTCGTGGGGCTGGTAGCGCCTTGCTTGCCTTCCTGCACGAAAGCGGCGCGGTGTTCGGCGTTCACGTCGCGCAGGGCGCTGTAGTAGTCGGGCATGGTTTTCAGGCTATCGGTCAGCGGCAGCAGGGCGGCGCGACCGTCCATTACGCCGCCGACCATGGCGACGGTGCCCAGGGTCTGTACGGTGTCGCTGTTGTCGCCGAAGGGGGAGACCACGAAGTTGAGGATCTTGCCCACGGAGTCGCGGCTGTTGTTGGTGCCCAACAGCGGCAGTTCGACGATGGGACCGTTGCCGATGCCCCACACGCCGAAGGTCTGGCCGAAGTCGGCGGTGTGGCGTGGGATGCCGAGCGGGTCCGAGACGTTGAACAGGCCGAGCACGCCGACCGTGGTGTTGACCGCAAAGCGCCCCAGGCTGTTGACCGAGCGCTGCGGGTTGCCCTGCAACAGGTCGTTGATGAATACCTTGGGCTCGCCGAAGTTGCTCGCGAAGTTGTGCACACCCTGTTGCATGAAGTCGGGCAGGTGGCGGTAACCGCGGGCGACCGGTGCCAGTGCGTAGTCGTCGACGGCTTTGTTGAAGGCGAACACGCCACGGTTAACTGGCTCGGCGGGGTCATAGATCGGATAGTCGACCTTCGCGCAGTCGGTTTGGGTGGTGGGGCCCGGGCTGGTACAGCCCGCCAGGTAGGACAGGGACAGCAGCAGGGCGGTATGACGAGGCAGGCGGGCGGAACACAGGAATGAGCGCATGGGCGGCGGACCTTGGGAACAGGGAGGCCGATGCTGGCATGGGCGTTTTGCTTAAAGATGTCTGCTTTATTGCGTGGTTGTCGGTTTGTTACCGCGTTGAAATATATGACGGGCCGCGTCCAATGGTTTTGAATGACAGCTCATTCCGAGCTTGAGTGATACACACTGGTGAGCAGTCTGTTGATCGTGGACGACGACCTTGAGGTCCTCGCGCTGCTGAAGAAATTTTTTGTGCAACACGGTTACTCGGTGGAAGTCGCCACCGAGGGCGCTTCGCTGTGGGCGGCGCTGGAGCGGCAGGTGCCGGACCTGATCATTCTCGACCTGATGCTGCCGGGGGAAAATGGCCTGACCCTGTGCCAGCGCCTGCGCCAGCAGCACGCCGTGCCGGTGATCATGCTGACCGCCATGGGCGAATTGAGCGACCGCGTGGTGGGCTTGGAAATGGGCGCCGACGATTACCTGAGCAAACCCTTCGATGCCCGCGAGTTGCTGGCCCGGGTGCGCGCGGTGCTGCGCCGGGCCGGGGAGAGTCGGCCGGTGACCGGGGAGGTGCCGCGCCCGTTGATCCGGTTCGCCGACTGGCAACTGGACCTGACCCGCCGCGAACTGCGCTCGCCGGACCAGGTGATGATCCCGCTGTCGGCGGGGGAGTTCGACCTGCTGCTGGTGTTCGTCGAGCATCCGCAACGCATCCTCACCCGCGAGCAGTTGCTCGACCTGGCGCGCGGGCAGGCCCATGACGCCTTCGACCGCAGCATCGATGTGCAGGTCAGTCGCCTGCGGCGCAAGCTGGAGTTCGACACCAAGCGCCCGGCGATGATTCGCACGGTGCGCAATGGCGGCTATCTGTTCACCCCCAGCGTGACCCGCCAATGAGAGCAAGACACAGACCGGGCGGCCCGCGCGACACCATCGCCCGCTGGATCGCCCTGACCACCCTGATGGCGATGCTCACCGCGCTGGCGTTCAATGCGCTGTTCGTGCAGTTGGCCGGGGTCTGGGCCAAGCCGCCGTTGAGCGAATCCGGCCTGGTGGAAAAGATCGCGTCCATCAGCAATCTGATCGATGCCTCGCAGCCGACGCAACGCGCGCGCCTGGCCGAGTCGGTCAGCGACCACGGCCTGAGCGTGACCTGGCACCCTACGCGACGGGATATCGAGGTACCGGTAGTCGATGAGCCGGAGTACCGCGAGGGTTCGACGAAACTCAAGCAACTGCTCAGGCCGGGGGCAGGGCACATTGAAGCCTACCAGCCCAGCGACTGGCCGGAGCCGGGCGGACCTTATGCGTTGTTGATCCAGATGAGCGACGGCTCCTGGCTGATGTTCTCCTCGGTCTCGCGCAACTGGGGGCTGGATGAGGGGCCGCGTAACCTGATCGTGATCGGGCTGGTGTTGTTGTCCACTGTCCTGGTCGCCTTGATCGCCACCCGCCGCCTGGCCAAGCCCTTGCAGCAGTTCGCCCTGGGCGCGCGGCGCTTTGGCGTGGACTTTCGCGCGCCGCCCATCGAGCCGGTCGGGCCCCACGAGATTCGCCAGGCGATCCTCGCGTTCAACGCCATGCAGGCCCAGTTGCAGCACTTCATCAAGGACCGCACGCAGATGCTCGCGGCGATCTCCCATGATCTGCGTACCCCCCTGACGCGCATGCGCCTGCGCGGCGAGTTCATCGAGGACCCCGAGCAGCAGCGCCGGCTGTTCCATGACGTCGACGAGATGCAGGCGATGATCAACTCGGCCCTGGACTTCTTCCGTGACGATGCGCGGCTGGAGGAGGCGACGTCCTTCGATCTGGCGGAACTGCTGCAAACCCTGGTCGACGATTACCGCGACCAGTCCATCGACATCGCGTTCAGCGGCCCGCCGCGCCTGGTGTATTTCGGCCGCCCGCTGGGACTCAAGCGGGTCATGAGCAACCTGTTGGAAAACGCCATCAAATACGGCAGCGAACCGGCGATTGAAGTGCTGGCGGATGCCGAGCAGGTGAAGGTCTGTGTGCTGGATCGCGGGCCGGGGATTCCCGTCGAGTGGCAGGAACAGGTGTTCGAACCGTTCTTCCGCATGGAAAGCTCACGCAACCGCAACACCGGCGGCGTCGGCCTGGGGCTTTCCGCGGCGCGGGCGATCGTGCTGGAGCACGGCGGCGAGCTGCGCTTGCGCAACCGTGACGGTGGCGGGCTGCAGGCCTGTGTGTTGTTGCCGGTGCAGGGTATCTAGCTGGCTGGCCCCGCTTCAGGATCTTTCAGCGATCCTGGAGCGGGGGCTGCTTCAAGGCTGGCTGCTTAGGCGAGTGTCGCCTGCGGATTGCGCACCGGCTCCGCGGCCGCTTGGTTGTACACCCGCTCGTCTTCCTCCATCACCCGCGACGCCCGGCCCACCAGCACCGGGTCGGGTTGATGGGCCACGCGCAGGTTCTTGCCCGGATAGTCGAGGGAATGCAGGAAGTGGCGGATGCAGTTGATCCGCGCGCGCTTCTTGTCGTCCGACTTGATCACCGTCCAGGGCGCATCGGCGGTGTCGGTGTGGAAGAACATCGCCTGCTTGGCGGCGGTGTATTCGTCCCACTTGTCCAGCGACTTGATGTCGATGGGCGAGAGTTTCCAGTGCTTGAGCGGGTCGTCGCGGCGCGAAATGAAGCGGCGCAGTTGCTCGTCGCGATTGACCGAGAACCAGTACTTGAACAGCAGGATGCCGCTGTTGCACAGCATGCGCTCCAGCTCGGGCGTCTGACGCATGAACTCCAGGTATTGCAGGGGCGAGCAGAAGTCCATGACCCGCTCGACCCCGGCGCGGTTGTACCAGGAGCGGTCGAAGAACACCATTTCCCCGGCGGTGGGCAGGTGCTGGATATAGCGTTGGAAATACCACTGGCCCTGTTCCTGCTCGCTGGGCTTTTCCAGGGCGACGATCCGCGCGCCCCGCGGGTTCAGGTGCTCCATGAAGCGCTTGATGGTACCGCCCTTGCCCGCGGCATCACGCCCTTCGAACAGCACCACGACGCGCTGCCCGGTTTCCTTGACCCAGCTTTGTACCTTGAGCAGTTCGATCTGCAATTCCTGCTTGGCCTTTTCATATTCGGCGCGGCGCATGCGGCTGCGGTACGGGTAACTGGCCGGCAGCTTGGCGGTGGAACTGTCTTCATTACTGCCATGGGGCGCGCTGGCCACCTGCAGGGCGACCGGCTGCTGGCTGATGGCGCTGATTTCCGCCTCGGCGGTTTTGGCCGCGGCAGGTTTGGTGGTAGCGCGTGGCCGGCGCGGGCGTGGGGTGGCGGGCTTGCGTGGGGCGCTTTTGCTG
>NZ_JBWKZA010000025.1:0-88816 GCF_059424045.1 Pseudomonas sp. GW456-L12
TTCAGCCGTGAATACAAGCGTTACTTCGAGCGCAATCCGGGGGATGAGCGAGCAGCGTGATGGGAGGCGCTCGTCTGTAGGAGCGAGGCTTGCCCGCGATGACGTTCTAAAGGTCGCAGCCCTTAAGCCTGCGCCAGCTCCGCATGCTCATCGGCATCGAGCTTTTGCTTGTCGGTCTGCTGCATGATCTGGCTGGTGATCGCCCCGGCGGTCATCGAACCGCTGACGTTCAGCGCGGTGCGGCCCATGTCGATCAGCGGCTCCACGGAAATCAGCAGCGCCACCAGGGACACCGGCAAGCCCATGGCCGGCAGCACGATCAGCGCGGCGAACGTCGCGCCACCGCCTACCCCGGCCACCCCGGCCGAACTCAAGGTCACTATCGCCACCAGGGTCGCGATCCACAGCGGGTCTAGCGGGTCGATGCCGACGGTCGGGGCCACCATGACCGCCAGCATGGCCGGGTACAGGCCGGCGCAGCCGTTCTGGCCGATGGTCGCGCCGAACGAGGCGGCGAAGCTGGCGATGGACTGCGGAATGCCCAGGCGGCTGGTCTGCGCCTCGATGCTCAGCGGGATGCTCGCGGCGCTGGAGCGGCTGGTGAAGGCGAAGGTCAGCACCGGCCAGACCTTGCGGAAGAAGCGCAGCGGGTTGATCCCGGCCAGCGAAACGAGCAGGCCGTGGACCACGAACATCAGGCCCAGGCCGATGTACGACACCACCACGAAACTGCCGAGTTTGATGATGTCCTGCAGGTTGGAGCTGGCGACCACCTTGGTCATCAGCGCCAGCACGCCGTAAGGGGTCAGCTTCATCACCAGGCGTACCAGGCGGGTGACCCAGGCTTGCAGGGTGTCGATGGCGTTGACCACTTTCTGGCCCTTGTCGGCGTCGCCCTTGAGCAACTGCAGGGCGGCGACACCGAGGAAGGCGGCGAAGATCACCACGCTGATGATCGAGGTCGGCTTGGCCCGGGCCAGGTCGGCGAAGGGGTTCTGCGGAATGAACGACAGCAGCAGTTGCGGGATATTCAGGTCGGCGACCTTGCCCGCGTAATCGCTCTGGATCACCTGCAGGCGGGCCATTTCCTGGGTCCCGGCCACCAGCCCTTCGGCGGTCAGGCCGAACAGGTTGGTCAGGGCGATGCCGATCAGCGCGGCGATGGCGGTGGTGAACAGCAGGGTGCCGATGGTCAGGAAGCTGATCCGGCCCAGGGACGAGGCGTTGTGCAGGCGCGCCACGGCACTGAGGATCGAGGCGAACACCAGCGGGATCACGATCATCTGCAGCAATTGCACATAACCGTTGCCCACCAGGTCGAACCAACCGATGGAGGTTTTCAGGACGGGGTTGCCGGCACCGTAGATGCCGTGCAGGGCAACACCGAAAACCACGCCCAGCACCAGCGCCAGCAGGACCTTCTTGGCCAGGCTCCAGGTGGTATGACGGGTTTGTGCCAGGCCCAGCAGCAAGGCGAGGAACACCAGCAGGTTGAGGATCAGCGGCAGGTTCATTAAGGCTCCGATAAGACTTGTGCCAATCGCTTATGGCGGCGATTGCGAACCGGCAAGCCTAACAGCTTGATATCTAATGAATTAATATCAAAAACGCATTGAGACTGTCGTTTTTGGAATAAGCCGCTGACGCTCAGGCACATGCCGATGACGGGATCAGGACGCGGGCGGTCGCCCACAGGCGAGGATTGTCACAGCGATTTGTTAGCGTCGATCTCTTTAAATCAGGGAGAAAACGCCGATGAAACTCGCTCCGAAATTTCTGGTTGCCGCACTCTGCCTGGGCCTTGCCGGCCAGGTTCTCGCCACCGACTTGCAGCACTGGCCCGCGGACCAGGCCAAGCAACTGGACGCGATGATCGCGGCCAACGCCAACAAGGGTAACTACGCGGTGTTCGACATGGACAACACCAGTTACCGCTACGACCTGGAAGAGTCGCTGCTGCCGTTCATGGAGAACAAGGGCCTGATCACCCGCGAGACCCTCGACCCCTCCCTGAAGCTGATGCCGTTCAAGGACACCGCCGAGCACAAGGAAAGCCTGTTCAGCTATTACTACCGCCTCTGTGAAATCGACGACATGGTCTGCTACCCCTGGGTGGCGCAGGTGTTCTCCGGATTCACCCTCAAGGAACTCAAGGGCTATGTCGACGAATTGATGGCCTCGGGCAAGCCGGTGCCGGCCACCTATTTCGAAGGTGACGTGGTCAAGAACACCGAGATCAATCCGCCGAAAATCTTCACCGGCCAGAAAGAGCTGTACAACAAGCTGATGGAGAACGGCATCGAGGTCTACGTGATGACCGCCGCCTCCGAGGAACTGGTGCGCATGGTCGCGTCCGATCCGAAGTACGGCTACAACGTCAAACCGCAGAACGTCATCGGCGTGACCACCCTGCTCAAGGACCGCAAGACCGGCGAGCTGACCACCGCGCGCAAGCAGATCACCGCCGGCAAGTATGACGAGAAGGCCAACCTCGGCCTGGAACTGACCCCTTACCTGTGGACCCCGGCGACCTGGATGGCCGGCAAGCACGCGGCGATCCTGACCTACATCGACGAGTGGAAAAAACCGGTGCTGGTGGGCGGCGACACCCCGACCAGTGATGGCTACATGCTGTTCCACGGTGTCGACGTGGCCAAGGGCGGCATCCACCTGTGGGTCAACCGCAAGGACAAGTACATGGCCCAGATCAACGGCATGATGGCCAAGCACGCCGCGGCCCAGGCCAAGGAAGGGCTGCCGGTGACGGCGGACAAGAACTGGGTGATCGTCAAGCCGGAGGACATTCAGTAAGAACGGGTTGAATCCATCGCGGGCAAGCCTCGCTCCTACAGGATCAGTGCCGCCTGTAGGAGCGAGCGGGCGGCGATCCGACTTACCCGCGACAGGCCTCGCAGAGGCCGATCTCCAGACAAAAAAATGCCCCGCACTTGGCGGGGCATTTTCATTCAGTGGCTGGCAATCACAGACCGTCGAGCATCGCCTTGTTGCGCACCGCGCCCTTGTCGGCGCTGGTGGCCAGCAGGGCATAGGCCTTCAGGGCGGTGGTCACCTTGCGTGGGCGTTTTTCCACCGGCTTCCAGCCTTTCTTGTCCTGCTCGACGCGGCGGGCAGCCAGTTCTTCGTCGCTGACCAACAGGTTGATCGAGCGGTTCGGAATGTCGATCAGCACCTTGTCGCCGTCCTGTACCAGACCGATAGCGCCGCCCGCCGCTGCCTCTGGCGAAGCATGGCCGATGGACAGGCCCGAGGTGCCGCCGGAGAAGCGGCCGTCGGTCAGCAGGGCGCAGGCTTTGCCCAGGCCCTTGGACTTCAGGTAGGAGGTCGGGTAGAGCATTTCCTGCATGCCCGGGCCGCCTTTCGGACCTTCGTAGCGAATGATGACAATGTCGCCTTCCTTCACTTCGTCGGCGAGGATGCCGCGCACCGCGCTGTCCTGGCTTTCGAAGATCTTCGCGTTGCCTTCGAAGACGTGGATCGACTCGTCGACGCCGGCGGTCTTCACCACGCAGCCGTCCAGGGCGATGTTGCCGTACAGCACGGCCAGGCCGCCTTCTTTCGAGTAGGCATGTTCGACGCTGCGGATGCAGCCGTTTTCACGGTCGTCGTCGAGGGTTTCCCAGCGGGTCGACTGGCTGAACGCGGTCTGGGTCGGGATACCGGCCGGGCCCGCCTTGAAGAAGTGATGCACCGCTTCGTCGTTGGTCTGGGTAATGTCCCACTTGGCGATGGCTTCTTCCATGCTGCGGCTGTGCACGGTCGGCAGGTCGGTGTGCAGCAGGCCGCCGCGGGCCAGGGAGCCGAGGATGCTGAAGATGCCGCCGGCGCGGTGCACATCTTCCATGTGGTACTTCTGGATGTTCGGCGCCACCTTGCACAGTTGCGGCACGCTGCGGGACAGGCGGTCGATGTCGCGCAGGTCGAAATCGATCTCGGCTTCCTGGGCGGCGGCCAGCAGGTGCAGGATGGTGTTGGTCGAACCGCCCATGGCGATGTCGAGCATCATGGCGTTCTCGAACGCCTTGAAGTTGGCGATGTTGCGCGGCAGCACCGACTCGTCGTTCTCGCCGTAGTAGCGCTTGCACAGCTCGACGATAGTGCGGCCGGCCTGCAGGAACAGCTGTTCGCGGTCGCTGTGGGTGGCCAGGGTCGAACCGTTGCCCGGCAGGGCCAGGCCCAGGGCTTCGGTCAGGCAGTTCATCGAGTTGGCGGTGAACATGCCGGAGCAGGAACCGCAGGTTGGGCAGGCGCTGCGCTCGTACTCGGCAACCTTCTCGTCAGAAGCGCTGGAGTCGGCGGCGATCACCATGGCATCGACCAGGTCGAGGCCGTGGGCGGCGAGCTTGGTCTTGCCGGCTTCCATCGGACCGCCGGAAACGAAGATCACCGGGATGTTCAGGCGCAGGGCGGCCATCAGCATGCCGGGGGTGATCTTGTCGCAGTTGGAGATGCAGACGATGGCGTCGGCGCAGTGGGCGTTGACCATGTACTCCACGGAGTCGGCGATGATCTCGCGGCTCGGCAGCGAATACAGCATGCCGTCGTGGCCCATGGCGATGCCGTCATCCACGGCGATGGTATTGAATTCCTTGGCCACGCCGCCGGCGCGTTCGATTTCGCGGGCGACCAGCTGGCCCAGGTCCTTGAGGTGCACGTGGCCCGGGACGAACTGGGTGAAGGAGTTGGCAATGGCGATGATCGGCTTCTTGAAGTCGTCATCTTTCATCCCCGTGGCGCGCCACAGTGCGCGGGCGCCGGCCATGTTGCGGCCGTGGGTGGATGTTTTCGAGCGGTAATCAGGCATGGAGCACTCCGGGCGGCTAATCAGGTAACAAATGGGGAGTGAGCTTCTATTGACCCCTGGAACACTCAGAAATGGCCGTGTGTCCTGAAGCTGCCGATGACGCCGCGGGATCGCCGCGCGCCTCAGCCTGAGCTCATAAACCCGCCGGGGGATGACTGGCGATGAATCTCGCGATTCTACACCGCTGGCGCCAGGAAGGAATGGTGCGAATGACCGGCAGTACGAACACGCAGGCCCCTGTAGGAGCGAGCTTGCTCGCGATCAGCCGCCAGGCTGAAATCCGGCGGCGCCTGCAAAATGGCTATCGCGAGCAAGCTCGCTCCTACAGGTCGATCGGGGCATCAGAGCCAGATGGCGTCCCATAGGGGGTAGTCGCCGATGCGCCGGACCAAACCAGCGCGCAGCGGGTTGGCGATAATGTAGCGGGCCATGGCTTTCAGGTCTTCGTCACGGCGCAGGGCCCGGTCGAAATAGCCTTTCTGCCAGACAGGTTGCGAACTGTTGCGGATGCGGTTGATAGCCCTGGCACTACGGGATTTGCTGCCTTGCATCAGTTTTGGCAAGTCGCCGCTGTGCAGTTCGATCCGCCAGTGGAAGTGATCCGGCATGACGACCCAGGCCAGAGATATGGCGGTATCCGACTGTTGAGCGTGCCTGAATTCATTGGCCAGCAAGCGGCCGAGGCGCCAGTCGTGAAAGATGGGCTCGCGGCATTGGGTGACGGCGGTGAGCAGGTAGATACGGCCTGATTCCGAATAACGACCGATGCGCAGACGATGGGCATGGGGAGTGTTGGACATTCCGTTGTCCTCTTCGATGGATGGAAGAGCAACGGTAGGTGCTGTGAAGAAGGCTGTCGTAGTGACAATGGGACTGGATGTATCTGTAGGAGCGAGCTTGCTCGCGAAAAAACATCAGGCACCGCGATCCGGCAGGACGGGCGCGTTATCGTTGACGTTTTTCGCGAGCAAGCTCGCTCCTACAGGTTTTGTGACGCCTTGTGTAGCGATTAGCTGTTAGGCAGCAGGCGGCAGGTGATGCTCTTGATGTAGCGGGTTTCCGGGATGGCCGGGTGCACCGGGTGGTCCGGGCCTTGGCCGCCGCGTTCCAGCAGTTGGATATTGCGGTCCAGGTGGCGGGCGCTGGTGAGCAGGATGTTCTGCAGGTCGTCTTCGGGCAGGTGCATCGAGCACGAAGCGCTGACCAGGATGCCGTCCTTGCTGAGCAGGCGCATGGCCTGTTCGTTCAGGCGGCGGTAGGCGCCTTCGCCGTTCTTCAGGTCTTTCTTGCGTTTGATGAAGGCAGGCGGGTCGGCGACGATCACGTCGAAACGCTCTTCGGCGGCCTTGAGTTCTTTCAGGGCTTCGAACACGTCGCCTTCAATGCAGGTGACTTTCTCGGCGATGCCGTTGAGCGCGGCGTTGCGCTCGACACCGTCAAGGGCGAAACCCGAGGCATCGACGCAGAACACTTCGCTGGCACCGAAGGCGCCGGCCTGCACGCCCCAGCCGCCGATGTAGCTGAACAGGTCCAGTACGCGCTTGCCCTTGGCGTAAGGCGCCAGGCGGGCTCGGTTCATGCGGTGGTCGTAGAACCAGCCGGTCTTCTGGCCTTCCATCACCGGGGCCTCGAACTTCACGCCGTTCTCTTCCAGGGCGACCCACTCCGGCACCAGGCCGAACACGGTTTCCACGTAGCGGTTGAGGCCTTCGGCATCACGCGCGGCGGAGTCGTTCTTGAACAGGATGCCGCTTGGCTTGAGGACCTGGACCAGGGCGGCGATCACGTCGTCCTTGTGCTGTTCCATGGTCGCCGAAGCCAGCTGCACGACGAGGATGTCGCCGAAACGGTCGACCACCAGGCCCGGCAGCAGGTCGGAGTCGCCGTAGACCAGGCGGTAGAACGGCTTGTCGAACAGGCGTTCGCGCAGCGACAGGGCCACGTTCAGGCGGTGTACCAGCAGCGACTTGTCCAGCGCCAGCTTGGCGTCGCGCGACAGCAGGCGGGCGCAGATCAGGTTGTTCGGGCTCATGGCGACGACGCCCAGCGGCTTGCCGCCGGCGGCTTCCAGCACTGCCTGGTCGCCTGCCTTGAAGCCGTGGAGTGGGGTGGCGGCTACATCGATTTCGTTGCTGTAGACCCACAGGTGGCCGGCGCGCAGGCGGCGATCGGCGTTGGCTTTGAGGCGCAGGCTTGGCAGGGACATGACGTCGCTCCGGAAAAAAGAGCGGGAGTATAACGTGTTGCGCTCGCCGAGAGGCTGGCGAGTGGATATGCGGTGACAGGGCAAACTCGCCGTGGATATCCCGCGCCGGCCCGGCATTGCCCCGAGGCGCCCGTTGTAAAGTTCCTTTCGGCTGGCCATGGGCGCCATCTAAAGGGTTAGAATCGCCGCCTAGCCTAGAGTGCGTACCTATGTCCCAAGCGATGTCCCAAGAGCTTTCCGCCGAACAGATTCAACAGGCCCTGCAAGGCATCAGCGTGCCGCCCCAACCGCAGATCATGGTGGATTTGCAGATGGAGCAGTACATGCCCGACCCTGACCTGGAAGTGATCGCGCGGCTGATCTCCCAGGACCCGGGCCTTTCCGGCGCCCTGCTGAAAATCGTCAACTCGCCGTATTACGGGCTGAGCAACAAGATCGCCTCGATCCAGCGCGCGGTGAACCTGCTGGGCAGCCGTTCGATCATCAACCTGATCAACGCGCAGTCGATCAAGGGCGAGATGAGCGACGAAACCATCGTCACCCTCAACCGCTTCTGGGACACCGCCCAGGATGTGGCGATGACCTGCCTGACCCTGGCCAAGCGCACCGGCTCGCAAGCGGTCGACGAGGCTTATGCCCTGGGCCTGTTCCACGATTGCGGCGTGCCGCTGATGCTCAAGCGCTTCCCCGACTACATGACGGTGCTGGAAGAGGCCTACGCCAGCGCGGGCCCCGAGAACCGCGTGGTGGATACGGAAAACCGTGCGTTCAATACCAACCACGCGGTGGTCGGTTACTACACGGCCAAGTCCTGGCGCTTGCCGGAGCACGTGACCAATGCCATCGCCAATCACCACAACGCCCTGGCGATCTTCAGCGACGAGTCGTCGCGCAACAGCCAGCTGAAGAACCTGCTGGCGATCCTGAAAATGGCCGAGCATATCTGCGCGTCCTACCGGGTGCTGGGCAATCAGGTCGATGATCATGAATGGAACAGCATCGGCCATCTGATCCTCGATTACGTCGGTCTGTCCGACTACGACTTCGAGAACCTCAAGGAAACCGTACGCGAACTGGGCGCGCACTGATTCCCGACCACGTTATAGAGAACACGAGGCGCACATGCCTGAATTACCGGAAGTCGAAACCACCCGGCGCGGTATCGCGCCGCACCTGGAAGGGCAGCGCGTCAGCCGCGTGATCGTGCGCGAGCGGCGCCTGCGCTGGCCGATTCCGGAGGACCTCGATGTGCGCCTGTCCGGCCAGCAGATCGTCAAGGTCGAGCGCCGCGCCAAGTACCTGCTGATCAATGCCGAAGTCGGCACCCTGATCAGTCACCTGGGCATGTCGGGCAACCTGCGCCTGGTGGAGGTCGGCTTGCCGGCGGCCAAGCACGAGCACGTCGACATCGAGCTGGAGTCCGGCCTGGCCCTGCGCTACACCGACCCGCGGCGCTTTGGCGCGATGCTCTGGAGCCTGGACCCGCTCAACCACGAGCTGCTGATCCGCCTGGGGCCGGAGCCGCTGACCGACCTGTTCGACGGCGAGCGCCTGTATCAGTTGTCGCGGGGACGTTCGATGGCGGTCAAACCGTTCATCATGGACAACGCGGTGGTGGTGGGGGTGGGCAATATCTACGCGACCGAAGCGCTGTTCGCCGCCGGCATCGACCCGCGTCGCGAAGCCAAGGGGATTTCCCGGGCGCGCTACCTGAAGCTGGCGATCGAGATCAAGCGCATCCTGGCCGCGGCCATCGAGCGCGGCGGCACCACCCTGCGCGACTTTATCGGCGGCGACGGGCAGCCGGGTTATTTCCAGCAGGAACTGTTCGTCTACGGGCGCGGCGGGGAACACTGCAAGGTCTGTGGCACGGGGCTGCGGGAGATCAAGCTGGGGCAGCGTGCGAGCGTGTTCTGCCCTAAATGCCAGAGCTGATCGCCTGTAGCCGCTGCCGAAGGCTGCGATAGGTCCGTAGGACCTGTGGCGATCTTACTGGCGTCGCGGCCGTTTCGGCCGATCGCAGCCTTCGGCAGCGGCTACGGTCGCAAGTCTCGATGGCTGTGTTATGCCTTGCCGGTGATCTTCCGGTACTTGGCCATCAACTCTTCTTCGGTTTCCGGGTGGGCCTCGTCCAGCGGGATGCAATCCACCGGGCAGACCTGCTGGCATTGCGGCTCGTCATAGTGGCCGACGCATTGGGTGCACAGGTTCGGGTCGATCACGTAGATCTCTTCGCCTTGAGAGATCGCGGCGTTCGGGCACTCGGGTTCGCAGACGTCGCAGTTGATGCAATCGTCGGTGATGATCAGGGACATGGGGCACTCCGGCCGGGGCGGCGGGCCCAGGCATTTGAAAAACCAATGGCGCAATTGTGCCGCATTGGCGAGCGCAGTGCACGCGGGCGCGATGGGAGGGGCGTTTGCAGGTCGACTGCGTGGGAGCTGGCGCGGGCTGCGCCAGCTCCCACGGGGGTTATTTCTTGAAGCGCAGGGTCAGGGCGTCGGCCACGGCCGGATGCACGAACTTGCTGATATCGCCGCCCAATGCCGCGATTTCCCGGACCAGGGTCGAGGAAATGAACGAATAACGCTCCGACGGCGTGAGGAACAGGCTTTCCACGTCCGGCGCCAGTTGGCGGTTCATGTTGGCCAGCTGGAATTCGTATTCGAAGTCCGAAACCGCCCGCAGCCCCCGCAGGAAGACATTGGCGTTCTGCTCCTTGGCGAAATGCGCCAGCAGCGTGGAAAAACCGACGACTTCAACGTTCGGCAGATGCTTGGTGACCTCGCGAGCCAGTTCCACACGCTGTTCCAGGGGGAAAAGCGGGTTTTTCTTCGGGCTGGCGGCGACGGCGATGATCACATGATCGAACAGGCGCGAGGCGCGTTCGACCAGATCGCCATGGCCCTTGGTAATAGGGTCGAAGGTACCTGGGTACAACACTCGGTTCATCGCGTCGTCCTGGCGGGAGTCCGTTGGGGAGTCGGATGGTATCGCAGCCTTTCCGGTCGGCCAAGTCGCCTGTAACGGAAGAAAGCACTATAGACGACGAAAATAAGCGGCGTTTTCACCCGCTTTTCAGCCGTTCGGCCAAGGCCGTGGCCAGTTGCGCGGTCAGGCCGTAGACCGACAATTGCGGATTGGCGCCGATGCTGGTGGGGAACAGCGAACCGTCGTGGATCGACAGATTGGCCAGCTGGTGATGCCGGCCCAGGCTGTCGGCGACGGCGTTTTTCGGGTCTTCGCCCATGGCGCAACCGCCCATCACATGGGCGCTGCCCAGGCGGGTGCGGTACAGCGCAAGGTTCAGGCCGTCGATCAGTGTCTTGGCCTCGGCCAGGGTCTTCACGTAGCGGGCATCGCTGTGCATCGGCATGACCGCCTTGGCGCCGCCGGCGAACTGGATCTGCGCCATGCTGTGAAAGGCCCGGCGCACGCCATCCCAGGCGTAGTCCGAGACCTGATAGTCGAGCACCGGTGAGCCGTCGCCGCGCAGTTCCACGCTGCCGCCGCTGCTGTCCGGGTGAAAACCGTCGCGCAGCAGCGCGAGCATGGCATGGGTATGGGGCAACTGCTGCATGTTCAGGGCGCTCTGCGGGCCGAAACCGCCGAGCAGGGTGGCGGCCAGCGCCGGTTGCAGCGGCGGCACCTCGAGTTTGTAGGACATTTTGCCGGTGGTGCCGTCCAGCCACTGGAAATGGTCGGAGTAGATCGACTGCGGCGCCCCGTAAAAGGGGTTGATCACCTGGTCGAACTGCCCGGCGGAAAAATTCACCAGGTGCAGGAAGGTGCGTTTGCCCAGGCGCTTGTGCGGGTCGGCCGCGTCGGAGCGCAGCAGCAGGGCCGGGCTGTTGATCCCGCCACCGGCCAGTACGTAGTGCCGGGCCTTGACCTTGATGGTACGCCCGGTGGGCGCCACGCAGCGCTCGTCCATGGCCAGGCAGAGCAGGCTTTCGACCTGGTCGCCCTTGATCTGCAGGCGCTCGGCGCGGGCCAGGTACAGCAGCTCGCCGCCTTTCTCCAGGGTCGCGGGAATGGTGGTGACCATCATCGACTGCTTGGCGTTGGTCGGGCAGCCCATGCCGCAATAGCCGAGGTTCCAGCAGCCGCGCACGTTGCGCGGGATCACGTGCCAGCTGTAGCCGAGTTTCTCGCAGCCGATCCTGATCACGTCGTTGTTGGCGTTGGGCGGCATGATCCACGGGGCGATCCCCAGGCGTTGCTCCATCTTCGCGAACCAGGGGGCCATCTCGGCCGGGCTGTGGCCCTTGACGTCGTGCTCCTTGGCCCAGTGCTCCAGGGTCGGCTCGGGGGTACGGAAGCTGGACGTCCAGTTGATCAGGGTGGTGCCGCCGACCGCGCGGCCTTGCAGGATGGTGATGGCGCCATCCTTGCTCATGCGGCCGATGCCTTCCTGATAGAGGCTGGCGTAGGCCTGGTCCTCGAGCATCTTAAAGTCGTCGCTGGTCTTGAGCGGCCCTTCCTCGATCAGCAGCACCTTGTAGCCGGCGGCGCTGAGGATCTCGGCGGTGGTGCCGCCGCCCGCGCCGCTGCCGATGATGGCGACATCCGCTTCGAGGGTCAGGTCCTCCTGCAATTGCGCGCCGTTGTAGGTTTTCCAGCCTCGGGCCAGGCCTTCGCGAAACAGATCGGGTACAGGCATATCAGGCACTCTCTAGTTGTTCTGGGGCTTCTGGGTGCTTGTGTAGCCGCTGCCGAAGGCTGCGACAAGGTCCGTAGGATTTAGGAACGCGTCTCCTGCGGAGCCGATCGCAGCCTTCGGCAGCGGCTACAGAGCGAGCAGTCTTCAGATCCTGGGCGGCCCGGGATAACCGCAATGGGCCCAGGATTCGGGGCGGCTGTACCAGGCCATCATCACCAGTTGCAGCAGGGACGCGTGGCCCATGCGCAGCAGGCTGAGGGAGCTGTTTTCCCAGCGCTTGAGAAACTGGCGGATGTCTGCGGCGCTGGCGTTTTCCCAACTGCCCCAGATGCCGGTCAGGGGGCCGCGCGTGATGCCCATGCCCAGCACGTCGAACAGCTGCTGGGTGAGCTTGAGCATTTCCGGCGACAGGTGGTCGAGGCTGTAATCCAGGCTTTTCAGGGTGGCGTCGAGCGCCGCCGACAGCTTCTCGGCGGCCACGGCACCGTCGAGCATGACCGGGAGCAGCGCCCGCAGAATCGGCAGGTCACTGCTGCGCAATGCGGCAAAGCCGCTGGCAGGGGTGCTGGACGAGCAACCGCTGAGGCTGGCGCCGAGGCCGGCGGTGGTCAGGAACGCGCTGGCGCACAGGCCGATTTTCAACAGGCCACGGCGCGACAGTACGGGTGCGGCAGGCAGGCTGGGAGTCATTATTGTTATTACCCGCAATGGTCTGGTTAACGGATGAACAGCTTCTGGATCAGCTTCTGGATCGGTTTGCCATAGGGCGGGTAGATCAGCCGCGCGGCATTCAGGCGCTGCTTGCTCAGCACTCCCTTGGCCTTGCTGAAGGTCAGGAAACCCTCGTGACCGTGGTAATGGCCCATGCCCGAGTGGCCGATGCCGCCGAATGGCATGTCGTCCTGGGCGACGTGCAGCAGGGTGTCGTTGAGGCAGACCCCGCCCGAGTGGGTTTCGTTGAGTACCCGGTCCTGCTCGGCCTTGTCGTAGCCGAAGTAATAGAGCGCCAGCGGGCGAGGGCGCTGGTTGATGTAGGCGAAGGCCTGGTCCAGGCCGGTGTAGGGCACGATCGGCAGGATCGGGCCGAAGATCTCATCCTGCATCACCGTCATGTCGTCGCTGACATTCAGCATCAGGCTGTGGCCCATGCGCCGTTCCTGGTTCTCTTCGAACAGCGGGATCAGCAGCGCGCCCTTGCTGGTGGCGTCGCTGATGTAGCTGTTCAGGCGCGCCAGCTGCCGCGGGTTGATGATCGCGGTGTAGTCGGGGTTGTCGACCAGGGTCGGGAAGAAACCACGGACCACCTGGCGATAGACGTCGACGAAGGCGCCGACGCGGTGTTCCGGGACCAGCACGTAGTCCGGGGCGACGCAGGTCTGGCCGGCGTTCATGGTCTTGCCGAAGGCGATGCGTTCGGCGGCGTCCTTGAGCGGTACGTCGTCGGACACGATGGCCGGAGACTTGCCGCCCAGCTCCAGGGTCACCGGGGTCAGGTTTTCCGCCGCGGCGCGCATCACATGCTTGCCGATGCTGGTGGCGCCGGTGAACAGCAGGTGATCGAAGGGCAGCCGGGAGAAGGCCACGCCCACGTCGGCTTCGCCCAGCACCACGGCGACCAGGTCCTCGGGGAACGCCTTGGCCAGCAGGCGCTTGAGCAGCAGGCCGGTGGCGGGGGTCGATTCGCTAAGCTTGAGCAGTACCCGGTTGCCGGCGGCGAGCGCGCCCACCAGCGGGCCGATGGCCAGGTACAGGGGGTAGTTCCACGGCACGATCACCCCCACCACGCCCAATGGCTGGTAGACGACCTTGGCCGAGGCCGGCTGGAAGGCCACGCCGACCTTGCGCCGCGAAGGTTTCATCCAGCCCTTGAGGTGTTTGCTGGCGTAGTGGATGCCATGCAGGCTGGGCATGATTTCGGCGAGCAGGGTTTCGTCGGCGCTGCGATGGCTGAAATCTTCGCTGATGGCATCGATCAGGGCCTGGCGTTCGCTGTCGAGCAGCTCGCGCAGGCTCTTGAGCCATTGCTGGCGCTGGGCGGCGGGCGGCATGGGGTTGGCCGCGAAGGCCTGGCGCTGGGCGGCGAATAGACGGTGGAGCTCATCCAGCTGCTGGTGGGCTTCCGGCAAGTAGGCGATTTCGGCAGACATGGGCGGCTCCGGTTTTTGTGGGTGGGAGATTTTTAGAGTTTATGCTCTAGAATGTCAAATGACATCCCGGGCCGGCTTTGATTTATCCCGTTGGGGATAGGTCGTAAGATGCCGGGCAACGCCTTCTCGATTAAAGCCCACGCTCATGGCCCCACGCATAAAAACCCGCGAACGTATCGTCCAGAACAGCCTGGAGCTGTTCAACCAGCAAGGCGAACGCAGTGTCAGCACCAATCACATTGCGGCCCACATGGAGATTTCGCCGGGCAACCTGTATTACCACTTCCCCAACAAGCAGGCGATCATCGCCGTGCTGTTCTGCGAGTACGAAGCCCTGGTCGACAGCTTCCTGCGCCTGCCCCAGGGCCGTACCGTGACCGTGGAGGACAAGCGCTATTACCTGCAGGAACTGCTGGCCGCCATGTGGCGCTATCGCTTCCTGCACCGCGACTTGGAACACCTGCTCGACAGCGACGCCGAACTGGCCGCCCGTTATCGGCGCTTCTCCCAGCGCTGCCTGATCCACGGCACGGCGATCTACGAAGGTTTCGTCGAGGCCGGCATCCTGCGGATGGACAAGGTGCAGATCGAGTCCCTGACCCTCAATGCCTGGATCATCCTTACCTCCTGGGTGCGTTTTTTGTGCACCACCCGGGAAAACTCCGCGCACCTGAGCGAAGAAGCCATCAAGCGCGGCGTGTATCAGGTGCTGGTGCTGGAAGCCGGATTTGTCACCGACCACGCCCGGGAGGCGGTCGACGCGCTATACGACGAGTTTTACGTGCCCCTGGGGCAAGCCCTGGAAGAAGTGCAGTAGGATCTGGATCAAGTCATCGTTCAATTACTGGAGCCCGTCATGCCCATCGCGCAACTGATCAGTCCACAGCAATTGGCCGCTCGCCTGGAGCAGCCCGGGCTGGTGATTCTCGATTGTCGTTTTGCCCTGGAAGACCCGGATTACGGCCAGCGCAGTTATGCCGGGGGGCATCTGGCCGGCGCGCATTTTGCCGATCTGGAACGCGACCTCAGTGGCCGGGTGGTCAAGGGCGTGACCGGGCGCCATCCGCTGCCCGAACCGGCGACGCTGATCGCGCGCCTGCAAGCCTGGGGCATCGACGCCGACAGTGACATCGTGCTTTACGACGACGGCCCCGGTGCCTATGCCGCCCGCGCCTGGTGGCTGCTGGTCTGGCTGGGCAAGCGCGATGGTGTGTTCATTCTCGATGGCGGCTTGAAAGCCTGGCACGCCGCGGGCTTGCCATTGAGCCTGGATTCGCCGACCAATGTTCTCGGCCATTTCACGGGCCAGCCCGACAAAACCCTGTTGTTGACTGCCGAGCAACTGCAAAAGCGCCTCGGCCAGCCGACCCTGACCCTGCTCGACGCCCGCGGCCAGCCACGTTTTCGCGGCGAGGTGGAGCCGATCGACCCGGTGGCCGGGCATATCCCCGGCGCGCAATGCGCGGCTTTCACCGACAACCTGGACAGCGACGGCCGTTTCCTGCCGGCCGATCAGCTCAAGAAGCGCTTTGCCGCGAAGCTGGGCGAGTGTTCGCCGAGCGAACTGGTAGCGTACTGCGGCTCGGGCGTGACCGCCTGTCACAACCTGTTCGCCCTGTGCCTGGCCGGTTATCCCCTGGGCAGGCTGTATGCCGGCTCCTGGAGCGAATGGATCACCGATCCGCAGCGCGCGGTCGCCACGGGCGACTGAGGCCCCTCACCGTAGGAGCGAAGCTTGCGCGCGATCCAGGCGCTGCGTTGTTTCTGCAGGGCCGCGTCGCCTGAGATGTTTTTCGCGAGCAAGCTTCGCTCCTACAGGGGCAGGCGCTGTTTCAGAGGGACTGGCGGGCGCTGCGATAGGCCGCCGGCCCCACGCCGTAGACCTGCTTGAACTGCCGGCTCAGATGGCTCTGGTCGGCGAACCCCAATTGTGTCGCCACTTCCAGCGGCAGGCAGCCGTCGCGCAGCAGTGCCCGGGCCTGGGCGATGCGCTGTTGCATCAGCCAGGTGTGCGGCGGCATGCCGGTGGCGCGGCGGAACACCCGGGCGAAATGGAACGGCGAGAGATTCACCGCCGCGGCCAGTTCCTCCAGGGAGGGCGGGGCCGCCAGCTGCGCTTGCAGCAACTCCTTGGCCTGGACGATCGCCCGGTGTTCCCGTCCGGGTTTGCCCGGCGCCTTGACTCCGGCGTGACGCCGCAGCAGCAAGAGCATCATTTCCCGCCACAGGGTCTGTTGTTGCAGGGCGGTGGCCGGGCTTTCCAGCAGTTGATGCAACTGGCAGAAACCGCTGACCAGATCGGGGTCGCGATACAGCGTGGCACCGAAGACCGGCAGGCTGTCGGTGGGTAGTTCCAGTTCGCCGAGCATGGCGAGGATCTGCGCGTTGTCCGGATAAAACGCCCGGTACAGCCAGCCGTCCTCGGTGCCCTTGTGGCCGGTGTGCAGCTCGTCCGGGTTGATCAGCACCAGGGTGCCACGCCCCGCCAGATGCTCGGCGCCGCGATAACGGTAGCGCTGGGCGCCGTCCATGATCATGCCGATCACATAGCCGTCATGCACATGGGCACGAAGCGATGCTCGATGTAGCGCGCGGCCAGCAACTCCACGCCGGCCAGGGGCGCGGTCTGCCAGAAACGGATCGACTCGCCCTGGCCGCCGTTCATCGCAACTCGCCCCCCAGGCTGGACAGCCACTGGGGAATGCGCCGCTCCAGGTAGTAACCCGGAGTCTTCACCGAACCCTCGACAAAACCGACGTGCCCACCCTTGGCCTGCAGCTCGAGGTGGGTGCTGTCGGAAAGCTCGCCGGCTTCCGGCAGGCTGTGGGGGAACACGAAAGGATCGTCCGCGGCCTGGATGATCAGGGTTTGTGTGCGGATTTCCCCGAGGAAATAACGGCTGGAGGCGCGCCGGTAATAGTCCTGGGCATCGGCGAAGCCATTCAGCGGCGCGGTGACCCGGCCGTCGAAGTCCCAGAAGGTGCGCATCTTCTCCAGCGGCCCGAGCCGCTCCAGCACGGCCAGGCCCTCATGGCGCCCGTCGTGCTGGAACTGGCGTTGCTTGTCCTTGATGTAGGCCAGCATCTCGCGCATGAAATGCGCCTGGTAGACCTTGGAAAACCCCTGGCCGATGCGGTCGGCGCACTGGTCCAGGCGAAACGGCACCGACACCGCGACGGCGCCTTGCAGCTGGCTGGCGCTGCCGCTTTCCCCCAGGTGCTTGAGCAATACATTGCCGCCCAGCGAGTAGCCCACCGCGAACAGCGGGGCCTGCGGGCGTTTGCTGCGCAGGTGGTCGATGGCGGCGGCCAGGTCTTCGCTGGCCCCCGAGTGATAGCTGCGCGGCAGCAGGTTGGGTTCGCCCGAGCAGCCGCGCCAGTTCAACGCCGCGCTGGCCCAGCCCTGGCCCGCCAGGGCCTTTTGCAGGCCGGCCACGTAAGGCGAGTTGGAAGAGCCGGTCAGGCCGTGCAGCACCAGCACCAGGGGCGCGGTGGCGGAGTGCGGGCCGTGCCAGTCGAGATCGAGAAAGTCGCCGTCGTCGAGCCACAGGCGTTCGCGCTGGCGCTCGAGGTGAGTGGTCTTGCGCCATAGCGGGCCCCACAGGGTCTGCAGGTGCGGGTTGCCGAGGCCGAAGGCGGGAATGAAACGATCTGACGGAGTAGGCACGGTGATTCTCGTAGCAGCGGTGCGCGTCCCCGGCGGGGCTGCGCACCTTTTCAGGCCAGTGGCTTAACCGGCGATCTCTGCCGTACGTTGCCACAAGGCGTAGTACACCTGCCCGGATTTTTGCTCGCGGTGCAGGCGCCAGTTCGCCGGGAGGCCGAGGGTCGACGGCGCGGTTTCACTTTCGGTATAGACCCAGGCGTCGTCGGCCAGCCAGTCGCGTTCTTCCAGTAGAGCACAGGCGGCCGGCAGCAGGTTCTGATGGAACGGCGGGTCGAGGAACACCAGGTCGAAACGGCTGGCGGGCTGGGTTTCCAGGTAACGCAGGGCGTCGGCGGTCTGCACCTGGCCAACGGTGCAGCGCAGGGTGCCCAGGTGTTCGCGCAGGCGCGACACGGCCAGGTTGCTGGCATCCAGCGCCTGGCCCATGGCGGCGCCACGGGACAGGGCTTCGAGAAACAGCGCGCCGCTGCCGGCGAACAGGTCGAGCACCTTGGCCCCGGCGACATAGGGCGCCAGCCAGTTGAACAGGGTCTCGCGCACCCGGTCCGGAGTCGGGCGCAGGCCCGGCACATCGGGGAAGCTCAGGCGGCGGCTGCGCCACTCGCCGCCGATGATGCGCAGTTGGCCCACACCGTTGTGCTGGTTATGGACGGGTTTCTTGCTGGGACGCGATGGGCTGGCCATTAATGCTCCGGAACCCCGAGCGGCTGCTCGGCGGGTTTGTCAGTTGGGGCCGGCAACGGCTTTTGCGGCACGGTCGGGCCGGCGGTGACGATGACCATCTTGTCGGCGCCCAGGTGCTTGTTCAGCACGTCCCGGACCTGCTCCACGGTCAGGCTCTGGGACTGCTGCATGAAGTCTTCAAGATAGCTCAGCGGCAGGTTGTAGAAGCCGATGGCGCCCAGTTGGCCGACGATGTCGGCGTTGCTGGCGGTGGACAGCGGGAAGCTGCCGGCCAGTTCGCGCTTGGCGTCGTCGAGTTCCTTCTGGGTCGGGCCGGTCTTGAGGTAGTCGGCGAGCACGTCCTGCACCAGCTTGAGGGTGCCCTCGCTCATTTCGGCACGGGTCTGCAGGTTGATCATGAACGGGCCACGGGCCTGCATCGGGCTGAAGCCGGAATAGACGCCGTAGGTCAGGCCGCGCTTCTCGCGCACTTCGCTCATCAGCCGGGTGCCAAAACCACCACCGCCAAGGATCTGGTTGCCCAGGGACAACGCGGCGTAGTCCGGGTCGTCACGATCGATGCCCAGTTGCGCCAGCAGCAGGCTGGTCTGGCTGGAGGGGTATTCGATATGGCCGATGCTGGCTTGTGGCTCGCTCGGTTGCGGGATTTTCGCCAGCGCCGGGCCTTTGGGCAGGGCGGCGGAGATCTGCGCGGCAATCGCCTCGGCATCGCTGCGCGACAGGTCGCCCACCAATGCGATCACCACGTTGCCGGCGGCATAGGCCTTGGCGTGGAACGCCCGCAGTTGGGCCAGGCTGATCGGCGGCACGCTCTGCGCGGTGCCATCGCTGGAATGGGCATACGGATGGCTGCCGTACAGGCGCTTCATCAGTTCCAGGCTCGCCAGCTTGCCGGGGTTCTGCTTCTGGTACTCGAAGCCGGCGAGCATCTGGTTCTTGATGCGCGCCAGGGAGTCGGCCGGGAAGGTCGGCTTGCCGACGACATCGGCGAACAGCAGCAGGGCCGGCGCGCGCTTGTCCGGCGCGCTGAGGCTGCGCAGGGAGGCGATGGCCATGTCCTTGTAGGCACCGTTGCCGAAATCGGCACCCAGGCCCTCGAAACCTTCGGCGATCGCGCCGACATCCTTGCCGGCCACGCCTTCGTTGAGCATGGCGTTGGTCAGCATCGCCAGGCCCGGCGCGTCGCCATCCTGGCTGCTGCCGGCGGCGAAGGTCAGGCGCATGTCGAACATCGGCAGCTCATGGGCTTCGACGAACAGCACCTTGGCGCCTTCGGCGGTGCTCCAGGTCTTGATGTCGAGGCTGCGGCGGCTTGGGGCCTTGCCGTCGAGCTCGGTCAAGGATTGCAGTTTCTGGCTGCTCTTGGCCTTGTCCAGCGCCTGGCTGGCGTCGGATGGGTCCGCGCGCAGCAGATAAAGGCCGGCGGCGGTGATCAGGGCCACGAGTGCCAGGCCGAGCAGGACCGGGCTGGCGCTTTTGCGCTTACTCATGAGCGGACTCCTCAGGCAATACGTGGGCAACGCTCAGGCGTTCGCGGGTGAAATAGGTACGAGCGGCCTTCTGGATGTCTTCAGGGGTCACGCTTTGCAGTTCGGCGAGTTCGGTGTCCATGAGCTTCCAGGACAGGCCGACGGTCTCCAGCTGGCCGATGGCGGTGGCCTGGCTGGTGATGGAGTCACGTTCGTAGACCAGGCCGGCGATCACCTGGGCGCGCACGCGTTCCAGTTCTTCGGCGGTCGGCGGGGTGGTTTTCAGCTCTTCGAGCAGGCGCCACAGCCCGGCTTCGGCCTGGGCGATGGTTTTCTTCTTCTGGCTGTTGGGCATGGCCGAAAGCAGGAACAGGCTGTCGCCGCGGGTGTAGGCGTCGAAGCTCGACGAGCCGCCGGACACCAGCTCTTCGCCGCGCTCCAGGCGGGTCGGGATGCGGGCGCTGTAGCCGCCGTCGAGCAGCGCGGCGATCAGGCGCAGGGCGTGCACCGAATGCTTGTCTTCGGCGGTGGCGATGCTCGGCACGTTGAAGGCCAGCATCACGCTCGGCAGCTGGGTCTTCACCCGCAGGGTGATCTGCCGCTCGCCGGGCTCGGCCAGTTCCAGGGGAATCTTCGCCGCGGGCACGGCGCGCTTGGGAATGGCGCCGAAATAACGTTGGGCCAGGGTTTTGACTTCGTCCGGGGTCACGTCGCCGACCACCACCAGGGTGGCGTTGTTCGGCACGTACCAGGATTCATACCAGTGGCGCAGTTCCTCGACCTTCATCCGGTTGAGGTCGGCCATCCAGCCGATGGTCGGCGTGTGGTAGCCGCTGGCCGGGTAGGCCATCGCCTTGAAGCGCTCGAAGGCCTTGGACATCGGCTTGTCGTCGGTGCGCAGGCGGCGTTCTTCCTTGATCACTTCGATTTCGCGGCTGAACTCGTCGGGCGGCAGGCGCAGGCTGGCCATGCGATCGGCTTCCAGCTCGAAGGCCACGCCCAGGCGGTCACGGGCCAGCACCTGGTAATAGGCGGTGAAATCATCGCTGGTGAAGGCGTTCTCTTCGGCGCCCAGGTCGCGCAGGATCAGCGAGGCTTCGCCGGGGCCGACCTTTTCGCTGCCTTTGAACATCATGTGTTCCAGGGCGTGGGACAAACCGGTCTGGCCCGGGGTTTCGTAGCTGGAGCCGACTTTGTACCAGACCTGGGAGACCACGACCGGAGCCCGATGGTCTTCGCGGACCACGACCTTGAGGCCGTTGTCGAGGGTGAATTCGTGGGTGGGTTGTGGATCGGCAGCCAAGGCTGAAAGGGGCAGACAAACCGTACTGAGCAGCAGGCCTGCGGCGCGGCGGGCTAGAGCATTCATTCGTTTTTTAAACCTGTTGGACTGCCCGCTTGGTCTTAGCGTCGGCGGGCGAGGAGATGCTAGGATACTGATCCGTTTTACTGGCGGCCACGCCTATCAGGCTCGCATGGATCAATGTGTGCTTGAGCAGGTTGTATGGGTTCCCGGCAAAAAGCGCTGTTTTATCGACTAGACTTCGACTTTTCGCCGATTTTGCCGTTTCAGTCCTTTAGTAAAATCGATCCTTGAGATGCCGTTGGGCACCTCGACAAAATGTTGCGCGTGAACAAGCCGGCGGAAACGCAGTCTGTTCTGCATCGAATATTTATTTGCCGGTGCGCCTTGATGGCGCGTCGCTACCTTGAGATAGCCGTCCTCCATGTTTGGTTCCAACGACGACAAGAAGACCCCAGCCGCGGCTGGCGAGAAGAAAGGCCTGTTCGGATGGCTGCGCAAAAAGCCGCAGGAAACCGTCGTCGAACAGCCACAAGTCCCTGTCGAGCCTGCCCCGGCTCCTGCTCCCGTGATAGAACAAGCCCCGGTTGCCGAGGCCGCGGCTCCTGTGGTGTTGCCGATCGCCGAGCCGATCCGGCAGCCTGAACAGCCCGCACCAGCGGCCGAACCTGCTCCTGCGCCAGAACTGCCGCTGACCCCCGATCTCGAGCACAAGCCCTGGCTGACCCTGCCGGTGGCGGAAGAGCCGGTGGCGCTGGTGGAAGACGAGCAGGCGCCGCACATCACCCCGCCGATTCCGGCCGCGACCGATCTGCAGCAAGCCGCCGAGCTGTTGGTGGCCGAGTTGGCACACAGCAGCGAGCCAACTGAAGTCCAGGCGCAGATCGAAGAAGAGGACGTGCCACAATCGGTGATCGCGGCTTTCGTGAAACCCGAACCTGTTCCAGAACCGGAACCTGCCCCGGTTGTCGTTGCTCCAGTTGCTCCAGTTGCTCCAGTTGCTCCAGTTGCTCCAGTCGCGGCGGTCGAAGCGCCCGCTGTCGCCGAGCCGCCCCGTGCCGAGGAAAACAAAGTCGGCTTCTTCGCTCGCCTCAAGCAGGGCCTGTCCAAGACCAGCGCCAGCATCGGCGAAGGCATGGCCAGCCTGTTCCTGGGCAAGAAGACCATCGACGACGAACTGCTGGAAGATATCGAAACCCGTCTGCTGACCGCCGACGTGGGCGTGGAAGCCACCGCGGTGATCATTCAGAACCTGACCCAGAAGGTCGCGCGCAAACAACTGACCGACGTCGATGCGCTGTACAAGTCGCTGCAGGCCGAACTGGCGAGCATGCTCAAGCCGGTGGAGCAGCCGCTGCGGATCGCTTCGCAAACCAAGCCGTTCGTGATTCTGGTGGTGGGCGTCAACGGCGCCGGCAAGACCACCACCATCGGCAAGCTGGCCAAGAAGCTGCAGCTCGAAGGCAAGAAGGTCATGCTCGCCGCGGGCGACACCTTCCGCGCCGCGGCGGTGGAACAGCTGCAAGTCTGGGGCGAGCGCAACAAGATCCCGGTGATCGCCCAGCACACCGGCGCCGATTCGGCTTCGGTGATCTTCGACGCCGTGCAGGCCGCCAAGGCCCGTGGCATCGATGTGCTGATCGCCGACACCGCCGGTCGCCTGCACACCAAAGACAACCTGATGGAAGAGTTGAAGAAGGTTCGCCGGGTGATCGGCAAGCTGGACGCCGACGCGCCGCACGAAGTGCTGCTGGTGCTCGACGCCGGTACTGGCCAGAACGCCATCAACCAGGCCAAGCAGTTCAACCAGACGGTCGAGCTGACCGGCCTGGCCCTGACCAAGCTCGATGGTACCGCCAAGGGCGGGGTGATCTTCGCCCTGGCCAAGCAGTTCGGCCTGCCGATCCGCTATATCGGCGTCGGTGAGGGCATCGACGACCTGCGTACCTTTGAAGCCGAACCCTTTGTCCAGGCACTGTTTGCCGAGCGGGAGCGTTCATGATTCGTTTCGAACAGGTCGGTAAGCGTTACTCGAATGGCCATGTGGGCCTGCACGAGCTGAGTTTCCGGGTTCGTCGCGGCGAGTTTCTGTTCGTCACCGGCCACTCCGGCGCCGGCAAGTCCACGCTGCTGCGGTTGCTGCTGGCCATGGAGCGCCCAACCAGCGGCAAGCTGCTGTTGGCCGGTCAGGACCTGAGCACCATCAGCAATGCGCAGATTCCGTTCCTGCGGCGGCAGATCGGCGTGGTGTTCCAGAACCACCAACTGCTGTTCGATCGCACTGTTTTCAACAACGTCGCCTTGCCGCTGCAGATCCTCGGCCTGTCCAAGGCTGAAATCGCCAAGCGCGTGGACTCGGCCCTGGAGCGCGTGGCGCTCTCGGACAAGACCGATCTCTACCCGGGCGACCTGTCCACCGGTCAGCAGCAGCGCGTCGGCATTGCCCGCGCCATCGTGCACCGCCCGGCCTTGCTGCTGGCGGACGAACCCACAGGTAACCTCGACCCGCGTCTGGCGGCGGAAATCATGGGCGTATTCGAAGATATCAACCGTCTGGGCACCAGCGTGCTGATCGCCAGTCACGACCTGGCGCTGATCGCGCGCATGCGTCACCGCATGCTGACCCTGCAACGCGGCCGATTGATCGGCGACGGGGAGGCTGGCGTATGAGTGCGACCCGTAGCCCCAAAGTGGCCGAACGCGTGGCTCCGAAAGCCTCGGACCAGCCGCCGCAGAAGAAAAAGCGCGACGAAGACGACGGTCCGGATTTCGGCACCCTGCTGCACGCCTGGATCGAAAGCCACCGCGCCAGCCTGCTGGACAGCCTGCGTCGCCTGGGCAAGCAACCGATCGGCAGCTTCTTCACCTGCCTAGTGATGGCCGTGGCCCTGAGCCTGCCGATGGGCTTGTCGTTGTTGCTCAACAACGTCGAGCGCCTGGGCGGTTCCTGGCAGCGCGCGGCGCAGATTTCCCTGTACCTGGAACTCGACGCCAGCGCCACCGAGGGCGAAAGCCTGAGCGAGCAGATCAAGGCCATGCCGGGCGTGGCGGATGCCGAGTTCATCAGCAAGGACAAGGCCCTGGACGAGTTCCAGCAGCAGTCCGGGCTGGGCGAGGCGCTCAAGGAGTTGCCGCAGAACCCGCTGCCGGGCGTGGTCCTGGTCACGCCGAACGAAGTGGACAAGGCAACCCTGGAAGCCTTGCGTCAGCGCCTGGCAGAAATGCCCAAGGTGCAACAGGCGCAACTGGACCTGGTGTGGGTCGAGCGGCTGGCGGCGATCCTCAAGCTGGGCGACCGGTTTGTCTTCGGTCTGACGGTGTTGCTGGTTTCCGCATTACTTTTGGTGATAGGCAATACCATTCGTCTTCATATTGAAAACCGCCGCACCGAGATAGAAGTGATTAAACTCGTCGGCGGCACGGACAGTTATGTGCGGCGTCCCTTCCTTTATATGGGCGCCCTGTATGGCTTCGGTGCGGGGATTCTGTCCTGGGGTGTTCTGGCGTTCGGCCTCGACTGGCTGAACGACGCGGTAGTGGGGCTGGCCGGTTTGTACGGCAGTGATTTTGCCCTGGCTGGCGTGCCGGTCGCCGATGGTCTATCACTCTTGCTTGGCGCGGTGTTGTTGGGGTATATCGGTGCGTGGATTGCGGTCGCCCGCCACTTGCGGGAGCTGGCGCCGAAATAGTGTCTTTTTGCTTGTATTGACCTTTTAGAATTTTTGGGAACTTGTTTTGCGGTTTCCGGTCAATTTTCAGCAGTGCTGAATAAGCACGAGTTATGTGAGTCGGAGGTTTTTTCGTATGACCACTTCTTTGCAACCTGCTTATGCCTTGGTCCCGGGTGCGAACCTGGAGGCCTATGTGCACACGGTGAACAGCATTCCATTGCTGACGCCCGAGCAGGAGCGTGAACTGGCCGAGAGTCTCTACTATGAGCAGGATCTTGAGGCGGCTCGGCAGATGGTGCTCGCCCACCTGCGTTTTGTCGTACATATCGCCCGTAGCTATTCCGGCTACGGTCTGGCCCAGGCCGACCTGATTCAGGAAGGCAATGTCGGGCTGATGAAGGCTGTAAAACGCTTCAACCCGGAAATGGGTGTGCGTCTGGTTTCGTTCGCCGTGCACTGGATCAAGGCGGAAATCCACGAGTTCATCCTGCGCAACTGGCGCATCGTGAAAGTCGCGACCACCAAGGCCCAGCGCAAGCTGTTCTTCAACCTGCGCAGCCAGAAGAAGCGTCTGGCCTGGTTGAACAACGAAGAAGTCCATCGTGTGGCGGAAAGCCTCGGTGTGGAGCCGCGCGAAGTGCGCGAGATGGAAAGCCGCCTGACCGGCCATGACATGGCCTTCGACCCAGCCGCCGAAGCGGATGACGACAGCGCCTTCCAATCGCCGGCCAACTACCTGGAAGACCACCGGTACGATCCGGCCCGTCAGCTGGAAGATGCCGACTGGACCGACAACTCCACCAGCAACCTGCACGAGGCGCTGGAAGTGCTGGACGACCGCAGCCGCGACATTCTCTACCAGCGCTGGCTGGCGGAAGAGAAAGCCACGCTGCACGACCTGGCGCAGAAGTACAACGTGTCGGCCGAGCGTATTCGTCAGCTTGAGAAGAGCGCGATGAACAAGCTCAAGCTGTCGATTGCCGCGTAATACGCCACGCAATAAAAAACGCCCCGATCCGATCGGGGCGTTTTTGTTTGTGGCGTTGGAGCGGTGGTGTCTGTGGGGATGCTATCGCGAGCAAGCTTCGCTCCTACAGAAGAAGACGCGGGCCTGTAGCGCGGATCCTGGGTGTCACTGCGCCCACAGCGCCTTGCGCGAATCGTTCAGGCCCAGCAGGTAGCTGTCTCCACCCAACTGGCTCATCTGCCGGCGGATCCAGCCGGCCCGTTGTGCCACGTAGCTGCTCGGATGGCTGGCGCTCCATACCCGAGGGTTGGGCAGGACCGCAGCCAGCAGGCTGGCCTGTTGCCGCGACAGCGAGCCCGCGCTGACACCGAAGTGATGCCGCGCCGCGGCCTCGGCGCCAAATACGCCTTCGTCCCACTCGACGCTGTTGAGGTAGACCTCGAGAATCCGTTGCTTGGGCCAGAAGATCTCGATCAGCCCGGTGAACCAGGCTTCCAGCCCTTTGCGCAACCAACTGCGTCCAGACCACAGGAACAGGTTCTTCGCCACCTGCTGGCTCAGGGTGCTGGCGCCGCGAATCGAGCCGCCGCGCTCGTTGTGGGCGAAGGCGGCCTGGATCGCGCCAATGTCGAACCCCCAGTGCTCAGGGAACTTCTGGTCTTCGCCGGCGATCACCGCCACCTTCAGGTCGTCGGAGATTTCCTCCCAGGGTTTCCAGCTGCGTTGCAGGTCGATGGGCTCACCATCGATCCAGGATTCGATCTTGCGCTCGACCATCAAGGCCGTGCCCGGAGGCGGCACGACACGGAACACCAGCACCAGCAAAACGCTGCCGACGGCGAACCAGAGCAGGGCTTTAGAGAAACGACGGAAAAATAAACGCAGCATAGAGATGGCTTGGCCGAACCCGTTGAGCGCGCCATTATACAGGCCCGACCGACGATTCTGACTGGAGTTCCTCATGCTGCGTGGCTTCCTGATGCTGGCCGCCTTTTTCGGCTTTACCGGCGTTGCCCTGGGCGCATTCGCTGCCCATGGCCTGAAAAATCGCCTGAGCGCGGAATACCTGGCGATTTTCCATACCGGCGTCACCTACCAGCTGGTGCACACCCTGGCGCTGCTGGGCGTGGCGCTGCTGGCCACGCAGATCCCCGGCCGCCTGGTGACCTGGGCCGGCGCTTCGTTCGCCATCGGCATCCTGCTGTTTTCCGGCAGCCTCTACCTGCTGACCCTGACCGGTTTCAGCAAGCTGGGCATAGTCACTCCCTTCGGTGGTCTGGCCTTCCTGGTCGGCTGGTTGTGCCTGGGTCTTGCCGCCTGGCGGTTGAGCTGACCGGCAGGTCCATTTCGAGACGAATGGCTTGGGTCGGCCAGACTGATCGGGCTAGAATGCTGGCCCCTAAAAATGATGGCGGCATTCGGCATGCGCATTCAGTTGAACGGCGAATCCTTTGAACTGCCCGACGGCGAAACCGTTGCGGCCCTGCTGACCCGTCTGGACCTGACCGGACGCCGGATCGCGGTCGAACTCAACCTGGATATCGTCCCGCGCAGCCAGCACGCCGAGACCACCCTCAACGAGGGCGATCAGGTCGAAGTGGTACACGCCATCGGCGGCGGCTAGCCACCCGGGCCAGGGCTGGCCCCCCCCACGCATTCTGCAAGAACCTCACCCCAACAGAGGATTTCCGATGAGCAACGTTCGCAGCGACAAGCCTTTCGTCCTGGCCGGTCGTACTTACCAGTCGCGTTTGCTGGTAGGCACCGGCAAGTACCGTGACATGGAAGAAACCCGCCTGGCCATCGAAGCCTCGGGGGCCGAGATCGTCACCGTCGCCGTGCGCCGGACCAATATCGGGCAGAACCCGGGCGAACCGAACCTGCTGGATATCCTACCGCCGGATCGCTACACCATCCTGCCGAACACCGCTGGCTGCTATGACGCGGTCGAGGCCGTGCGCACCTGCCGCCTGGCCCGTGAGCTGCTCGACGGTCACAATCTGGTGAAGCTGGAAGTGCTGGCCGACCAGAAAACCCTGTTCCCCAACGTGCTGGAAACCCTCAAGGCCGCCGAAGTGCTGGTCAAGGAAGGTTTCGACGTGATGGTGTACACCAGCGATGACCCGATCATCGCCCGCCAGCTGGCGGAAATGGGCTGCATCGCGGTCATGCCGCTGGCCGGCCTGATCGGTACCGGCCTGGGGATCTGCAACCCGTACAACCTGCAGATCATCCTCGAAGAAGCCAAGGTCCCGGTGCTGGTGGATGCTGGTGTCGGCACTGCCTCCGACGCCACCATCGCCATGGAACTGGGTTGCGAAGCGGTGCTGATGAACTCGGCCATCGCCCATGCGCAACAACCGGTGCTGATGGCCGAAGCCATGAAGCACGCCATTGTGGCAGGCCGCCTGGCGTACCTCGCCGGCCGCATGCCGAAGAAACTCTATGCCAGCGCCTCCTCGCCGCTGGATGGTCTGATCAAGTAAGAGCCATTGATGACTGAATCAAACGACACGCCAATCCAGCCGGAAGCCGGCGACGAGCGCCAACACCGCCGCATCAAGAGTTTCGTGATGCGCGCCGGGCGCATGACCGAAGGCCAGCAGCGCGGCCTGGAGCAGGGCGCGCCGCTGTATGTGCTGCCGTTGGCCGACGCGCCGGTGGATTTCGATCAGGTGTTTGGTCGCTCGGCGCCACGCTCCCTGGAAATCGGCTTCGGCATGGGCCACTCGCTGCTGGAAATGGCCGCGGCCGCGCCGGAGCAGGATTTCATTGGTGTGGAAGTGCACCGTCCGGGTGTCGGCGCGTTGCTCAACGGCGTGCTGACCCAGGGCCTGACCAACCTGCGGGTCTACGATTGCGATGCGATCGAAGTGCTCAACCGCTGCATCGCCGATAACAGCCTGGATCGCCTGATGCTGTTTTTCCCCGATCCGTGGCACAAGAGCCGTCACCACAAGCGGCGTATCGTCCAGGCGTCCTTCGCCGAGCTGGTGCGCAGCAAGCTGAAGGTCGGCGGCATCCTGCATATGGCCACCGACTGGGAGCCTTACGCCGAGTACATGCTGGAAGTGATGAATGTCGCGCCGGGTTACCGCAACCTGGCCGAAGACGGCAAGTGCGTGCCGCGCCCGGCCGAACGGCCGATCACCAAGTTCGAGCGCCGCGGCGAGCGCCTGGGCCATGGGGTGTGGGACCTGAAGTTCGAAAAGCTGGCGTGAGCCCTGTTGTGTAGGAGCATCCGTTCGATGCTCGATTGCTCGCGATCGGCTGCCAGGCTGAAAGATAGCGGCGCTGCGAAGTCCGCTATCGCGAGCAAGCTTCGCTCCTACGGGGCGCGGCTTATCGGCGGTCGGCGACGACGCCGATCAACACCAGCACCACCAGCAGCACCGGCGCCAGGCTGTAGTTGTTGAACTGGCTCAGGCCGCGGACGATCCACGGCGTGGCGTAGATCAGCGCGGCACCGCTGCCGATCATGCACAGCAGCGCCATCATCGGTACGCGCAGGGCGCCGGCGAGGCCGCCCAGGCGTGCTTCGACCCAGCCCTTGATATCGGCGCCGAACAGCACCAACAGGCAGCCGACGAGGGCCAGGGAGATTTCTGAAAGGTTGCTGCGACTCCAGCGGGACACGGTAGCGAGCAGGTCGAGTATCAAATCCATTCGTTTTCCCTTAGGGCTGAAATCAGCTCAGAAATTTCTGCAGCAAGTCATTGAGGAACAGCTGGCCGCGCGGGGTGGCGGCCAGGCGTGACGGTTCGACCTGCAACAGGCCGCTTTGTTCGGCGTCGCGGCGACCTTCGGCGAGGCTTTCCAGGGGCAGCCCGGTACGCTCCGGATACAGCCGCGCCTCGACGCCTTCGGTCAGGCGCAGGGCGTTCATCAGGAACTCGAACGGCAGCTCTTCGTTGCTCAGGTCCTTTTCGCCGGCCTTGAAGTTTTTCGCCGGGTTGAGGTAGTCCTTGGGCAGGCGGGTCTTCCAGGTGCGCACGATGCGCCCGTCCGGATGGCTGAGCTTGCCGTGTGCCCCGGCGCCGATGCCGATGAAGTCGCCGAAGCTCCAGTAATTGAGGTTGTGCCGGGCCGCCCGACCGGGCTGGGCATAGGCCGAGACTTCGTACTGGGCGTAGCCGTGCTCGGCCAAAAGCGCCTGGCCGGCTTCCTGGATGTCCCACAGGGTGTCGTCTTCCGGCAGCGTCGGCGGCTGGTTCCAGAACACCGTATTGGGTTCCAGGGTCAGCTGGTACCAGGACAGGTGGGTCGGCTTCATGGCGATGGCCTGGCGCAGGTCGCCCAGGGCGTCGTCCAGGGACTGGTCGGGCAGGCCGTGCATCAGGTCCAGGTTGAAGTTGTCGAACCCGGCCTGGCGTGCCATGCCGGCGGCGCGCACGGCTTCGTCGCCATTGTGGATGCGGCCCAGGGCCTTGAGCTTGTCTTCCTGGAAACTCTGGATGCCGATCGACAGGCGATTGATGCCCAGGGCGCGATAGGCGGTGAACTTCTCCTGTTCGAAGGTCCCGGGGTTGGCTTCCAGGGTGATCTCGATGTCGCGGGCGAACGGGATGCGTTGCTCCACGCCTTTGAGCAACCGGCCCAGGGCCTGGGCGCTGAACAGGCTCGGCGTGCCGCCGCCGAAGAAGATCGAACTCAGCTCGCGGCCGTAGACGGCGGACAGGTCCTGGTCGAGGTCGGCCAGCAGGGCGTCGACGTACTCTTCTTCCGGCAGCACCGGGCTGGCGGCGTGGGAGTTGAAGTCGCAGTAAGGGCATTTGCGTACACACCACGGGATGTGGATGTACAGCGCCAGGGGCGGCAGCTGGGGCAGGGCCGCCCGGGGCGTTTGCGCACCGCCGAGAATCAGCGGTGGCGCGGACGAATCAATGGTCATTGCAGGCTCAGGCGTTGCCGCAGAATGGCCATGGCGCGGGCGCGATGGCTGAGTTGGTTCTTTTGGATCGGGTCCAGCTCGGCGCTGGAGCAGTTGCGCTCCGGCACCCAGAACAGCGGGTCGTAGCCGAAACCGTGCTCGCCGCTGGCGGCCGTGAGGATGCGCCCGTGCCACAGGCCTTCGCAGAGGATCGGCAGCGGATCCTCGGCATGTCGCACCAGCGCCAGGACGCAGACGAACTGCGCGCCGCGCTCGGCCTCGGGAACGTCCTTCAGGGCGTCCAGCAGCTTGGCGTTGTTCGCCGCGTCGCCCTGGCCGTCGGCGTAGCGCGCCGAGTAGATGCCTGGCGCGCCGCCGAGGAAGTCCACCGCCAGGCCGGAATCGTCCGCCAGCGCCGGCAGGCCGGAAATGCGCGAAGCGTTGCGGGCCTTGAGGATGGCGTTCTCGACGAACGACAGGCCGGTTTCTTCCGGTTCGACGCTGCTGAACTCGCCGATCGAGCGCAGGTGCACCGAGTCGCCGAGCATGGCCTGGAGTTCCTTGAGTTTGCCGGCGTTATGGCTGGCCAGTACGAGTTGGGTAAAAGTCATCATTCGCCGGGGAAAAGCTCTTGGTTGAAGTTGATGGTGTTGATCGCGTCACCGGTCTGCACCTTGATTTCGAAGGTGCGGGTTTCCTGCTGTTCCACCGGGTACTGGGCGATGTAGTAGATCGCGCCCTGTTCGGTGACCTGCTTGAATTTCAGCGGCACCGACTGGCTGGTCAGGTCCTTGACGGTCCCGGTGACCTGGGCGACCAGCGGTTTGCCGGCCTTGAGCACGGAAACGTTGATCACGCCCTGGTTCTTGCTGCGCACCAGCTCCGCGGCCTTGGCGATATCCGGTTGCAGGAAGGTGGAGTTGAAGGTGTTGTAGTGCACGGTCACGTCACCGAACACTTCCTGGCGCTCGCCCTTGATGGGCTCGGCGGCCATCGCCGATGCGCTCAGGCACGCTGCCAATAGAAAAGTAACCAAGCGACCCATGATCGTTCTCCTTTTGAACCTGGTTTATACCGCGATCTGGTGATCCTGCAGGCCGGGGCTGCTGACGCGGTAGATGCCGATCTCACCTAACAGATTAGGCCATAGCTTACTGGCCCACCCGTGCCGGTGCTGTTGATCCACCGCAAGGCGATCGATGACCTTGGCTTCACGTTCGCGGCAAAGCTCTTCAAAGTCCTCGAACGTGCAGAAGTGAATGTTCGGCGTGTTGTACCAGGTGTACGGCAGGAATTCGGAGACCGGCATCCGCCCCTTGCTGGCCAGGTACCAGCGGCAGCGCCAGTGGCCGAAGTTGGGGAAGGTGATGATGCACTGGCGGCCGACCCGCAGCATTTCGTCGAGGATCCGGTCCGGGTAGTGCACGGCCTGCAGGGCCTGGGTCATGACCACGATGTCGAAGCTGTTGCTGGCGAAGTTGCCCAGGCCCTTGTCCAGGTCCTGCTCGATGACGTTGATGCCCTTGGCCACGCACTCGGCGATGTTGTCCGGGTCGTTTTCCAGGCCATAGCCGGTGACTTGCTTGTGATCGCGCAGCCAGCTCAGCAGTTCGCCATTGCCGCAACCGAGGTCGAGCACGCGGCTGCCGGCGGGGATCCATTCTTGGATGATTTCCAGATCGGCTCTCATGGCGTCCTCACAGCGTTATACGGTTCATGTAGTTGCCGAACGCCTGCAGGTAACGCGGGATCGGAATCAGAAAGGCGTCGTGGCCCTGTGGGGCATCGATTTCCAGGTAGCTGACGTCCTTGCGCGCGGCCATCAGGGCATCCACCAGCTCCCGCGAGCGGGCCGGGGAGAAGCGCCAGTCGGTGGTGAAGGACATCACGCAGAACTTGGCCTTGGCGCCTTCGAAGGTTTTCGCCAGGTTATCGTCGAAGTTCGCCGCCGGATCGAAGTAATCCAGGGCCTTGGTCATCAGCAGGTAGGTGTTGGCGTCGAACCGCCCGGAGAACTCCTCGCCCTGATAACGCAGGTAGCTTTCGACCTGGAACTCGACGCTGTGGAAGTCGTAGTTGAGCTTTTCGCTCTTCAGGCCACGGCCGAATTTCTCGCCCATGGAGTCGTCGGACAGGTAAGTGATGTGCCCGACCATCCGCGCCAGCATCAGCCCGCGCTTGGGGATCACGCCCTGTTCCTGGAACGAACCGCCGTGGAATTCGGGGTCGGTGAGGATGGCCTGGCGCGCCACTTCGTTGAAGGCGATGTTCTGCGCCGACAGCTTGGGCGCCGAAGCGATGGCCAGGCAATGGCGCACCCGCTCCGGGTAGGTGATGGTCCATTGCAGGGCCTGCATGCCGCCCAGGCTGCCACCGATCACGGCGGCCCACTGGTGGATGCCGATGCGGTCGGCCAGGCGCGCCTGGCTGTGCACCCAGTCTTCCACGGTCAGCACCGGGAAGTCGGCGCCGAACGGCTTGCCGGTGTCCGGATTGACGCTGCTCGGACCGGTGGAGCCGTTGCAGCCGCCGAGGTTGTTCAGGCTGACGACGAAGAACTTGTTGGTGTCGATCGGCTTGCCCGGGCCGATGCAGCTGTCCCACCAGCCCGGCTTGCGGTCGTCGGGGCTGTGGTAGCCGGCGGCGTGGTGATGGCCGGACAGGGCGTGGCAGATCAGCACGGCATTGCTCGCCGTGGCGTTCAGCTGGCCGTAGGTCTCGTAGATCAGATCATAGGCTGGCAGGGAGCGGCCGCAGGCCAGGGCCAGGGGCTCGCTGAAATGCGCCACTTGCGGCGTCACCAGACCAACGGAATCGGCGGGAAAGGCAGTTGGCATCGACCCTGCTCTCGTTTAAATGAGGCGTAAGTCTAAAGACCGCTGCCCCCAGCGGCAAGCAAAGGCCGGGGCTGATTTCAGGCAGTTGAAGCGCAGTGAGGCAATCGCGGGCAAGCCTCGCTCCTACCCGACCGCGTGGACCTGTAGGAGCGAGGCTTGCCCGCGATGAACGGTGATGAAGTCAGCTGGTCGGCCACTTCAATTCCGGCAGGTCCGGGAGTTTTTTCGGCGCATTGATCCGCACCCGTTTCTGCCGGTTCAACTCGCCGCTGATCAGGCTGACCTGGCTCTTGGACACGCCGAAGGCCTTGGCCAGGAACGCCATCAAATAAGCGTTGGCCTTGCCCTCCACCGGTGGCGCGGTGAGGCGGATCTTCAGGCGCTCGCCATGCAGCCCGGCGAAATCATCGCTACGGGCCGCAGGTTGCAGGTGGCACTCCAGGATCAGGTCGTCGCCGTCCCAACGAAAGTAGCTCACAGGATCAGATCAGCAGACGCAGGATGTCCGGCATCATGGTCATGGCCGCCAGGTTGTTGATCACCAGCATATCGATCAGCTTGAGCACCATGAACGCCAGGATCGGCGAGATATCCAGGCCGCCCATGCTCGGCAGGATGCGGCGGAACGGCGCCAGGGCCGGCTCGCAGATCTGGTTGACCAGTTCGGCGCCCGGGTTATGGCTGCCCGGGGCGACCCAGGAGAGGATCACGCTGATGATCAGGGCGAAGAAGAAAATCTTCATGAACAGCGCGGTCACGCCAATGATCGACCAGATCAGCAGTTGCAGCGGGTTGCCGGTGGTGCCGTAAGTCAGCAGCAGGGTCAGGGCCATCAGCAGCAGTTGCACGACGATCGCCAGGATCAGCGACGACATGTCCAGGCCGAACAGGCTCGGGATGACCCGGCGCATCGGCTTGAGCAGCGGCTGGGTGGCGCGCACGGCGAACTGGCACAGCGGGTTGTAGAAGTCGGCGCGTACCAGTTGCAGCACGAAGCGCAGCAGCACGATCAGCAGGTACAGGCTGCCCAGGGTTTGCAGCACGTACACCGCCGCAGTGTTCAATCCAATCATCATTGGCTCCTTATTGGCCCAGTTGTTCGGCCATCTCGGCCGAGCGGTGCGCGGCGGCACCCAATGCTTTTTCCACCAGGGCTTCGAAGCCACTGGCCTGGAACGACTTGATCGCGGCTTCCGTGGTCCCGGCCGGCGAGGTCACGCGGCGGCGCAGTTCAGCCGCGTCCACGTCGCTGGACACCGCCATGTGCGCCGCGCCCAGCGCGGTTTGCAGGGTCAGTTGGCGGGCGGTTTCCCGTGGCAGACCGAGTTTTTCGCCGGCGGCGGTCATGGCTTCGATCAGCAGGAAGAAATACGCCGGGCCGCTACCGGACACCGCGGTCACCGCGTCCAGTTGCTGCTCCTGTTCCAGCCACAGGACGATGCCCACGGCCGACAGCAGTTCTTCGGCCTGCTGGCGTTGCGCCGCGCTCACCGCGGCGGTGGCGTACAGGCCGCTGGCGCCCTGGCGCAGCAGGGCTGGGGTGTTGGGCATGCAACGCACGATCGGCTGCTCGCCGAGCCACTTGTTCATGCTGGCGCAGGTGATGCCGGCGGCGATGGACACGATCAACTGGTGCGGTTTCAGGCTGGGGCGCAGGGCTTCGCACACGGCCTTCATGGCCTGTGGCTTGACCGCCAGCACCACCACGTCGACGCCGTCGATGGCTTCGGCGTTGTCGGCGAACAGTTCAATGCCGTGCTCGGCCTGGACCTTGGCGCGGGTTTCGGCGCCCGGGTCGCTGGCGCGGATCTGGCTGGCGTCCAGGCCCTTGGCGCGCAGGCCGCCGATCAAGCTGGCAGCCATGTTGCCGGCGCCGATAAAGGCGATACGAGTCTTGCTCATGACAGGTCCTTATTCAGAGGTGAGGCCGCCACAGTCATGGCTGGCCATAATCGCGGGCACCAAACAGGGCGGTACCGATACGTACCCAGGTGGCGCCTTGGGCGATGGCCGCTTCGAGGTCGTGGCTCATGCCCATGGAAAGTGTGTCGGTTGGCAGGTCCAGGCTTTCGCGCAGGTTGTCGTTCAGGTTGCGCACGGCCGCGAAGGCAGCGTCCTGGGCGGCACGATCTTCAGTCGGCTCGGGAATCGCCATCAGCCCGCGCAGTTGCAGGCGCGGCAAGGCGCTGATGGCGCTGGCCAGGGCCGGCAGGTCGGCCGGCGTACAGCCGGACTTGCTGGCCTCGCCACTGACATTGACCTGAATGCAGATGTTCAACGGCGGCAAGTCGGCCGGGCGTTGCTCGGACAGGCGTTGAGCGATTTTCAAGCGATCCACGGAATGCACCCAGGCGAAGTTCTCGGCGATAGCTCGCGTCTTGTTCGACTGAATGGGGCCGATGAAGTGCCAACTCAAGGGCAGGTCGCCAAGTTCCGCCTGTTTGCCCAGGGCTTCTTGCAGGTAGTTCTCGCCGAAGTCGCGCAGACCGGCCGCGTAGGCTTCACGCAGCGCCGCGGCGGGCTTGGTCTTGCTCACGGCCAGCAGATGGATGCTGCTTTCGTCACGTTGCGAGGCCTGCGCCGCGGCACGGATCCGTGCGCTAACCAGGGCGATGTTGTCTGCTATCGTGGACATTCGATGTACGCCAGCGGGTCTTGGGTTCGCGGCATTCTACTGGAATTGGGGAACGCTATGGATATCACTGAGTTGCTGGCCTTCAGCGTCAAACAGGGCGCTTCGGACCTGCACCTCTCGGCCGGTTTGCCGCCGATGATTCGCATCGACGGCGATATTCGCCGGATCAACCTGCCGGTGCTGGAGGCGCAACAGGTGCATGAGCTGATCCTGGCCAGCATGACTGATCCGCAACGGGCCGAGTTCAAGGCCGCGCTGGAGATCGACTTTTCCTTCGCGGTGCCGGGCCTGGCGCGCTTTCGGGTCAATGCCTTCAACCATCAGCGCGGCGCCGGCGCGGTCTTTCGCAGCATTGCGGCCAAGGTGCCGGGCCTGGACGAACTGGGCATGGGCGAGGTCTTTCGCCGGATCAGCGAAGTGCCCCGCGGCCTGGTGCTGGTGACCGGGCCGACCGGTTCGGGCAAGTCGACCACCCTGGCGGCGATGATCGATCACCTGAACCAGAGCCGGCACCAGCACATCCTCACCATCGAGGACCCCATCGAGTTCATCCACGAATCGAAGAAGTGCCTGATCAACCAGCGCGAGGTGCATCGCGACACCCGCAGCTTCTCCACGGCCCTGCGCTCGGCCCTGCGCGAAGACCCGGATGTGATTCTGGTGGGGGAAATGCGCGATCTGGAAACCATCCGCCTGGCGCTGACCGCCGCGGAGACCGGGCATCTGGTGTTCGGCACCCTGCACACCACGTCGGCGGCGAAAACCGTGGACCGGGTGGTGGACGTGTTCCCGGCCGAGGAGAAGGCGATGGTTCGCTCCATGCTCTCGGAATCGCTGCAGGCGGTGGTTTCCCAGGCGCTGGTGAAGCGTATCGGCGGAGGCCGGGTAGCGGCTCACGAGATCATGCTGGGCAGCGCGGCGATCCGTAACCTGATCCGCGAGGACAAAGTGGCGCAGATGTACTCGGCGATCCAGACCGGCGGGGCACTGGGGATGCAGACCCTGGACATGAGCCTGAAGGCGCTGGTGGATGCGGGGCTGGTCAGCCGGGAGCACGCCCGGGAAAAGGCGCGGGCGCCGGACAGTATTTGAAGAGGTATCGGGGCGGCCAATGCAATCGCGAGCCATCGAGCGTGGTGGCTCGATGACTCGCGATCAGGGAGGGCGATCAGCGCTGAACGATGCGCAGGGTGTTCTGCTCTTTTGGCAGGACCCGCTTGGCCACTACGTAGTTCTTGTCCCAGTACGGCTTCTTCAGGGTATCGATGGTCACCGACTTGCCGCGGCGCGGCGCGTGGATGAAGCGATCGTTGCCCAGGTAGATGGCGACGTGGTTGACCCGGCGGCTCTTGAGGTTGAAGAACAGCAGGTCGCCAGGCTTGAGGTCCTTGCGCTCGACTTTCTGCCCGTGACCGCTGGCCATGGCGTTCGAGGTGCGGGGCAGATCGACGGCGGCGACGTCGTTGAAGGCGTATTTCACCAGGCCGCTGCAGTCGAAGCCTTTACTTGGGCTGCTGCCGCCCCAACGGTAAGGAGTACCCAGTACGTTGACGGCACGGCTGAGCACGGTGCTGCTCTGCTTGGCCGCCATCTGCGGTACCGGCTTGCTGCTGACGCTGCTCAGGTGAGTCGGGCGTTTGACCGACAGCTTGTTCTTGGAGCTGTTCTTGCTGATTTGGGTGACGTGGGCTTTTGGAGTGAAGCCGTTCACGTTGGGAAGACGTTGCTCACGATTGGTGGCGTGGGCAGCCAGTGGCATCAATAGGCAAATGGTTAGCCATGTCTTGAAAAATGGACGCATTAGGCAAGGCTCATATGGGTTAGCGCGCAACTTTATAACAGCTTTTTTGTCACTTCTCAGGCCGTTGGTCGATTCAACCTGGAGGTCAAATTCGCTGAAGAGGCGGCAAATTGACGCAATTGTCCGACAGAAGTCAGGCAGTACAAGGGTTTCATGGCAGCGACCTTAACATTTGCCACACGTCGGCTGCCTGTAAAAAAGTCACAAAGAATTAAAGAAAATTTATCTATTGCGTGGAACGAGGTACTCAATGAACACCTATCGCCCGGACGGTTCGACCCATGACACCCACAGCAAGGTGATCGGTTACCTGTTGTGGATTTTCGGTTTTACCGGCTCTCACCGCTTCTATTACGGCAAGCCGGTTACCGGAACCATCTGGTTTTTCACCCTGGGCTTGCTGGGCATCGGCTGGCTGATCGACCTGTTCCTGATCCCGGCCATGGACCGCGAGGCCGACCTGCGTTTTACCCCGGGACCCATCGAATACAGCGTCGCCTGGATCCTCCTGACCTTTCTCGGGATCTTCGGCGTGCACCGTATGTATCAGGGCAAATGGATCAGCGGCCTGCTGTACCTGCTGACTGGCGGGGTGTTCTTTCTGGGGGTCTTGTATGACTTCTGGACGCTGAATGACCAAGTGTCGTTGCGTAACGCGCAGCGGCGTTGAATACAGGAGCGCCATCGCGAGCAAGCTCGCTCCTACAGAAGAAGTGCGGCGCCAATGGGGTCTGCGCCGTACCTGTAGGAGCGAGCTTGCTCGCGATCATGGCCGTCAGCCCTTGTGGCTGATCCGCCCATCCACCAGGGTGTAACGCACCACGCCCGGCAGGCTATGGCCGAGGAACGGGCAGTTCTCGCCTTTCGACAACCAGTGTTCGCCAGCCACGGTGGACGTGCTCGGGTCGAACAGCACCAGGTCCGCCGGAGCGCCCACCGCCAGCTTGCCGGCTGGCAGGCGCAGGGCGTCGGCCGGGCCGCTGCTCAGGCGTGCCAGCAGGGTCGGCAGGTCGAGCAGACCGTCTTCCACCAGGGTCATGGCCAGCGGCAGCAGCAGCTCGACGCTGCTGATGCCCGGCTCGGTGGCGCCGAAAGGCGCCAGCTTGGCGTCGCGTTCGTGGGGCTGGTGATGGCTGGAGATGGCCTGGACCACCCCGGACTTCACGGCCTCGCGCAGGCCTTCGCGGTCGGCGCGCGAGCGCAGCGGCGGCTGGACGTGATAGAGGCTGGAGAAGTCGATCAGCGCGTCGTCGGTGAGGATCAGCTGGTACAGGGCCACGTCGGCGGTCACCGGCAGGCCACGGGCCTGGGCCTGGGCGATCAGGGCCACGCCCCGTGCGCTGGTCAGCTGGCTGAAGTGGGCGCGCACGCCGCTTTGCTCCACCAGCAGCAGGTCACGGGCCAGGGCCACGGTTTCCGCGGTTTCCGGAATGCCCGGCAGGCCGAGGAAGCTGGCGGTGGCGCCTTCGTGGGCCAGGCCGCCTTCGGCCAGGTCGCGGTCCTGGGAGTGGAAAATCACCGTCAGGTCGAAGGTCGCCGCGTACTCCAGCGCCCGGCACAGGGTGCGGGTGCTGCGAAAGCCATCCAGGCCGTTGCCGAAGGCCACGCAGCCAGCGTCGCGCAGGGCGATCAGCTCGGCCAGCTGTTCGCCGTCCAGGCCTTTGCTCAGGGCGCCGATCGGGAACACCTTGGTGTTGCCGGCCTCGCGGGCGCGATCGAGGATCAGCTCGGCCACCGCCGAGGTGTCCAGCACCGGCTTGGTGCGTGGCGGGCAGCACAGGCTGGTGACGCCACCGGCCGCGGCGGCGCGGGTTTCGCTGGCGATGGTGCCTTTGCGGCTATAGCCCGGCTCGCGCAGGGAGACGTTCAGGTCCACCAGCCCGGGCGCGGCCACCAGGCCCTTGGCGTCGAGGCTTTCAACCGCGCTGAAACCGGCGGGCGCGGCGCCGATGGCGACGATCTTGCCGGCTTCCAGATGGATATCGCTGACTTGATCCAGGCCGCTGCTTGGATCGATGACACGGGCGCCGAGAATGCTGAGCTTCACTGGGCGTTCTCCTGCTCGAATTGTCGCTGGGCGGTCTGCCCGCTCATGGCCATGGACAGTACGGCCATGCGTACCGCGATGCCGTAGGTCACCTGGTTGAGGATCACCGAGTGCGGACCGTCGGCCACCGCCGATTCGATCTCCACGCCGCGGTTGATCGGGCCCGGGTGCATGACGATGGCGTCCGGCTTGGCGCCGGCCAGGCGCGCGGTGGTCAGGCCGAACAGACGGTAGAACTCGCCCTCGCTCGGCAGCAGGCCGCCCTGCATGCGCTCGCGCTGCAGGCGCAGCATGATCACCACGTCGACATCTTTCAGGCCTTCGGCCATGTCGGTGTAGACCTTTACCCCGTATTGCTCGATGCCGATCGGCAGCAGGGTCTTGGGCGCGATCACGCGGATGTCCGGGCAACCCAGGGTTTTCAGGGCCAGCATGTTCGAGCGCGCCACCCGCGAGTGCAGGATGTCGCCGACGATGGCCACCGAGAGGTTTTCGAAACCGCCCTTGTGCCGACGGATGGTGAGCATGTCGAGCATGCCCTGGGTCGGGTGGGCGTGGCGGCCGTCGCCGCCGTTGATGATCGCCACCTGCGGGCACACATGCTCGGCGATGAAGTGCGCGGCGCCGGAGTCGCCGTGGCGCACGACGAACATGTCGGCGGCCATGGCTTCGAGGTTGCGCAGGGTGTCGAGCAGGGTTTCACCCTTGCTGGCCGAGGAGGTGGACACGTTGAGCGTGATCACGTCCGCCGACAGGCGCTGGGCCGCCAGTTCGAAGGTGGTGCGGGTACGGGTGGAGTTTTCGAAGAACACGTTGCACACGGTCTTGCCGCGCAGCAAAGGGACTTTCTTCACCGCCCGGGCGCCGACTTCGAGGAAGGAGTCGGCGGTGTCGAGGATTTCCGTCAGCAGCTCGCGACGCAGACCGTCGAGCGAGAGGAAGTGGCGCAGCTGGCCCTGATCGTTGAGCTGCAGCGGGCGCTTGGCGTCTAGAGGCGTCATCGCAATGGACTCTTTAGAGGGGCGAATTAAAGGGCGAGGTCTTGAAGCTCGAGTTGAAGCGGCGCAGGACCGGACAATTTTACCCGCTCGTGGGCGGCCAGCGACAGGGTGGCGCCGACCACGTTCGGACGAATCGGCAGCTCGGCGGCGTCCAGGTCCAGCAGGCAGACCAGGGTCACGCTGGCCGGGCGGCCGTAGTCGAACAGCTCGTTGAGGGCGGCGCGGATGGTGCGGCCGCTCATCAGCACGTCGTCGATCAGGATCAGGTGCTGGCCCTCGATCTCGAACGGCAGCTCGGAAGGGCGCACTTGCGGATGCAGGCCGTTCTGGCTGAAGTCGTCGCGGTAGAAGGACACATCCAGGGTGCCCAGCGGCGCGTCGCTGCCCAGTTCGGCGAGCAGGGCCTGGGCGACCCAGACGCCGCCGGTACGGATGCCGATATAGCGGGGCTCGCTGATGGCGCGTTGTTCCAGGTGGGCGGTGAGACGCACGGCCATCTGGCTGATCAGTTCGGCGGGATTGGGCAGGCTCATGATTGCTCCTTCGTGGGCCCGCGCCTGGTTGCATGCAGCAAGGCGCAGGGTCTTACGGCTGGTGTTGTGGCCAGGAGGCGCGTGGCCGGGGGTTGACCACGCATCTTCAGGATTCGGCGTTTCAGTTGTTCAACAGCGCTGCGTTTTCGTCGAGCCAGCCTTGCAGCAGCAGGGCGGCGGCGATGGCGTCGACCGGGTTGTCGCGGTAACTGCCTTTCTGGCCGCCGCGGGCCAGGCGTTCGCCCTTGGCCTCGAAGGTGGTCAGGCGTTCGTCATGGGTATAGAAGGGCAGGTTGTAGCGGCCATTGAGGCGCCGGGCGAATTTCTCGGCGCGCACGCACATCTCGCTCGGGGTGCCGTCCATGTTCAATGGCAGGCCGACCACCACTGCATCCGGCTTCCATTCCTTGATCAGGGCTTCGACCTGGTTCCAGTCCGGCACGCCGTTCTGCGCCTTCAGGGTGCACAGCTCGCGGGCCTGGCCGGTGATGGCCTGGCCGACCGCCACGCCGATCTGCTTGGTGCCGTAGTCGAACCCGAGGATCAGTCGCAGGGCCATCAGGCGTGGCCCGCCTGGCTGGTCAGCAGGGCGAGGTTGATGCCCAGGTGCCTGGCCGCCGCTTCCAGGCGCAGTTCGCTGCTGGTGTTGAACAGGATGTCGGCGTCGAACGGGCAGGTCAGCCAGGCGTTGTCCGCCAGCTCGGCTTCCAGCTGCCCGGCTTCCCAGCCGGCATAACCGAGGGCGATCAGGCTTTTGGCCGGACCGACGCCATCGGCGATGGCGAACAGCACGTCCTGGGACGTCGACAGCGACAGGCCATCAAGCTCGACCGTGGCCTGGAAGGTCGGGCCGCTGGGGTGCAGGACAAAACCGCGATCGGTCTGCACCGGGCCGCCGATGAAGATCGGCACATGCTGGCAGAGCGCTGGCGGATCGATCTCGGGGCGCAATTGCTCGAGGATATCGGCGAGGTTCAGGTCCTGCGGACGGTTGACCACCAACCCCATGGCGCCATTGGCATTGTGCTCGACGATGTAGGTCAAGGTGTGCGCAAAGTTCGGGTCGGCCATGTGCGGCATGGCGATCAGGAAGTGATGCTTGAGGTAGCTGGGGCTGACGTTTTTCATGAGCGCTAGTGTGGCGGTGGAGGGGCGAACTGACAAGCTGGGGATGTGTGGCTCCGGGCATTTTGCTCGGCCTTTTGCGGCGGTGCCGGCGTCGGCGCCATCGCGAGCAAGCTCGCTCCTACAGGGATGGCGCAGGACCTGTAGGAGCGAGCTTGCTCGCGATAAGGCCAGGCGGACGGTTTCGCCCTGGAATCAGTTGCTGGACAGCCGGTCGCCGCGGGCGAACTTCCAGGTGCGGATGATCTCCAGGCGGTCGATATCCGACAGGTCACCGGTAAAGGGCGCGAACGGCGCCGCCAGGCGCACGATGCGTTGCGCCGCCTGGTCCAGCAGCGGCTGGCCGGAGGACTCCAGCACCAGCACCTCGTACAGAGAACCGTCGCGGTTGATCGAGACCATCAGCCGCAGGTTGCCGTAGATCTGCTTGCGCCGGGCTTCTTCCGGGTAGTTGAGGTTGCCGATGCGCTCGACCTTCTTGCGCCACTCGTCCTTGTACCAGGCGCCCTTGTCGCGCATGGTCGAGGCCGCGCTCAGGCGGTGGATGCGCGGGCGCTTGGCGTACAGCTGCTGCTCCTGGGCCAGTTCGGCCTCCAGGCTGGCGATGTCGCTGGACAGCTGCTCGCTGTCGAACGTCGGCACGGGAACCTTGGGTTTGGCCTCGGTCTTGACCTCTTCACGCTTGGTGACGGTCTTTTTCGGCTTCGGCGCGGTGGTCGCGACCGCGGCCTTGGGCGCGGCCTCCTTGACTTCGGTCTTGGCCGGAGGCGGCGGGGTGACCTTGTTGACTTTGTTTTCCTGGAATGGCGCCACTTCGGTGGTCTTCGGGATCGCTTTCTTGTCCAGGGTGCCGCTGCCTTGCTGGTTTTCCTGGGCGAGAAAATCGGCCTTCTTCGGCTTGGTCTCGCTCTTGAAGGTGGCCAGGGTGATTTCCAGGGTCTTGCTGATCTGCTTGGGTTCGGCGAAGGAGAAGCCCAGGCCGAGAATCAGCGCGATATGCAGCAGGGCGGCCAGGAACAGGGTAAACCCCAGGCGATCGGCCGGGCGCACGCCGCTGTGAGCCAGCTCGGGGGGCAGATCGGAAGGGAGAGCCATCAGCGGTTCACAAAAGTCATCAGCGGTTCAACATCACAAAAAGCATCACAAGACCAACATCGCGCGTTTCACAGGCGGCGCATGATAACGCAATGTTGGTTTGTGCTTGGCAGTTCTGGATCAACGAGCCTTGAGCTTCTGATCGATGGCATCCATCAGCATTGCGCCGATGTTGGTGCCAAAGGCGTTGTCGATCTCGCGGATGCAGGTCGGGCTGGTGACGTTGATTTCGGTCAGGTGCTCGCCGATCACGTCGAGCCCCACGAACAGCAGGCCTTTCTCGCGCAGGGTCGGGCCGACCTGTGCGGCGATCCAGCGATCTTTCTCGGTCAGCGGCCGGGCTTCGCCACGGCCACCGGCAGCGAGGTTGCCACGGGTTTCACCCTGGGCGGGAATCCGTGCCAGGCAGTAATCCACAGGTTCGCCGTCGATCATCAGGATGCGTTTGTCGCCATCGACGATGGCCGGCAGGTACTCCTGGATCATGATCTGCTGCTTGCCGTGCTGGGTCAGGGTTTCGAGGATCACCGAGAGGTTCGGGTGACCGGCGGTGTGGCGGAAGATCGACGAGCCGCCCATGCCGTCCAGCGGCTTGAGGATCACGTCGCCGTGATGGTCGGCGAATTCGCGCAACACGTCCGGACGACGGCTGACGATGGTCGGCGGCGTGCACTGCGGGAACAGGGTGGCGAACAGCTTTTCATTGCAGTCACGCAGGCTCTGCGGCTTGTTGACCACCAGCACGCCGTCGCGCTCGGCCTGCTCCAGCAGGTAGGTGGAGTAGACGAACTCCATGTCGAACGGTGGGTCCTTGCGCATCAGGATCACGTCCAGCTCGCTCAGGGCGCTGTCGGTCTCGGCTTCCAGCTCGAACCACTTGTGCGGGTCGGCGAACACCTTCAGCGGACGCATCCGCGCCCGGGCCACGCCACCGGTCGCCTGGTACAGGTCGCGCTGTTCCATATAGAACAGGGTCCAGCCGCGCTCCTGGGCGGCCAGCAGCATGGCCAGCGAGCTGTCCTTCTTATAGGAGATGCTGGCGATAGGGTCCATGACAATCCCGACGCGAACGCTCATGGGCGGTTTCCTCGAAAATTAGTGGGCGCAATGGCTTGCAAAATTGGCGTCAGAGTGGCGTCCGGGCGGTTCCCGGTCAAGGAAAAACCACCGCGCCGGTCGGCCGATAGATTGCATGGGGAGAGTATGCTAAAAAGGCTCGCATGCCGTGCTCAGGCCTTGAACATCAAGGGCTTGAGGCATTGGCCACCAGTACGGGCAGAAAATCGATTCGCTGTGGCGATGGTAGAGCAGATATGGAACAGCAATCCAGCGCCCTCAAGGTGATGGTGATCGATGATTCGAAGACGATTCGCCGCACGGCCGAAACGCTGCTGAAGAATGTGGGCTGTGAAGTCATCACCGCGGTCGACGGTTTCGAGGCCCTGGCCAAGATCGCCGACAACCACCCGGGCATCATTTTCGTCGACATCATGATGCCGCGGCTCGATGGCTATCAGACCTGTGCGTTGATCAAGAACAACAGCGCGTTCAAGTCCACGCCGGTGATTATGCTGTCCTCCAAGGACGGCCTGTTCGACAAGGCCAAGGGTCGCATCGTCGGCTCTGACCAGTTTTTGACCAAGCCTTTCAGCAAGGAAGAGCTGCTGAGCGCGATCAAGGCCCATGTGCCGGGGTTCGCCGCAGTAGAACAAGCACATTGAGGTTCGGCCAGCGGGCCGCACGCCTATTCGTATGGGGAAGACCATGGCTCGTATTCTGATCGTCGATGACTCGCCGACTGAAATGTACAAACTGACCGGCATGCTGGAAAAGCACGGCCATGAAGTCCTGAAGGCCGAAAACGGCGCCGACGGCGTGGCCCTGGCGCGCCAGGAAAAGCCCGACGCGGTCCTGATGGACATCGTCATGCCCGGTCTCAATGGTTTTCAGGCGACCCGTCAGTTGACCAAGGATGCGGAAACCAGCCATATCCCGGTGATCATCATCACCACCAAGGATCAGGAAACCGACAAGGTCTGGGGCACTCGCCAGGGCGCCAAGGATTACCTGACCAAGCCGGTCGACGAAGACACCCTGATCAAGACCCTGAACAGCGTCCTGGCCGGCTGACCGCCCGCGCCATGGCCGAGTCGCAAACCGCCTTCGAACTGCTGCTCGAGATCGACCAGCGCTGCCGCCTGCTGGCAGCCGACCTGCCTTCCCAGGAAACCCGCCAGCACGGCTGGAGCGGTATCGGTTTTCGCATCGGCGAGCATTGGTATGTGGCGCCGATGGGCGAAGTCAGCGAAGTCCTGCACGAGCCCCGTTACACCCTGCTGCCCGGGGTCAAGCCCTGGGTGAAAGGCGTGGCCAACCTGCGCGGACGGCTGCTGCCGATCATGGACCTGTGCGGGTTCTTCGGCCACGAGCTGTCGGCCCTGCGCAAGCAGCGGCGGGTGCTGGTGGTCGAGCACAAAGAGGTGTTCGCCGGCTTGATGGTGGACGAGGTGGCCGGCATGCAGCACTTCGAGCAGAGCAGCCTGGAAACCGCGGCCAACGCTAGCGAGCAGGGCGCCATCACGCCGTACCTGCGGGGGTATTTCCCGTGTGAGCCGGTCTGGTGGGTATTCAGTCCCTTCGCCCTGGCGCAGTCGCCGGGGTTCCTGGATGTGGCGCTGTAGGCGCGAGGCTTGCTCGCGATGAATATTGCGCGATGAACCTGCAGGACCGCGCCGTCCATGGCGCGGGCAACAGAACAACCGGAATTCAGGTGTGCAGATGCTAAAAGCCAACCCAGGCAAGCCAATGGAAGGATCGCGCAGCCGCTCGCAGATCATCGTGCTGTTCATCGCCCTGATCGTGTTCATCATGCTGCTGTTCGCCAACTTCGCTTACCTCAACACCCAGGCCACGTACGACAAGCAGTACATCGGCCACGCCGGCGAGCTGCGGGTGCTGTCCCAGCGTATTGCCAAGAACGCCACGGAGGCCGCGGCGGGCAAGGCTGCGGCCTTCAAGCTGCTGGGCGATGCGCGCAACGATTTCGCCCAGCGCTGGGGCTACCTGAAAAAAGGCGACCCGGCCACCGGGCTGCCCGCCGCGCCAGTGGCGGTGCGTCAGGAAATGCGCGCGGTGCAGCAGGACTGGGACAAGCTGTTGCACAACGCCGACGCGATCCTGGCCAGCGAACAGACCGTATTGTCCCTGCATCAGGTGGCCGCGACCCTGGCGGAAACCGTGCCGCAGTTGCAGGTCGAGTATGAAAAGGTCGTGGAGATCCTCCTGCAACGCGGCGCTCCGGCCGCTCAGGTGGCCATGGCGCAACGCCAGTCGTTGCTCGCCGAGCGCATTCTCGGTGCGGTGAATACTGTGCTGGCCGGCGACGAAAACGCAGTGCAGGCCGCGGATGTCTTCGGCCGTGACGCGGCACGCTTCGGCCAGGTGCTCAGCGGCATGCTCCAGGGCAACCCGACCCTGAAGATCAGCCAGGTCGAGGACCGCGATGCGCGAGCGCGCCTGACCGAGATCAGCGAGCTGTTCCAGTTCGTCTCAGGCTCGGTGGACGAAATCCTCGAAACCTCCCCCGAGCTGTTCCAGGTCCGCGAGTCGGCGAGCAATATCTTCAGCCTGTCGCAGACCCTGCTCGACGAGGCCTCGCACCTGGCCATCGGCTTCGAGAACCTGGCCGGCGGCCGTTCGCTGGACACCATCGGCGGTTATGTCCTGGGCCTGGCGGCGCTGGCCTCGATCATCCTCATTGGCCTGGTGATGGTCCGTGAAACCAATCGCCAGCTGCACGAGACTGCGGAGAAGAACGAGCGCAACCAGAACGCGATCATGCGTTTGCTGGACGAGATCGAAGACCTGGCCGACGGCGACCTCACCGTGACCGCCTCGGTGACCGAGGACTTCACCGGCACCATCGCCGACTCGATCAACTATTCCGTGGACCAGCTGCGCGACCTGGTGGCGACCATCAACCTCACCGCCGGCCAGGTCGCCGGCGCGGTGCAGGAAACCCAGGCCACCGCGATGCAACTGGCCGAAGCCTCGGAGCATCAGGCCCAGCAGATTTCCGAAGCCTCCACCGCGATCAACGAAATGGCCCAGTCGATCGATCAGGTGTCGGCCAACGCCGCCGAGTCCTCGGCGGTGGCCGAGCGTTCGGTGGAGATCGCCAACAAGGGCAACGAGGTGGTGCACAACACCATCCACGGCATGGACAACATCCGCGAGCAGATCCAGGACACTGCCAAGCGCATCAAGCGCCTGGGCGAGTCGTCCCAGGAAATTGGCGACATTGTCAGCCTGATCGATGACATTGCCGACCAGACCAATATCCTCGCCCTCAACGCGGCGATCCAGGCCTCCATGGCCGGGGATGCCGGGCGCGGCTTCGCGGTGGTGGCCGATGAGGTGCAGCGCCTGGCGGAACGTTCTTCGGCGGCGACCCGGCAGATCGAGACCCTGGTGCGGGCGATCCAGACCGACACCAACGAGGCGGTGATCTCCATGGAGCAGACCACCTCGGAAGTGGTGCGCGGCGCCCGGCTGGCGCAGGATGCCGGGGTGGCCCTGGAAGAAATCGAAGGCGTCTCCAAGACCCTGGCGGCGCTGATCCAGAGCATCTCCAACGCCGCCCAGCAGCAGACGTCCTCGGCCGGACAGATATCCTTGACCATGAACGTGATCCAGCAGATTACTTCACAGACTTCGTCCGGCTCGACCGCGACGGCCGAGAGCATCGGTAACCTGGCGAAAATGGCCAGCCAGCTGCGGCGCTCGGTGTCCGGTTTCACCTTGCCGGCCGGTCGCGAGCAGACGCCGCGGGACAACCGCTGAGGCCGGAGCACGACTTTGATGGGAATGGTAATGGGTGATCGGCACGACTATGTGGCCCTGGAATGGGTCAAGGGCGAAATTGCCGAAACGCTGAAGCAGGCCCACCAGGCGCTCGATCATCTGGTCGACGAGCCGCAGGCGGTGGAAGCGCTCGAACAGTGCCTGGACTGCATCCATCAGGTCCACGGCAGCCTGCAGATGGTCGAGTTCTATGGCGCGGCGCTGCTCGCCGAGGAAATGGAAGCCCTGACCCTGGCCCTGCGCGAGCACCGCGTGGCCCAGCGGGACGAGGCGATCTATCTGCTGCGCCAAGCCATCAGCCAGTTGCCGCAGTACCTCGACCGGGTGCAAAGCGCGCGCCGCGACCTGCCGTTGGTGGTGTTGCCGCTGCTCAACGACCTGCGCAGCGCCCGGGGCGAAGGCCTGCTGAGCGAAACCAGCCTGTTCAGCCCGCAGCTGCCGGACCTGCCGGCGCTGGACCAGGCGACACTGGACCGCCTGGCGCCCCCCGACCTGACCATCCTGCTGCGCAAGTTGCGGCACATGCTGCAAACCGCGTTGGTCGACCTGCTGCGTGAACAGGATGTGAAAAACAGCCTGGGCTACATGGCCAAGGTCTTCGAGCGCCTCCAGGTGTTGTGCCAGAACGCCCCGCTGGGGCCCTTGTGGCAGATCGCCCTGGCCCTGGTGGAAGGCATGGGCAGCGGGGCGATCGCCAACAGCCCGGCGGTGCGCAGCCTGCTCAAGGATGCCGACCGCGAACTCAAGCGTCTCTATGAACAAGGCATCGCCGGGGTCAACCAGGCGGCCCCCGACGAACTGCTGAAAAGCCTGCTGTTTTACATCGCCAAGGCCCGCTACCCCACCGCGCAGATGCAGACCATGAAAGACACCTACGGACTCGATGACGCTTTGCCCGACAATGCGCTGGTCGACCAGGAGCGGGCGCGCATGGCCGGTCCCGACCGCGACGCCATGCGCTCGGTGCTGGCGGCCCTGTGCGAAGAGCTGGTGCGGGTCAAGGAACGCCTGGACCTGTTCGTGCGCAGCGACCGCCAGCACGCGTCGGACCTGGACAGCCTGCTGGCGCCCCTGCGGCAGATCGCCGACACCCTGGCGGTGCTGGGTTTCGGCCAGCCGCGCAAGGTCATCATCGACCAGCTGGCGGTGGTGCTGAGCCTGGCCCAGGGCCAGCGCGAACCGAATGACGCGGTGCTGATGGATGTGGCCGGGGCCCTGCTGTATGTCGAGGCGACCCTGGCCGGCATGGTCGGCCCGGCCGAACCCGAGAGCCGCGAAGAAAGCCGCCTGCCGACCACCGACCTGACCCAGATCCACCAACTGGTGATCAAGGAGGCGCGGATCTGCCTGCAACAGGCCAAGGACCTGATCGTCGACTACATTGACGCCGGTTGGGACCGCGAACACTTGCAGGCCCTGCCGGAGCTGCTGACCCAGGTGCGCGGCGCCCTGGCGATGATTCCCCTGGGCCGTGCGGCGGGCCTGCTGCAAGCCTGCATCGGCTTCGTGCGCGAACACCTGCTGCTGGACCCGCGCCAGCCCGGCTGGCAGCAGCTGGACAATCTGGCCGACGTGATCACCAGCATCGAGTATTACCTGGAGCGCCTGAGCGACGATCCCCAGGCGCCGGGGGAAAAGATTCTCGACGTGGCCGAGCAGGGCCTGGCCGCGCTGGGCTATGCGCCACAAAAGCGGGCGCCGGACGAGTTGCTGCCGAACGAACAGGTGCCGCTGCTCAGCGATGTGCTCAGCCCCAACGAAGCCCTGGTGATGCAGGACCTGCAGGAACTGGACAGCCCGGAAGTGGCGCAGTCCCTGGCCGATGTACTGGCCAGCCCGGTCTCGGCGCTCAACCCGCCAGCGCTGGACACGCCGGGCAGCCTGTTGCCGCCGCCGGGCGATGAAGCGCCGGTGGACGACGAACTGCGCGAAGTCTTCCTCGAAGAGACCGACGAAGTGCTCGACGTGCTGCGCGAGTACCTGCCGCGCTGGGTCGCCGAGCCCCACGGCAAGGCGGCGCTTGGCGAACTGCGCCGGGCCTTCCACACCCTCAAGGGCAGCGGGCGGATGGTGCGCGCGCTGGTGCTGGGCGAGCTGGCCTGGGCCGTGGAGAACCTGCTCAACCGGGTCCTGGAACACAGTGTGGAGCCGGGGCCGCAGGTGCGGCAACTGCTTGAAGAGGTAGTGCAGTTACTGCCGGAGCTGGTCGCCGAGTTCGCCGCCCAGGCCCAGCGCCAGCGCGACGATGTCGACCGCCTGGCTGCCCGGGCGCATGCCCTGGCCAAGGGCGACACGGCGTCGCCAGACGGCTTGGCAGACGAACTCGATCCGCAGTTGCTGGAGATCTTCCGCAACGAGGCCGAAACCCATCTGGAGAGCATCAAGCGCTTTCTCGATCAGGCTGCCGAGCATCTGCCGCTGCAGGCCAGCGACGAATTGCAGCGCGCCTTGCACACCCTCAAGGGCAGCGCCTACATGGCCGGCGTGCTGCCGATCGCCGAGCTGGCGGCGCCGCTGGACCTGCTGGCCCGGGAATATCGCGCGCATCTGATGGCCCTGGACCTGGACGAGGTCGAGCTGCTGCTGGAGGCTGAAGGCCTGTTTCGCCGCAGCCTGCAACAGCTGGGCAGCGATCCGCTGGCGCCCATCGAAGGCGCCGCCGACCTGAACGAACGGGTCAAGGCACTGACCGCCGAGCGCCTGGAAGCCCTGCTCAACGCGCCCAATACCGGGCTGCGGGTCAAGCGCGATGCGCAGTTGATCAGCAGCTTCCTGGCCCAGGGCATGGACATCCTGCTGGATGCCGAAAACCTGCTGCGCCGCTGGCAACAGCACCCCGGCGAGCGCCAGGAGCTCAGCGCCCTGCTGGACGAGTTGACCACCCTTGGCGAAGGCGCGCACCTGGCGGACCTGCAGCCGATGGATGAGCTGTGCGAAGCGCTGCTGGACCTGTACGGCGCCGTGGAAGAAAGCAGCCTGGCGGTGGGCGAACGGTTTTTCCATGAGGCGGAAAACGCCCACGAAGCCCTGATCAACATGCTCGACGAACTGGCCGCCGGCCAGGAAGTCAGCCCGCAACCGGCCATGGTCCGGGCCTTGCGCGAACTGCTCGAGGAGAGCCTCGACCCGTCGGCCATGGGCCTGATCCGCAGCGACGGCAGCCGCACCCTGAGCATCACCGACCTGGCCAGTGCCACCGCCGAGATGGAGCAGGAGGCGCAGATCGAGGTGGAGGGGCCGGACGATGAAATCGTGGCGATCTTCCTCGAAGAGGCGATGGATATTCTCGAAAGCGCCGACCAGGCCTTGCAGCGCTGGCTGGCCGACCCGGACAACGGCGCGCCGCTGTCTTCCCTGCAGCGCGACCTGCACACCCTCAAGGGCGGCGCGCGCATGGCCGAAGTCGGGCAGGTGGGCGACCTGGCCCAGGAACTGGAAAACCTCTACGAAGGCCTGGTGGATCGTCGTTACCAGCATGGCGAGGCCCTGGCCGACCTGCTGCAACGCAGCCATGCGCAACTGGCGCTGCTGTTGCAGCAGTTGCAGGCGCAGCAAGCGCTGAGCGATCCCAAGGCGCTGATCGAAGCGATTCGCGGTTTTCGCCAGCGCAGCGGGGTCACCAGCGAGGTGCCCGAGGCCGCGGTGGCCGACGATTCGGCGGCCCACGATCCGGAGCTGCTGGAGATCTTCCTCGAAGAAGGCTTCGACATCCTCGACAGTTCGGGGGCGGCGCTGACGCGCTGGCAGGCCGAGCCGGCCAGCCGCCAGGAAGTGGAAACCCTGCTGCGCGACCTGCACACCCTCAAGGGCGGCGCGCGCATGGTGGAGATCGTGCCGATCGGCGATCTGGCCCATGAACTGGAGTTTCTCTATGAGGGCCTGTCCGCGGGCCTGCTGCAACCGAGCCCGGCGCTGTTCGGCCTGTTGCAGAAAAGCCAGGACCGCCTGGCGCAGATGCTCGACGCCGCCCGCGCCGAACAACCGATCAAGCCGGCCGACAGCCTGATCGAGGCGATTCGCGGCTTCACCCATCCGGCCCAGGCCGAAGCGCCGCCTCTGTTGCTGCCCGACCTTAGCCCGCCGAGCAAACCCGAACCGCCGGTGGCGCAGGCGGAAGCCGCGGTGGCCGGGGATATGGTCAAGGTCTCGGCCGAGTTGCTGGACGACCTGGTCAACCTGGCCGGGGAAACCTCAATCTTCCGCGGGCGCATCGAGCAACAGGTCAACGATGCGCGGGTGGCCCTGAGCGAAATGGAAACCACCATCGAGCGTATCCGCGACCAGTTGCGCCGTCTGGACACCGAAACCCAGGGGCGGATTCTCAGCCGCCAGCAGGTCGAGGCCGAGCGCCTGGGCTACGAGGAATTCGACCCGCTGGAGATGGACCGCCATTCGCAGTTGCAGCAACTGTCGCGGGCCCTGTTCGAGTCGGCGTCCGACCTGCTCGACCTCAAGGAAACCCTGGACCGGCGCAACCAGGACGCGGAAAACCTGTTGCAGCAGCAAGGGCGGGTCAATACCGAATTGCAGGAAGGCCTGATGCGCACGCGCATGGTGCCGTTCGAGCGCCTGGTACCGCGCCTCAAGCGCATCGTCCGCCAGGTGGCGGAGGAGTTGGGCAAGGATGTCTCGTTCAGCGTCGGCAACGCCGAGGGCGAGATGGACCGCAACGTGCTGGAGCGCATGGTTGCGCCCTTGGAGCACATGCTGCGCAACGCCGTCGATCATGGCCTGGAGTCCGCCGAGGTGCGCCGTGCCTCGGGCAAGCCGGAGCAGGGGCGGATCACCCTGGACCTGTCCCACGAAGGCGGCGATATCGTCTTCGACATGCGCGACGACGGCGCCGGGGTGCCGCTGGAGGCGGTGCGGCGCAAGGCGATCAAGCGTGGCCTGCTCGCCCCCAATGCCGAGATCAGCGACCGTGACGTGCTGCAATTCATCATGCAGCCGGGGTTTTCCACGGCGGAGAAAATCACCCAGATTTCCGGGCGCGGGGTGGGCATGGACGTGGTCCATGAAGAGGTGCGCCAGCTCGGCGGCTCGATGACCATCGACTCGATCCCGGGGCAGGGCGTGCATTTCCGCATCCGGCTGCCGTTCACCCTGTCGGTCAACCGCGCGCTGATGGTGCAGTGCCTGGAGGAGCAGTACGCGATCCCGCTGAACACCATCGAAGGCATCGTGCGGGTGCTGCCCAACGAACTGGAAAGCCATTACCAGCTCGACCCGCCCCATTACGTATACGCCGGCCAGCGCTATGAGCTGTGTTACCTCGGCGAGCTGCTGCACACCGTGGCCCGGCCGAAACTGTTGGGGCAGAGCCTGCCGCTGCCGGTGCTGCTGGTGCATTACAACGAACACCGGATCGCCGTGCAGGTGGATGCCATGGCCGGCACCCGGGAGATCGTGGTCAAGAGCCTGGGGCCGCAGTTCGCGACGGTGCAGGGCCTGTCCGGCGCGACCATCCTCGGCGATGGCCGGGTGGTGCTGATCCTCGATCTGCTGGCGCATATCCGCGCCCTGCAAACGCGCTTGCCGGCGCCGCGCATGGCGGCCGGCGACGAAGTGATTGCCGAGGTCGAACCGCTGCGGCCGAGGCTGGTGCTGGTGGTCGACGATTCGGTGACGGTGCGCAAGGTCACCAGCCGCCTGCTGGAACGCCACGGCATGAACGTGCTGACCGCCAAGGACGGGGTCGACGCCATGGCGCTGTTGCAGGAGCACACCCCGGACCTGATGCTGCTGGACATCGAAATGCCGCGTATGGACGGCTTCGAGGTGGCGATGCAGGTGCGCGCCGACCCGCGCCTGCACCAGCTGCCGATCATCATGATCACTTCGCGCACCGGCCAGAAGCACCGCGACCGGGCCATGGCCATCGGCGTCAACGACTACCTCGGCAAGCCTTACCAGGAGTCGGTGCTGCTGGAGAGCATCGCCCAGTGGAGCAGACCCCATGCATGACTACCGCGCCAGCTTCCTCACCGGACTGCTGCTGCCCCTGGCCGACCGCACTCTGATCCTGCCCAACGTCGCGGTGGCCGAATTGATCGACTATCAACGCGGCGAGCCGGCCAGCGACGCGCCGCCCTGGTACCTGCGTTCTGTTGCCTGGCGCGACCGCCAGCTGCCGCTGATCAGCTTCGAGGCCGCTTGCGGCCAGCCTCTGGCTATCGGCGAGCGCGCCCGCATCGTCGTGCTCAATACCCTGGGCGGTCGCGAGCGCCTGAAGTTCATTGCCTTGGTGATCCAGGGCATCCCGCGTTCTTGCCGGCTCGACAGCCAGCTGAGCTACGTCGACGTGCCGCTGTGCCGGCTGGAGAAGGCCGCGGTACAGGTGGGGGAGCAGGTGGTGAAGATCCCGGATTTGTTGGGGTTGGAGGCGATGCTGGTGGAAGCGGGGCTGCATCTGTAACCGCTGCCGCTGTAGGAGCGGCCGGTCGACGCTCGATTGCCCGCGATGACACCCGTCCTGGCGCTGCATTTTTTGGACGGGGTGCATATCCATTCCTGCGGTAACGGCCACTTAGGGTTCCGCCCTTACGGCGGGTCACTTTTGGCAAACGCCCCAAAAGTAACCAAAAGGTCTCGCCCCTGGCGTACGGCCTTCGCTGCGCTCAGGTTCCCTCGCTCCGGCGTCCATCAGGGGGCATCGACTCCGGTCGGCTTCGCTTCGACCTCCATACGATGTCCTCGACTGCGTCGAGGGGCGCTGCGCGCCTGTCCCCTGATGAACGCCTCCACTCGGCCTCCCGATGGGGCGGGTAGATCAAGATCAAAAGCCAAAGCTGCGCCATGCGCGACCTACCGGTCGGCGCTAAACCCTGTAGCCGCTGCCGAGCCCGCGAGGCTGCGATCGGCCGCGCAGCGGGCGCAGGGTCTTGAGCCCGCTGGAGGACCTGCGGTCCTATCGCAGCCTGCGGCAGCGGCTACAGGTTTGGGGAGGCATCAGGGGAGAGTGGGGCAGATCTGGTTTTGCAAGGCAATGGCAACACATTACGGGTTTGCCACCGACGCATCGGTGGCCGATCTTAGCCGGTCGAAACTGTTCACGGACGCACAAGCGCCCTCCTATCGTCAATGCGGCCCATCTGCTGCTGCAGGATGGCTGCGATGCGCTGGATGCCTTGCAGTGGCGGCTCGAAGGTTAAGCGCAAGGTTGTCTATGGGGCGTAGGTGTGAAGGCCTGCGCCCTTGATCATTACCCTCACCGTAACGATCCACCACTCTGCTTGATTGATGCCTTGCCTCCTGCGCTCCTAAGGTAGCGGCCACGACAGCGAACCCGTGGAGTGAGCATGACAACAACAATATCCCCCGACTCGCGCTGGACGCGGCGACGCGCTGAAAAGCAGCGGCGTCTCGAGCAGGTGCGGGGTCTCGCCGATGGCGCCGTGTTGCCCACCGACAAGATAGTCGCGGCGCTGGAGGCGTTGATTCTGCCCGGCGACCGCGTGGTGCTGGAGGGCAACAACCAGAAGCAGGCGGACTTCCTGTCGCGCTCCCTGGCCAAGGCCGACCCGAGCCGCCTGCACGACCTGCACATGATCATGCCCAGCGTCGGCCGTTCGGAGCACCTGGACCTGTTCGAACTCGGCATCGCCCGCAAGCTCGACTTCTCCTTCGCCGGCACCCAGAGCCTGCGCATCAGCCAGTTGCTGGAAGACGGCCTGCTGGAAATCGGCGCCATCCACACCTACATCGAGCTCTATGCGCGGCTGGTGGTGGACCTGATCCCCAACGTGGTGCTCTCGGCCGGGTTCATGGCCGACCGCGCGGGCAATATCTATACCGGGCCGAGCACCGAGGACACCCCGGCGCTGATCGAGCCGGCGGCGTTCAGTGATGGCATCGTCATCGTCCAGGTCAACCAGCTGGTGGACGACGTCAGCGAGCTGCCGCGGGTGGATATCCCGGCGTCCTGGGTCGACTTCGTGGTGGTGGCCGACAGGCCGTTCTACATTGAACCGCTGTTCACCCGCGACCCGCGCCACATCAAGCCGGTGCACGTGCTGATGGCGATGATGGCGATCCGCGGCATCTATGAAAAACACAAGGTCCAGTCGCTCAACCACGGCATCGGCTTCAACACCGCGGCCATCGAGCTGATCCTGCCGACCTACGGCGAATCCCTGGGGCTGAAAGGCAAGATCTGCCGCAACTGGACCCTCAACCCCCACCCGACCCTGATCCCGGCCATCGAAAGCGGCTGGGTGCAAAGCGTGCATTGCTTCGGCACCGAGCTGGGCATGGAAAACTACATCGCCGCGCGGCCGGATGTGTTCTTCACCGGGCGCGACGGCTCGTTGCGTTCCAACCGGATGTTCTGCCAACTGGCCGGCCAGTACGCGGTGGACCTGTTTATCGGCGCGACCCTGCAGGTCGATGGCGACGGCCATTCCTCCACCGTGACCCGCGGCCGCCTGGCCGGCTTCGGCGGTGCGCCGAACATGGGCCACGATCCCCGTGGCCGGCGCCACGGCACCCCGGCCTGGCTGGATATGCGCCACGACGACTCGCAACAACCGATGCTGGAACGAGGCAAGAAGCTGGTGGTGCAGATGGTCGAGACTTTCCAGGAAGGCGGTAAACCGACCTTCGTCGAAACCCTGGATGCCGTGGAAGTGGCGCGCAAGAGCGGCATGCCCCTGGCGCCGATCATGATCTATGGCGACGACGTCACCCACCTGCTGACCGAAGAGGGCATCGCCTACCTGTACAAGGCGCGCTCCCTGGAAGAGCGCCAGGCGATGATCGCGGCGGTGGCCGGGGTGACCGCCATCGGCCTGCGCCACAACCCGAAAGATACCGCGCGCATGCGCCGCGAAGGCCTGATCGCCTTGCCCGAAGACCTCGGTATCCGCCGCACCGACGCCAGCCGCGAGCTGCTGGCGGCGAAAAGCGTCGCCGATCTGGTGGAGTGGTCGGGTGGCCTGTACAACCCGCCCGCCAAGTTCAGGAGCTGGTAAATGCACGCCTTCAACCTGCAAAGCAAACCCCTGAGCCTGGCCGAGCGCCTGGCGGACCTGGCGATGGACGCGCTGATCGACGAGGCCGACCTGTCGCCGAAACCGGCCCTGGTCGACCGTCGCGGCAACGGCGCCCATAACGATCTGCATCTGGGGCTGATGCATGCCTCGGCGCTGTCGCTGTGGCCGGCCTTCAAGGAAATGGCCGAAGCCGCCACGTTCGGCACGGTCGGCCTGCCCCTGCGCGAAGCCCTGGGTCGCATTGGCCGTGAAGGCGAAGCGGCGATGCTCGCTACGACTCACGGGGTGAACACTCATCGTGGTGCGATCTGGGCCTTGGGCCTGCTGGTGGCCGCCGCCGCGCTGCAACCTCAGGCCAACAGCGCCGGCGCCCTGTGCCTGCGGGCCGCGCGCCTGGCGCTGCTGGACGACCGTTACGCGCCACGGCCCCTCAGCCACGGCGCGCAAGTGGCGCTGCGCTATGGCGTGCGCGGCGCCCGCGAAGAAGCCCAGCTGGGCTTTCCGGCGGTGCTGCAACGGGGCCTGCCGCAACTCGAGCGCAGCCGTGCCCAGGGGCATGGCGAACAGAACGCCCGGCTCGATGCGTTGCTGGCGATCATGACCGGCCTGGCCGACACCTGCGTTTTGTATCGCGCCGGTGAGGAAGGCCTGCGGGCCATGCAACAGGGCGCCCAGGCGGTGCTCGACGCCGGCGGCAGCGCCAGCCTGGCCGGGCGTCGCCGCCTGCATGAGCTGGACCAGTGCCTGCTGGCCTTGAATGCCTCGCCCGGTGGCGCCGCGGACTTGCTCGCGGCCTGCCTGCTGATCGACCGGATCGCCTCCGGCGCCGCCTTCATCCAGGGAGTAGTGTGATGGAAACCTTGTCTTTTGAATTTCCCGCCGGGCAACCCGCCCGGGGCCGGGCGCTGGTGGGCTGTGTCGGCTCGGGTGACCTGGAGGTGCTGCTTGAACCCGGGCAGCCCGGCAAGCTGAGCATTCAGGTGCAGACCTCGGTCAACGGCAGCGCGTCGCGCTGGCAGCATCTGTTCGAGCGCATGTTCGACGGCCAGACGCCGCCGGCCCTGAGTATCGATATCCATGATTTTGGCGCCACCCCGGGCGTGGTGCGTCTGCGCCTGGAGCAGGGCTTCGAGGAGATCGGCCATGACTGACAGCGCCCGTTTGCTCAACAAGCACAGCTTCGTCGAACTCGGCGCCCGGCAGCGGGCCAAGGCCCTGCTCGACGCCGGCAGCTTTCGCGAGTTGCTTGATCCGTTCCAGCGCGTCATGTCGCCGTGGCTGGCGCGCCAGGGCGTGGTGCCCCAGGCCGATGACGGGGTGGTGATCGCCAAGGGCCGCATCGACGGCCTGCCGGTGGTGATCGCCGCCATCGAAGGTGCGTTCCAGGGCGGCAGCCTCGGCGAGGTCGGCGGGGCGAAGATCGCCGGCGCTCTGGAGCTGGCAGCCGAAGACAACCGCAAGGGCATTGCTACCCGTGCCGTACTGCTGCTGGAAACCGGCGGCGTGCGCCTGCAGGAAGCCAACCTCGGGCTGGCGGCGATTGCCGACATTCACGCGGCCATCGTCGACCTGCGCCAGTACCAGCCGGTGATCGGTGTGGTGGCCGGCAGCGTCGGCTGTTTTGGCGGCATGTCGATTGCCGCCGGGCTGTGCAGCTACCTGCTGGTGACCCAGGAGGCGCGCCTGGGCCTCAACGGTCCGCAGGTGATCGAGCAGGAAGCCGGCCTTGAGGAATATGACTCCCGCGACCGGCCCTTTATCTGGAGCCTGACCGGCGGCGAGCAGCGTTTCGCCAGCGGCCTGGCGGACCGCTATGTGGCCGACGATGTGGCGCAGATCCGCCAACAGGTCGGCGAACTGCTGGCCCAGGGCCTGCCCAGCGCGCAACGCAGCCGGCAGGCCGAGCTGTACCTGCAATGCCTGGCCCGGCTGGACAGCCACCCACAGATCGACCCGGCGACGGTTCGCCAGCTGTATCGAGGAGATCACTGATGAGTGCTTATTCCCTGCGGGGCCTGCATTGGTTCACGGCCCTGAGCGCGGGCGCCGCCCCGGTAGCGGGTTTGCCGGCCTCGTTGAAGGTGGCGGACGCCACGCTGGAGCAGCAACCGGTACGGTTTATCGCCGTGGTCGCCGACCCGGCCAACCCTTTTGTGCGGGCGCGCAATGGTGAGGTCGGCCTGCTGGAAGGCTGGGGCCTGGCCAAGGCGGTGGACGACGCGATCGAGGCCGACCGTGAGCAGAGCGTCAAGCGCGCGCTGATCGCCATAGTCGATGTGCCGAGCCAGGCCTATGGGCGTCGCGAAGAGGCCCTGGGCATCCATCAGGCCCTGGCCGCGGCCGCCGACAGCTATGCCCGGGCCCGGCTGGCCGGGCATCCGGTGATCGGCCTGCTGGTGGGCAAGGCCATGTCCGGGGCCTTCCTGGCCCACGGTTACCAGGCCAACCGCCTGATCGCCCTGCGCGACCCGGGGGTGATGGTGCACGCCATGGGCAAGGTCTCGGCGGCGCGGGTCACCCTGCGCAGCGTCGAGGAACTGGAGGCCCTGGCCGCCAGCGTGCCGCCCATGGCCTACGACATCGACAGCTATGCCAGCCTCGGCCTGCTCTGGGAAACCTTGTCGGTCAGCCAGATCGAACAGCCGACCGCCGACGACCTGACCCTGGTGCGGCAATGCCTGGGCCAGGCGATTGCCGATGTGCGCACCCACGGCCGCGATCTGTCGGGACGCCTGGGGGCCAGCAACCGCGGCGCTTCCAGCCGGGTCCGCCAGCTGTTGCGCGAGCAATGGTGAGCGCCATGACCAGCGCCTTGCTGCCCCATGACCTGCTGTGGGGCCTGTCCCCTCGGCAGTTGCCCGCCGATGCCCCGGCCTGGGCGGTGGCGGCCATGGCCGCCGGGCAACCGGTGGTGGTGCGACGCGCCTTGACCGCGCCCGGGCAGGTGGCGGTGGGCGTGCGTGGGCGGCTGCGGGAACAGCGCTACGGGACGCTGATGGCGGTGACGGCCATCGAGCGCCGGGTGCGGCCGGAAGCGCTGTGCCATGCCGAGTCGGATCGGGCCTGGCCAGCACTCCAGGCACTGGCTCGGTTGCGTGAACCCCTGGATGCCCTCGGCCTGGCCTGGGGTGTCAGCGGCAGCGCCGGTTTTGAACTGGCCAGCGGCGTGCCGGCGCTGCATCGACACAGCGACCTGGACCTGATCCTGCGCACTGCGCAGCCCATGGACCGGGTCGAGGCCCGGGCGTTGCTGGCGCTGCTCGACGCCGCCGTCTGCCCGGTGGACCTGCAATTGCAGACACCCAACGGCGCCGTGGCCCTGCGCGAGTGGGCCGGGACATCGGCGCGGGTGCTGCTGAAAAGCGCCAGTGGCGCGCGTCTGGTCGGCGATCCGTGGCAGGCCCTGGAGCAGGTGGCGTGAGCAGCCTGCTGGTGTTTCCGGGCCAGGGCGCGCAGCAGCCGGGGATGCTGCATCGGCTGCCGCCCAGCGCCCTGGCCGAGGCCTGCCTGCAACAGGCGAGCGAGGTCCTGGGCGAGGATGCCCTGGCCCTGGATTCGCCCCAGGCCCTGGCGACTACCCGGGCGGTGCAGTTGTGCCTGCTGATCGCCGGCGTGGCCCATGCCCGGGTGTTGCTGGAAAACGGGCCGGGCGCGGGTTACGTGGCGGGCCTGTCGATCGGGGCCTACCCCGCCGCGGTGGTGGCCGGCGCCCTGGATTTCGGCGATGCGCTGCGTCTGGTCAGCCTGCGCGGCGAGCTGATGCAGCAGGCCTACCCACAGGGTTATGGCATGACCGCGATCGTCGGCCTGCAACTGGCGACGGTGGAGGCCTTGCTGGCCCAGGTGCACAGCCCGGACAACCCGGTGTACCTGGCCAATATCAATGCCGATAGCCAGGTGGTGATCGCCGGCAGCGATGCCGCCATGGCCCAGGTCGCCGAGCTGGCCCGCGGCTGCGGGGTCGGCGTGGCCAAGCGTCTGGCGGTCAGCGTGCCGTCCCATTGCCCGCTGCTGGAGCAGCCGGCCCAGGCCCTGGCCGAGGCGTTCGCCAGGGTGGCGTTGCAGCCGCCGCGCCTGGGTTACCTGAGCGGCAGCCGCGCGCGGCCGCTGCGTACGCCGGAGCAGTTGCGCGACGACCTGGCGTTCAACATGTGCCGGGTGGTGGATTGGCGCGGCACCGTGCAAAGCGCCTACGAGCGCGGCGTGCGGCTACAGATCGAACTGCCGCCCGGCGCGGTGTTGACCGCTCTGGCGCGCCGGGTGTTCGAGCAGGGCACCGTGATGGCCTGCGACGGGGCCCGGCTCGACACTCTGCAAGCGCTGTTGCGTGAGGAGGGAAACCGCCAACCCTAGACACCGACTCAAGCTGGCGAAGCACAAGAACAACAACTTCGACGATGCACTTTGAGGACTACAACAATGATTATTTACGGTGTGGCGCTGCTGGCGATCTGTACGCTGGCAGGGGTGATTATCGGTGACATGCTCGGCGTCCTGCTGGGGGTGAAATCCAACGTCGGCGGTGTCGGCATCGCCATGATCCTGCTGATTTGCGCGCGGCTGTGGATGCACAGGCACGGCGGCATGACCAAGGACTGCGAGATGGGCGTCGGCTTCTGGGGCGCCATGTACATCCCGGTGGTGGTGGCCATGGCCGCGCAACAGAACGTGGTGACCGCCCTGCACGGCGGCCCAGTGGCGGTGTTGGCGGCCATTGGTTCGGTGGTGCTCTGTGGTTGCACCATCGCCCTGATCAGCCGCACCAACAAAGGCGAACCGTTGCCGGACGAACCGGACGGTGTCGCCCCTGGTGCTGCTGCGGCAGGGGGACGCTGATATGTGGGATCTGATCGAGAAAGGCCTGGAACACAACGGCCTGGTCACCGCCTTCGCCTTCGTCGGCGTGATCATGTGGGTCTCGGTGCTGCTGTCCAAGCGCCTGACGTTCGGCCGGGTGCACGGCTCGGCCATCGCCATCGTCATCGGCCTGGTGCTGGCTTGGGTTGGCGGTACGATCACCGGTGGGCAAAAGGGCCTGGCGGACCTGGCGCTGTTCTCCGGCATCGGCCTGATGGGCGGCGCGATGCTGCGCGACTTCGCGATTGTCGCCACGGCCTTCGAGGTCCAGGCCACCGAGGCGCGCAAGGCCGGGATGATCGGCGCCATCGCGCTGTTTCTCGGCACGGTGCTGCCGTTCATTGTCGGGGCGAGCATCGCCAGGGCCTTCGGCTATCGCGATGCGGTGAGCATGACCACCATCGGCGCCGGCGCGGTGACCTACATTGTCGGCCCGGTGACCGGGGCGGCGATCGGCGCCAGCTCCGATGTGGTGGCGCTGTCCATCGCCACGGGACTGATCAAGGCGATCCTGGTGATGGTCGGCACGCCCATGGCGGCGCGCTGGATGGGCCTGGACAACCCGCGTTCGGCGATGGTCTTCGGTGGCCTGGCCGGCACCGTCAGCGGGGTGACCGCGGGCCTGGCGGCAACCGACCGGCGCCTGGTGCCCTACGGCGCGCTGACCGCGACCTTCCATACCGGGCTGGGTTGCCTGCTCGGGCCTTCGTTGCTGTATTTCATCGTGCGCGGGTTGGTGGGGTAGGGCCTCCTGGCCTCATCGCGGGCAAGCCTCGCTCCTACAGGTGATTGCATACCTCTGTAGGAGCGAGGCTTGCCCGCGATAGCGTCTTTATGACCCCCGCGAATACATCCGGCACTCCGCCAAGAGCGCCAGCAGGTTCGGGTCGCGCTCCTTGGCCTTGAGGAACACCACGCCGATATGCTGTTGCAGCCGGTAGCGCGCCTGCAGCGGAATCAGCTTCACGCGGTTTTCGTACACCGCGGCAATCCTTCCCGGCAGCAGGGCATAGCCCACCCCCGAACTGACCATGCTCAGCAGGGTGAAGATGTCGTTGACCTGCATCGCCACCTTCGGTTCGAAACCCGCCTGCTTGAACACCCGCACCCCGTCCTGATGGGTGGCGAAGCCCTGGGTCAGGGTGATGAAGGTCGCGTCGCGCACGTCGCTGAGGTCGACTTCCGCCTGCTGGGCGAACGGCGAGTCGGCCGGCGTGGCCAGGAAGATATCGTCGGAAAACAGCGGGATCTGCTCGCAGTCCGGGTCGCTGACGCTGTCGTCCAGGGACACCAGGATCGCGTCGACCTCCATGTTCTTCAGCTTGTACAGCAGGTCGATGTTGGAGCCCAGGATCAGGTCGATATTCAGCTCGCTACGGCGCAGCTTCAGGCCCATGATCAGCTGCGGCACGGTCTTCACCGTCAATGAATACAACGAGCCGAGCTTGAAGCGTTCCGCCGAGAACCCGGCGGCTTCGCGGGTCAGGCGCACGCTTTCGACCACGTCCTGGATCAGCTTCTGCGCCCGTTCTTCGAGGACGAAGGCGCTTTCCAGCGGCGTCAGGTTACGTCCTTCATGCTTGAACAGCGGGCAGCGCAGGGCGCTTTCCAGGGAGTGAATGGCCCGGTGCACGCTGACATTGCTGGTCTGCAACTCGGCGGCGGCGCGTGCCAGATTGCCGGTGCGCATGAACGCCAGAAACACTTCGAGCTTTTTCAGGGTCAACTCTTCATCGATCAGCATGATGGGCGCTCTTATTCGAATGCTTCGATTGTGCCTGCCGGGTCATGACTTGGCTGGAGGTTTTTTCGTCCATGGCTTTATTTGGAAACATTGCGCTTTCAGGCTACAGGCCTGAGCCTTGCGCAGATTTTCGCCTTGGGAGGTGAGTGGCACATGTATCACGGGGAAAGACTCAACGCCTGGACGCATCTGGTGGGCGCGATTGCGGCACTGGTCGGGGGGATCTGGCTGCTGGTGTTGGCCAGCCTCGACGGCAGCCCTTGGAAAATCGTCAGCGTGGCGATCTACGGCTTCACCTTGCTGGTGCTGTACAGCGCCTCGACCCTGTACCACAGCGTGCGCGGGCGGGCGAAAAGCATCATGCAGAAGGTCGATCACTTCTCCATCTACCTGCTGATCGCCGGCAGCTATACGCCGTTCTGCCTGGTGAGCCTGCGCGGGCCCTGGGGCTGGACGCTGTTCGGGATCGTCTGGGGGTTGGCGCTGATCGGCATCCTGCAGGAGATCAAGCCGCGCTCCGAGGCGCGCATCCTGTCCATCGTGATCTACGCGGTGATGGGCTGGATCGTGCTGGTGGCGGTCAAGCCGCTGCTGGCGGCCCTGGGCCCCGCCGGCTTCGCCTGGCTGGCCTCGGGCGGGGTGCTCTACACCGTGGGCATCATCTTCTTCGCCCTCGACAGCCGTTTGCGCCATGCCCACGGGATCTGGCACCTGTTCGTGATCGCCGGCAGCCTGCTGCACTTCGTGGCGATCTTGTTCTACGTGCTCTGATCGGCGAGCGCGTTATCGTTCATCGCGAGCAAGCTTCGCTCCTACAACGGGTAACGTACATCCCTGTAGGAGCGAAGCTTGCTCGCGATAAGGCCCGGTAGGGCCGCCTCAATCCCCGGTCATCAACCGATCCAGCTGCTCCTGCGCCCGGCCGCCGAAGATCTCCAGCAGGCTGCTCAAGGTGTGCGGCAGCGCCTCCGCCGCGCGGGTCACGGCATACAGGGTAATCGGCAGCGCCGGGGTCAGCGGGCGAATCGCGGTGCTGGCGGGCGAGGCGCCGAGGGCGGTGAAGGGGTCGATCACCGCCAGCCCGGCGCCGGATTCGACCATGGCCCGGGCCAGGGAGTAGGTCTGCACAGCGATGCTGACCCGCGGCGCCGGTTCCACGGCTTTCAGGTAACCGTCGAGTTTCGCCGCCAGAGGGTCGGCGCTGGACAGGCCGATCAAGGGCGCCCCCGCCAGCTCCATCAGCGGCAGCGGCGTGCCCCTGGCCGCCTGGGGCCAGTAATCCAGCGGCGCCAGCGCCACCAGCACCCCGCTGGCCAGGGCCTGGGCGGTCAGCCCCGGATGATCCGGGCGTTGCAGGGTCAGGGCCACATCGATCTCGCGCATCAGCAGGTTCTGCACCAGCTCGCGGCTGTGGGCGCTGGACAGCTCGCAGACGATGTCCGGGTAGCGCCGGGTCCACTGGTTGATGGCCGGCGGCAACAAGGACAAGGCCAGCGCCGGCGTGGCGCCGATCCGCAGGCTGTGGCCCGGCTCGCGACGCAGGCTCTGGGCCAGGCGCCGTACCCCTTGCAGGCTTTCGCTGACCTTGTCGACCTCGCGCTCCAGTTCCAGGGCTTCCGGGGTGGCCTGCAACTTGCCCTTGACCCGCAGGAACAGCGGGAAGCCCAGCTGTTGCTCGGCGTGCTGCAGGACCTTGGTCACCGCTGGCTGGGAGACGTGCAGCAGTTGCGCCGCGCCGCTGATCGAGCCGGTCTGGCGGATGGCCTGGAAAATCTCGATATGGCGCAGTCGCATGATGAGTCCATAACCTTTGTTTATGGGTGGTCCATCTTTATTCATTGTCCCGGGCCTGTCACCTGGTCCTAACCTGAAGCCCGCTCAACAAGGCTTTAAGGACTGACATGGCACAGCGGGTTTGCATCATCGGCGGCGGGGTCATTGGCCTGGCCAGCGCCTACGCCCTGGTTCGCGAGGGGTTCGACGTCAGCCTGGTGGAGGCGCGCGACGCCTTCGCCAGCCAGACCAGCTTCGCCAACGGCGGCCAGCTGTCGTACCGCTACGTGGCGCCGCTGGCCGATGCCGGCGTGCCCTGGCAGGCCCTGGGCTGGATGCTGCGTGGCGACTCGCCGCTGAAGCTGCGCCTGCGCCTGGACCCGGCGCAGTGGCGCTGGATGGCCGGGTTCCTGGCGGCCTGCCGCGGCTCGGTCAACCGCCGCAACGGTGCCCATCTGCTGCGCCTGGCGCTGCTGAGCCAGGCCACCTTGCAGAGCTGGCGCGAGGAGGACCGGCTCGACGGTTTTCACTGGCGGCGCAACGGCAAGCTGGTGACCTTTCGTGAAACCACGAGCTTCGAGCACGCCCGCCACGGCCTGGCCGATCCGCGCCAGCAGCAGGTGCTGTCCGCTGGTGAATGCACGGAACTGGAGCCGACCCTTGGCGGCGCGCCCTTTGTCGGCGGCATCTTCACCCCGGACGAAGAAGTGGCCGACTGCCACGCCTTCTGCCAGCAACTGGTGGCGCGGTTGCAGGCTTCCGGCCGTTGCCAGCTGCTGACCGGGCGCCAGGTCACCGGTATTCGTCAGGCCGGCGGCCAGGTGCAGGCCATCGAGCTGGGCGACGAGGTGCTGGCGGTGGACCAACTGATACTCGCCGCCGGTCATCGCAGTGGCGAACTGGCGTTGCCCGGGCTGAAGCTGCCGCTGTATCCGCTCAAGGGCTACAGCCTCAGCGTGCCGATCGGCGCGGGGCACCGGGCGCCGGAAATCAGCATCACCGACTACAACCGCAAGATCGTCTACGCGCGGATCGGCCAGCAGCTGCGGGTGGCGGCCATGGTCGATATCGTCGGTTTCGACCCGGCCCTGGACCCCAAGCGCCTGGCCCTGATGCAGCGCCAGGCCCGGGAAACCTTCGCCAATGCCGGTGACTACGATGCCGCCATCGAGTGGGCCGGCATGCGCCCGGCGACTCCCAGCGGCGTACCGCTGATCGGCGCCACCGGCTACCGCAACCTGTGGCTCAACCTCGGCCACGGCGCCCTGGGTTTCACCCTGGCCTGTGGCAGCGGGCGCCTGCTGGCCGAGCTGATCGGCCAGCGCCGCACTTCCATCGACATGCAGGGGCTCGCGCCCCATGCCGCCTGATTTCTTTCACGTACAAGGAGCTGTCCCATGACCATCCAGCGTCTCCACAGCAATGACCGCCTTAGCGCTGTCGTGGGTTTTGCCGATCTGCTGTTTCTCTCCGGCCAGGTGCCGGGCCAGGCCACCGATGCCGCCGGCCAGACCCGCGAAGTGCTGGCAAAGATCGACGCCTTGCTGGCCGAGGCCGGCAGCGACAAGGATCATCTGCTCAGTGCGACCCTCTACCTGAAAAACATCCAGCAGGACTTTGCCGCGATTAACGAGGTCTGGTCGGCCTGGCTGTCCCCAGGCCAGGCGCCAAGCCGCACCACGGTGCAGGCCGCCCTGGCGCGCCCGGACATCCTGGTGGAAATCACTGTCATCGCGGTTCGCCGCTAACGCCTTCACCCACAACGGAGAATAACAATGCAAAAAATCACGTTGCTCGGCTGCACCCTGGGCCTGTTGCTCGGCTCCCCGCTGTACGCCAGCGAGGCGCCGCTGACCGGCACCCTGGGCAAGATCGCCACCGCCGGCAGTATTACCCTGGGTTATCGCGATGCCTCGGTGCCGTTTTCCTACGTGGGTGACAACAGTGGCAAACCCATGGGCTATTCGGTGGACCTGGCGAGCAAGGTCGTCGAACGCATCCGCGACAAGCTGGCGCTGCCGCAACTGGCGGTGAAGTACAACCTGGTGACGTCGCAGACGCGCATTCCGCTGGTGCAGAACGGCACCGTGGACCTGGAATGCGGCTCCACCGGGGTGACCGCCGAACGGCAGAAGCAGGTGGCGTTTTCCTACGGCTTCATCTATGTCAAAGGCCAGTTGCTGACGGCCAGGGACAGTGGGATCAAGAGTTTTGCCGACCTTCGCGGCAAGAACGTGGTGACCACCGCCGGCACCACCAACGAGCGCTTCCTCAAGAGCTACAACGTCGAGCACAAGATCGACATGTTCGTGATCAGCGCCAAGGACCACGGCGAAGCCTTCCAGATGCTGCAATCGGGTCGCGCCGCGGCGTTCTACATGGATGACGCGCTGCTCTACGGCGAACGGGCCAAGGCCCGCGATCCGCACAACTGGGTGGTGGTCGGCGAGGAGCAGTCGCGGGAAATCTACAGCTGCATGGTGCGCAAGGACGATCCGCAGTTCCTGGAACTGGTGAACGCCACCCTGGCGGACCTGTACCGCTCAGGGGAAATCAACGGCATCTACCAGCGCTGGTTCGAACAGCCGATTCCGCCCAAGGGCCTGAACCTGGAATTCCCGATGACCAGCGAGCTGAAGGCGATCATCGCCAAACCAGTAAGCGATCCGGTGGAGTAAACACCGGTCCGCTTTTGCTTCTGTAGGAGCCAGGCTTGCCGGCGAAGATGGGCGCTGCGGTGTGTCAGGTGAAACGCTTCGCGGGCAATCGAGCGTCGACCTGCCGCTCCTACAGAGGCCGAGGCCAGAGGCGGGGGCGGGTTAGAAATCGCCCCACAGTTGCTGCGCCACCGCCAGCGCCACTACTGGCGCGGTTTCGGTGCGCAGCACCCGCGGCCCGAGGCGCGCCGGCAGGAAGCCCGCACCCTGGGCCTGGTCCACTTCGGCATCGGACAGACCGCCTTCCGGGCCGATCAGGAATGCCAGGGTCGCAGGCTTGGCGTGGCTCACCAGCGGCTCGGCCACCGGGTGCAGCACCAGCTTGAGGTCGGCCTGGGTCTGCTTGATCCAGTCGGCCAGCAGCACCGGCGGATGAATCACCGGCACCCGCGAGCGTCCGCATTGCTCGCAGGCGCTGACGGCCACCTGGCGCCAGTGGGCCAGGCGCTTGTCGGCGCGCTCGTCCTTGAGCCGCACCTCGCAGCGCTCGCTGAAGATCGGGGTGATTTCATTCACCCCCAGCTCGGTGGCCTTCTGAATCGCCCAATCCATGCGCTCACCCCGGGACAGGCCCTGGCCGAGGTGGATCTGCAGCGGCGACTCGACCTGCCCGGCGAAGCTTTCATCGAGCCGGACCACCACGCGCTTCTTGCCGACTTCCAGCAGCGTGCCGCGAAATTCGTTGCCCGAACCGTCGAACAGCTGCAGCGCGTCGCCCTCGGCCATGCGCAGTACGCGCCCGATGTAGTGGGCCTGGGCTTCCGGCAGCTCGTGCTCGCCGAGGCTCAGGGGGGCGTCGATAAAGAAGCGGGACAGTCTCATGGTGGTTCTCTGGGGAAAATTCGGTTCGAGGTGGGTCAATGGATCTTTGCGTCAAGCCCGCTTCTGCAAAACGGCGGGCTTGCCGGCGAGGGGCTCAACCCGGATCGCGGAAGCCTGGGTGGAAGTCCTTGGGTACCGCCACGCTGACCTTGTCGTTGGTAGCAATGTCGATGCCTTCGCTGGCAACGATGGCGAGGAAGTCGATCTGCTCCGGGGTGATCACGTAGGGCGGCAGGAAATACACCACGCTGCCCAGCGGACGCAGCAGGGCGCCACGCTCCAGGGCGTGCTGGAAGACTTTCAGGCCACGGCGTTCCTGCCACGGGTAGGCGGTCTTGCTGGCCTTGTCCTGGACCATCTCGATGGCCAGCACCATGCCGGTCTGGCGTACTTCGGCAACGTGCGGGTGGTCCGCCAGGTGCGCGGTCGAGCTGGCCATGCGCTGGGCCAGCGCCCGGTTGTTCTCGATGACGTTGTCCTGCTCGAAGATATCCAGGGTCGCCAGCGCCGCCGCACAGGCCAGCGGGTTGCCGGTGTAGCTGTGGGAGTGGAGGAAGGCGCGCAGGGTCGGGTAGTCGTCGTAGAAGGCGCTATAGACTTCGTCGGTGGTCAGGCACGCGGCCAGCGGCAGGTAGCCGCCGGTCAGGGCCTTGGACAGGCAGAGGAAGTCCGGGCGGATGCCGGCCTGTTCGCAGGCGAACATCGTGCCGGTGCGGCCGAAGCCGACGGCGATCTCATCATGGATCAGGTGCACGCCATAGCGGTCGCAGGCCTCGCGCAGCAGCTTGAGGTACACCGGGTGGTACATGCGCATGCCACCGGCGCCCTGGATCAGCGGCTCGACTATCACCGCGGCAACGCTGTCGTGGTGTTCCGCCAGGGTCTGCTCCATGGCCGCGAACATGTTGCGCGAGTGTTCTTCCCAGCTCATGCCTTCGGGGCGCAGGTAGCAGTCCGGGCTCGGCACCTTGAGGGTGTCCAGCAGCAGGGCCTTGTAGGTCTCGGTGAACAGCGGCACGTCGCCCACCGACATCGCGGCGATGGTTTCGCCGTGGTAGCTGTTGGTCAGGGTGACGAAGCGCTTCTTGTCTTTCTGGCCGCGGTTGAACCAGTAGTGGAAGCTCATCTTCATCGCCACTTCGATGCACGACGAACCGTTGTCGGCATAGAAGCAGCGGGTCAGGCCTTCCGGGGTGATCTGCACCAGGCGCTCGGACAGCTCGATCACCGGCTGATGGCTGAAGCCGGCGAGAATCACGTGCTCCAGTTGATCGACCTGATCCTTGATGCGCTGGTTGATGCGCGGGTTGGCGTGGCCGAACACGTTGACCCACCAGGAGCTGACCGCGTCGAGGTAGCGCTTGCCTTCGAAGTCCTCCAGCCACACGCCTTCGCCGCGCTTGATCGGGATCAGCGGCAGCTGCTCGTGGTCTTTCATCTGGGTGCAGGGATGCCATAACACCGCGAGATCGCGTTGCATCCACTGGTTGTTGAGGCCCATGTTCAGTCTCCTGGAGGCGGCTCGAAGTACGCGAGCAAACAATCGCGCAAGCCTATGCAATGCCAGGCCGTGTCACAACCCATTGCATGCCTGGAAGGGCGAATTGATCGCGGTCGCAGGACGGTCTGTCACGTTTTTCCCCCGTAGACCTTAATGCCTGGTTAATTTAGTGTTCGTAGGATCAACATCGTATTTCTCGATATTTCAAAGCGAAAATTTCCGCTTTAATTCGATAGTTAAATCGATAGTCTTGGGCAGCAGTTCTTACAGGATTCAAGTGATGCAGCTAGGTAACTCTTCTTCCCGCTACGGCTGGGTAAGCATTTTTCTGCACTGGAGCGTGGCGCTGGCAGTCTTTGGATTGTTCGCCCTGGGCCTGTGGATGGTCGGCCTGGATTACTACAGTGCCTGGCGCAAAGATGCGCCGGACCTGCACAAGAGCATTGGCTTGACGCTGTTCGCGATCATGTTGCTGCGGGTGCTGTGGCGCTTTGTCAGCCCGCCGCCGCCGGCACCGGCCAACCACGGTCGCCTGACGCGCCTGGGCGCCACCTTCGGCCATGCCTTCCTTTATCTCAGTCTGTTCGCTGTGATGATTGCCGGTTACCTGATTTCCACCGCAGACGGTGTCGGGATTCCGGTGTTTGGCCTGTTTGAAATTCCTGCCCTGGTTTCCGGACTGCCGGACCAGGCAGATGTGGCCGGCGAGGTGCATCTGTACCTGGCCTGGGCCCTGGTGATCTTCGCCGGAGTGCATGCTCTGGCTGCCTTGAAACACCACTTTATCGATCGTGACGCGACCCTGGCTCGTATGCTGGGGCGCAAAAAAGCCTGATGCTCAACCTCGACTCAAAAGGAATAGAAAGCATGTTGAAAAAGACTCTCGCCGTTCTGGCAATCGGTTCTGCTCTGTTGTCTGCCGGTCAGGCGATGGCCGCGGACTACGTGATCGACAAGGAAGGCCAGCACGCCTTCGTCGACTTCAAGATCAGCCACCTGGGCTACAGCTTCATCACCGGTACTTTCAAGGACCTGGACGGCAAGTTCAGCTTCGACGCGGCCAAGCCTGAAGACGCCAAGATCGAAGTCAACGTGCGCACCGCCAGCGTGTTCACCAACCACGCCGAGCGTGACAAGCACGTCAACAGCAAGGACTTCCTGGAGTCGGGCAAATTCCCTGACGCGAAGTTCGTTTCCACCAGCGTCAAGCCAACCGGCAAGAATGCTGATGGCAAGCAGACCGCCGATGTGGCTGGCGACCTGACTTTCCACGGTGTGACCAAGCCTATCGTGGTCAAGGCCACCTTCCTGGGTGAAGGCAAGGATCCATGGGGCGGCTACCGTGCCGGTTTTGAAGGCACCACCAGCATCAGCCGTAAAGAGTTCAACAAGGACGGGATGGATGTTGGCCCGCAGTCCGACACCGTTCAGCTGTACATCACCTTCGAAGGTGTGAAAGCGAAGTAATGCTTCGCCTGTAGCCGCAGCCTCGCAGGCTCGGCAGCGGCTACAGAGATCATAAAAAAACGCCCCTGATCGCGAGATCAGGGGCGTTTTTTATTGTCGCGAAAACTTCAGCGATTGCGGGTCAGCAAGGCTGGTTTCTCGCCACGTGGACGGCTTGGCAGTTGATCGAGCTGCTCGGGTGTCGGGAAGCGGTCGGCTTTCGACTCCTTGTGCATGATCTTCGGCTGGTTGCCGCGCGGGTTCTGCACCGCCGGCTCCTGGCGCGCCTGGTCGTCACGGGCCGGACGACGATTGCGCGACTCTTCGCGACGGGCCTGGCCGTCACGTGGAGCGCCGCTGCGTGGGCCGTTGCGTTTGGCAGGCGGGGTGCCGGTGCTGGCACCGTTGCTGGTGCGCGGACCGCCGGAGCGACCCTGGCCGCCGCTGCGTGGCGCGTTGCTGCTGGTTGCACCCTGGGCTGGCGCGCCAGGACGACGGCCGCGGCCCTGGTTGTTCTTGTTCTGGTACGGGCTGACGTAGTCGGCGCGATTGCCGAAGTTGTCCACGTCGTCGTCCAGGAACTCATCCGGGGCGCGGTCGGCGCGTGGCGTCGGCTGGCGCTGTTCGCGGGCCGGGGTGCCTTCGCGAGGCTTCTGCTCACGGGCCGGACGGTCGCCGCGAGCGGCCGGTTTGTCCTTGCCCTTGTCCTTGCCTTTGTCTTTACGGCCGCCGCCGCCACCGCCGCCATTCGGACCGTCGCCACGCGGGCCACGGGAATTGCGTGGGTTACGCACGTCCGGACGCTCGCGCACTTCCGGTTTCTCGGCTTCCACGGCGCTGGCATCGAAGCCCATCAGATCGCCGTCGGGGATCTTCTGCTTGGTCATGCGCTCGATGCTCTTGAGCAGCTTCTCTTCGTCCGGCGCGACCAGCGAGATCGCTTCGCCCGAACGACCGGCACGGCCGGTACGGCCGATACGGTGCACGTAGTCTTCGTCGACGTTCGGCAGCTCGAAGTTGACCACATGTGGCAGCTGGTCGATGTCCAGGCCACGGGCGGCGATATCGGTGGCGACCAGGATCCGTACTTCACCGGCCTTGAAGTCGGCCAGGGCCTTGGTGCGGGCGTTCTGGCTCTTGTTGCCGTGGATGGCGACGGCGGTCAGGCCGTGCTTGTCCAGGTACTCGGCCAGGCGGTTGGCGCCGTGCTTGGTGCGGGTGAAGACCAGCACCTGTTCCCAGGCGCCGGCGGTGATCAGGTGGGCCAGCAAGGCGCGCTTGTGGCTGGCGGCCAGGCGGAACACCCGTTGCTCGATACGCTCGACCGTGGTGTTCGGCGGCGTGACTTCGATGCGCTCGGGGTTGTGGAGCAGTTTGCCGGCCAGGTCCGTGATGTCCTTGGAGAAGGTCGCGGAGAACAGCAGGTTCTGGCGCTTGGCGGGCAGGCGCGCGAGGACTTTCTTCACGTCATGGACAAAGCCCATGTCGAGCATGCGGTCGGCTTCGTCGAGCACGAGGATTTCCACGTGGGACAGGTCGACGCTGCCTTGGCCGGCCAGGTCGAGCAGGCGGCCGGGGCAGGCCACCAGCACGTCGACGCCACGGGCCATGGCCTGAACCTGTGGGTTCATGCCGACGCCGCCGAAGATGCAGGCACTGACGAACTTCAGGTCGCGGGCATAGACCTTGAAGCTCTCGTGCACTTGCGCGGCCAGTTCGCGAGTCGGGGTCAGGACCAGTACACGCGGTTGGCGCGGGCCGTGACGCTGGGATTTGTCCGGGTGACCGTTGGGAAACAACCGTTCCAGGATCGGAAGGGCGAAACCGCCGGTTTTACCAGTACCTGTCTGTGCCGCGACCATCAGGTCGCGACCTTGCAACACGGCGGGAATGGCCCGCTGTTGCACCGGAGTAGGCTGGGTGTAGCCGGCGGCTTCGATGGCGCCGACTAAAGCCTCGGAGAGACCGAGGGAAGCAAAGGACATGAGTAATCCTGTTTTAGTGAGGGCTTGGCCCAGAGGGATAGTCTTGCCTGGCGCGAATGGCGTTTAAGAGGACGCAATCCCGTCCGGTCCTGCTGGCTCCTGAAGGCTCATCGGCGAGGGCTCGCGCGGGCCTTGTGGCTGCGCTGTAGCGGTATCGAGATGCCTTGAACAGGATCGAGCGTCCGGGCGTGAGCCTGGCGGGAAGGCCGGAGTATAACAGAGCAATCAGCGTGCGCTGCTTTCCTGCTGCTCAACGGTTTTCAGCGGTGTGCCAGTCGGCATTGCGCTTGAGTCGGCGATGGCCGGCGCCGCGCCATAGCGGGCGCTCAGTTCGGCGTAGGCCGGCTCGCGCTTGAAGCGCTTGAGTTCGGCGCCGAAACGCTGCACCAGCAAGTCCATGCCGGCATTGCGCCGCACGGCCAGAAACTGGCTCTGGCGGCTGATGACCACCGGGTTCTCGGTGATCTGCTGGCGAATGTTCAGTTGGTCGAGCAGGTGCTGGCCGACCCGGCGATCGGTGATCAGCAGGTCGATGCGGCCGCGCAGCAGCTTGCCGAAGTTGGCTTCGTGGGTCGGCGCCGGTTCGTGCTTGAACAGGGTGGATTCCCTGAAGTCCTGGCTGTACAGGTAGCCGGGGGAGGTACCCACGGTCAGCCCGCGCAAGTCTTCCAGGGTACGGAACGGAAAGGGCCGGGCGTTGGCATAGAACATCACGAACTCGACGTCCGACAGCGGCTCGCTGGGGTAGAGCAGGCTGCTTTCGCGTTCGTTGCTGTGAAAGATGTCCAGGGCACCGTCGGCCTGGCCTTGTTCGAGCATGGCCAGGCAACGTTTCCAGGGCAGGAACTGCCATTCGACTTCGATCCCCAGGCGCTGGAAGACGATCGCCGTGGTTTCGTAATCCAGGCCCTGGGCCTTGCCCTGTTCCTCATAGACATAAGGGGCCCAGGGCTCGGTGACAATGCGCAGCTTCTCGCCATGGGCGGCGAGGCTCAGGCAAGCGCAGATAAAGGCTGTCAGCAGCTGGGCAATGACGGGCATCGCTGGAGATTACGACGGGAGGTCGTCCAATGCTAGAGGCCGTCTAGCTCAAGCCTCAGTCAGCCTTTGTCTCGATCAGATGCAGGTAGATGGCCTTGCGCCGCTGGCCCAGTACCAGGCGAATCACCGGGTGGTTGAACCAGCGCTCGAGCTGATGGCTGTTGAGCGGTTTTTTCAGGCGGCCTTCGGCGTTTTCCCGGGCTTTCTCCCACCAGACCGGGGCGCAGGCCTGGTCGAATTCGTTGGTGTGGCGGTAGCAGCCGTAGAGGATTTCGCGCATGAACTGCCGCTGGTGCCCGGGCAGGGCCAGGGTCACGATCTTGTAGGCCAGGCGTTGCAAGGCCGGCGGGCGTGGCAGGGTCGCGGTGACCAGGCGAGTTTCGTCCAGGGCGACGCCGCTGGTGGGCGCTGCGCCGTGCTTGTCCAGCCAGGCCTTGATCTTGGCGCGAAACAGCTGCTTGCGGCTCCAGTAGTGGTGGATCAGGTCGGGGCATTCGCGGACCTTCTTGGTGCGATAAGCCGCCACCGACAGGCAGAACTCTTCGAGGGTGTAGGCGCCGTTGGCCAGCGGGTACAGCTCGTCCATCAGGGCGATGGAGCGGTCCAGTACGTCGGCGTCCGCGCGGTGCAGGCCGATCACGCCGGAGTTCAGCAATGGCATCTGGTCGTCGGCGAGTTTGCGTTCCCGCAGCAAGCCGGCCAGGGACTGGTAGAGGCCGGACTCCTTGTTGGCGCCGTAGCACATGCCGAATGCGTTACACAGCAGGGTGCCGGGCTGGATGCGACGAAACAGCTCCAGCGGCGAGCAGTGGAAAAAGGTATCGGTGTCGATCAGCAGCGCCAGTTCGGACTCTTGCAGCACCTGCTGCATCACCACGTGCTTGGCGCGAAAGTGGTAGCCGTGTGGGGCGATCCAGGCCTGGCGGGTGTTTTCGTCCAAGGGGCGCACGCGCACAGGTAGGTCGCGGTAAGGCGCGGGATTGTCGGTGAAGACCTGGATATCGAGGGCTTCGCCCGGTGTTTCGCGCAGCCCGGCCAGGGCGCTGGCAATACTGAACGCGGCTTCCTGGTGATAGGTCGCGGCGCCGTAAACCAGATAGATCAATTGTGGACGTGCTGCGGTGCTGCCTGTGGACATCTACGGCGATCCTTCGGATGTATGGGGGTTAAAAAAAAGGCCCTGGATTTCGCCAAGGCCTTTTTCCGATGCTGTCGGGCGGTTAACGCGGCAGCTTCAGGTTGTTCCAGACGGCCAGGCTTGGCTCGGCTTGGTTCAGAGTATAGAAGTGCAATCCTGGCGCACCGCCTTGCAACAAACGCTCACACATTTCGGTGATGACCTGTTCGCCGAACGCCTGAATGCTTTGGCTGTCGTCGCCGTAGGCTTCCAGTTGCTTGCGGATCCAGCGCGGGATTTCCGCGCCGCAGGCGTCGGAGAAGCGCGCCAGCTTGCTGTAGTTGGTGATCGGCATGATGCCGGGCACGATCGGGATGTTCACACCCATTTGTTGCACGCGTTCGACGAAGTAGAAATAACTGTCGGCGTTGAAGAAATACTGGGTGATCGCACTGTTGGCGCCGGCGTTGGCCTTGCGCACGAAGTTGTTGAGGTCGTCTTCGAAATTGCGCGCCTGTGGGTGCATTTCCGGGTACGCCGCCACTTCGATGTGGAAGTGGTCGCCAGTCTCTTCACGAATGAAGCTCACCAGGTCGTTGGCGTGACGCAACTCGCCGCTGGCCATGCCCATGCCCGAAGGCAGGTCGCCGCGCAGGGCGACGATACGGTTGATGCCGGCGGCCTTGTACTGGGTCAACAGGCCACGCAGGTCGGCCTTGCTGTCACCCACGCAAGACAGGTGCGGTGCGGCGGGGATCTTCACTTCGCTTTCGAGCTGCAGCACGGTGTTCATCGTGCGGTCGCGGGTCGAGCCACCGGCACCGTAGGTGCAGGAGAAGAAGTCGGGGTTGTAACTGGCCAGCTGGCGGGCAGTGGCGAGCAGTTTTTCATGCCCAGCATCGGTCTTGGTCGGGAAGAACTCGAAGCTGTAGCGACGGTCTTGGGACATGGAGGGAACCTCCAGCTACAAGCTGCAAGCCACAAGCTGCAAGAGTAGCGGAGGTGCGCTCAGCTCTTGTGCCTGGAACGGGCTGCTTGAAACTGTTTAAGCAAATAGGGACGAAGCCGAAAGCTTCGAGCGGCAAGCACGGCTTGTGGCCTTTGCTTGCTGCTTGAAGCTCAAGGCTTACAACTGCTCTTAGTACCGGTAAGCGTGCGGCTTGAACGGGCCTTCGACGGTGACGCCGATGTAGTCAGCCTGCTGCTTGGTCAGTTGGGTGACCACGCCACCGAAGCCGCGGACCATTTCCAGGGCCACTTCTTCGTCGAGTTTCTTGGGCAGTACTTCAACGGTCAGGCGCTCGGCTTTCTGGGCTGGCGACAGGTCGGCGTACTTCTGGCCGAACAGGAAGATCTGCGCCAGAACCTGGTTGGCGAACGAACCGTCCATGATGCGGCTTGGGTGACCGGTGGCGTTGCCCAGGTTCACCAGGCGGCCTTCGGCCAGCAGGATCAGGTAGTCGTCGTTCTGGGCGTCGAAAGCGCCTGGACCGGTGCGGTGAACCTTGTGCACCTGCGGCTTCACTTCTTCCCATGCCCAGTTCTTGCGCATGAAAGCGGTGTCGATTTCGTTGTCGAAGTGACCGATGTTGCAGACAACGGCGCGCTTCTTCAGGGCCTTGAGCATGTTTGCGTCGCAAACATTGACGTTACCGGTGGTGGTCACGATCAGGTCGATCTTGCCCAGCAGAGCCTTGTCGATGTTCGCTTCGGTGCCGGTGTTGATGCCGTCGATGAACGGCGAAACCAGTTCGAAACCGTCCATGCAGGCTTGCATGGCGCAGATCGGGTCGACTTCGGAAACCTTGACGATCATGCCTTCCTGGCGCAGGGACTGGGCCGAGCCCTTGCCCACGTCACCGTAGCCGATGACCAGCGCTTGCTTGCCGGACAGCAGGTGGTCGGTACCGCGCTTGATCGCATCGTTCAGGCTGTGACGGCAGCCGTACTTGTTGTCGTTCTTGCTCTTGGTCACCGAGTCGTTGACGTTGATGGCTGGGATCTTCAGCTCGCCCTTGGCCAGCATGTCCAGCAGGCGGTGCACGCCGGTGGTGGTTTCTTCGGTCACGCCGTGGACGCGATCCAGCACCTGCGGGTACTTCTTGTGCAGCAGCTCGGTCAGGTCGCCGCCGTCGTCGAGGATCATGTTGGCGTCCCAAGGCTTGCCATCCTTGAGGATGGTCTGCTCCAGGCACCACTCGTACTCTTGCTCGGTCTCGCCTTTCCAGGCGAATACCGGGATACCGGCGGCGGCGATGGAGGCAGCGGCCTGGTCCTGGGTCGAGAAGATGTTGCAGGATGACCAGCGTACTTCGGCACCCAGGGCAACCAGGGTTTCGATCAGCACGGCAGTCTGGATGGTCATGTGGATGCAGCCGAGAATCTTCGCGCCCTTGAGCGGTTGTTCAGCGGCGTACTTGCGACGCAGACCCATCAGGGCCGGCATCTCCGATTCGGCGATGATGGTTTCGCGACGGCCCCAGGCGGCCAGGGACATGTCGGCGACTTTGTAGTCGGTAAAATCTGCAGGCGTGATGACAGCGCTCATGAAGAGCCTCCATTCGTAAGTATGCGAATGGGCGCCGTTGTGCGTTTAGTGACTGACCGAACCATCACGGCCAGACAACGCCCCATCCGAGCCTGACAGGTCGAACCTGCTGCAGCGCCCCTCGGACAGGTGGCGGGAAAACGGTATCAGGTGATCGTTACCGTTTTGAAACGGAGGCGATTATAGCCGTCTGCCAGCGACTTCCCAAGGATTTCTGTCGGACGATGATCGAACGGTTATCGCGACCATAGTAGAAGCTCAATAGAGCTCTGCGCCGGGGTCTGCCATGATGCCGGCATCAATCGGCAAGACGGTCAGGAGTGAGTATGAATTTCCACACCCGCAAATGGGTAAAACCCGAAGACCTCAACCCCAACGGCACGCTGTTCGGCGGCAGCCTGTTGCGCTGGATCGACGAAGAAGCGGCGATCTACGCCATCGTCCAGCTGGGCAACCAGCGCGTGGTCACCAAGTACATTTCCGAAATCAACTTCGTCAGCGCCTCGCGCCAGGGCGACATCATCGAGCTGGGCATCACCGCCACCGAGTTCGGCCGGACCTCGATCACCCTGACCTGTGAAGTGCGCAACAAGATCACCCGCAAGAGCATCCTCACCGTCGAGAAGATGGTCTTCGTCAACCTGGGCGAGGACGGTTTGCCGGCTCCCCACGGTCGTACCGAGATCCGGTACGTGAAAGACCAGTTCAAGGACGACGAGCCCATCGCCTGACCGCTGTGAGCGTGAGTCTGCCGGCTCCTGCATGAGGGCACTGAACGAGCCCTGAACCCCGGATGTCATACCTGACATGGTACCCACAGGTTCAGGAGCCATTAACGTGCAGACAGACGGCAAGACCCCGGGCCTTTCTCCCGAAGAGCAGCACGACGTAGACAAGAACCAGCCGCCCCGCGCGGCGGTCTTGCACGAGATCATCCGCACCCAGGGCGACAAGGAGCTGGAGCGCAGCGTCGCGGCGCTCTGGTGGTCGGCCCTGGCCGCCGGCCTGACCATGGGCCTGTCGCTGATGGGCATGGGCTTGCTCGACTCGCGCCTGCCCGACGGCGAAGGGTTCAAGGTGATTGCCAGTTTCGGTTACTGCGCGGGGTTCCTGGCGGTGATCCTGGCGCGCCAGCAACTGTTCACCGAAAACACCCTGACGGCCGTGCTGCCGATCATGAGCAAACCCACCCTGGGCAATTTCGCGCGCCTGTGCCGCTTGTGGGGCGTGGTCCTGGTGGGCAACCTGTGCGGTACGCTGCTGGTGGCCTACGTGATGCTGCACCTGCCGATTTTCGACGCCAGGACCGATCTGGCCTTCCTCGATATCGGGCGCAAGGTCATGGAGAACGATGCCGGACAGATGTTCGCCAAGGGCATCGTCTCCGGCTGGATGATCGCCACCATGGTCTGGATGATCCCGTCCATGGAGAGCGCCAAGATGTGGATTATCATCCTGATCACCTACCTGATGGCCCTGGGGGACTTCACCCATATCGTGGTCGGTTCGGTGGAGGTCTCGTACCTGGTGTTCGCCGGCGAGTTGCCGTGGCGGGATTTCTGGTGGGTGTTCGCCGGGCCGACGCTGGCGGGGAACATCATCGGCGGCAGCTTCATCTTCGCCCTGATCAGCCATGCCCAGGTGCGCAGTGAAAGTGGCCTGCCAAAAACGACTGCGGACCCTGGGCGGGTCCGCGATCGATCAGAAAACGATCAGTGAGCGTCCTGGGTGACCGCTGGTGCATCCTGGGTGACATGGCGCACCAGTTTGCCGATGGTCAGGCCCTGCAGGAGGATCGACGACAGCACCACGATGTAGGTGATGCTCAGCACCAGGTCGCGCTCCGGACCCAATGGCAGGGCCAGGGCCAGCGCCACCGAAACCCCGCCGCGCAGGCCGCCCCAGGTCAGTACCCGGATAGTGCCGCGCGGCACGCTGCGCCAGCGGCGTAGCAGGACGATGGCCGGAGCCACGGTGAGCAGGCGCGACAGCACGATCGCCACCGCCAGCAGGCTCGCGGCCAGCAGGTGCAGCCAGTTGAACGGCAGCAGCAACAGCTCCATGCCGATCAGGGCGAACAGCAGGGCGTTGAGCATGTCGTCGAGCAGTTCCCAGAAACCGTCCAGGTAACGCCGGGTCATGTCGTTCATCGCCAGGTTGCGCCCCAGGTTGCCGATGATCAGGCCCGCCACCACCATCGCGATCGGTGCCGAGACGTGCAGTTCGCTGGCCATCGCCGAGCCGCCGATCACCAGGGCCAGGGTCAGCATCACCTCGATCTGGTGTTGCTCGATGCTCTTGATCATCAGGTACACCAGGTAGCCGATCAGCCCGCCGAACACCACGCCGCCGATGGCCTCATGGGCAAACAGCAGGGCGGTGGCGCCGACGGTCGGGGTTTCGCCGAGCTGGGCGATTCCCAGCAGCACGGTGAACACCACCACCGCGGTGCCGTCGTTGAACAGCGACTCGCCGACGATGGTGGTTTTCAGCGGCTTGGAGGCGTTGGCTGTACGCAGCACGCCGAGCACCGCGATCGGGTCGGTCGGCGAGATCAGGGCGCCGAACAACAGGCAATAGAGGAAGCTCACGTGCCAGCCGAACAGGCCGAAGATCCAGTAGGCCAGGCTGCCGATGACGAACGTGGCGATCAGCACGCCGACCGTGGCCAGCAGGCCGATGGGCCAGCGATAGCTGCGCAGGTCGTTGAGGTTGACGTGCAAGGCGCCGGCGAACAGCAGGAACGACAGCATCCAGTTCATCAGCAGGTCGCCGAAGTCGATCTGGCCGATCAGCTGTTGCACATGCTCTTCCAGGCCGGGATAGCCGAGGAAGCTCAAGCCTTGCAGCAGCAGGGAAAACAGCAGGGCGGTGACCATCACCCCGATGGTCGGCGGCAGGCCGATGAAGCGGAAGTTGACGTAGGTGAGCAGGGTGGTCAGGCAGATGAAGGCGGCAACGAGTTCAAGCATCCGGAGTCCCTTGGATAGAAACGTGAAAAGAAAGCCCGAAAGCCATCGGGCAAGGGTTTGATGGGCCGCTGGCGGCCCGGGGCACACCGACAAGGAAAGTTCAGATTCTTCTGTCGGTGAGCCGGTCGGCCAGTGCGCGGTTCTGCAGGCGACCGTGGGTCAGTCGCACGCTCGTCGAGGCTCAGCCGGATACATTGATCGCGGCCGCCTGGCGACGTTGCAGGTGAATGAACAGCAGTGCGGTCAGCACCGTCAGTCCGCCGACCAGTGCGCCGGTCCACGGCAGGTCGGCCAGGTCGGCACCGCTGGCGACGACCAGGCCGCCGATCCAGGCGCCGGCGGCGTTGCCCAGGTTGAAGGCGCTCTGGTTCAGGGTCGAGCCCAGGTTGGGCGCTTCATGGGCCTGGTCGATGATCAGCAATTGCAGGATCGGGCACAGGGCGAAGGCGAAAATCCCCCACAGCAGCAAAGTGATCGCCGCCGGGATCAGCATGTGGCTGGTCTGGCTGAACGCAGCCAGCACCAACACCACGGCCAGCGCCATGGCCACCAGCGACGGCAGCAGGCGGCTGTCGGCCAGGCGGCCGCCGAGCATGCTGCCGGCCGTCAGGCCGACGCCGAACAGCAGCAACATGATGGTCACGCCATGGGGGCTGACGCCGGTGATGTCCTGCAGGATCGGCGCGATATAGGTGAAGACGCTGAACAGGCTGGTGGAGGCCAGCACGCTCATGCCCAGGGCCAGCAGCACGTTGGTCTTGCCCAGGACCTTGAACTCGCTGGCCAGGTTGGCCTTGTCCATGGCGATGTGCCGGGGCAGCCAGAACCACTGGGCAATGGCGGCGAGCACCCCGATCACCGACACCGCCCAGAAGGTCGAGCGCCAGCCGGCGTATTGCCCCAGTGCTGTGCCCAGCGGCACGCCGAGCACATTGGCCAGGGTCAGGCCGGTGAACATCATGGCGATCGCCTGGGCGCGTTTGTTCGGCGCCACCAGGCTGGCGGCGACCACCGAACCGATGCCGAAAAACGCACCGTGGCACAGCGCGGTGATCACCCGCGCGGCCATCAGCGTGGCGTAGTTCGGTGCCAGCGCGCAGAGCACGTTGCCGAGGATGAACATCAGGGTCATGCCCAGCAACGTGGCCTTGCGCGGCATGTTGGCGGTGCCGACGGCGAGGATCGGCGCGCCGAACACCACGCCCAGGGCGTAACCGGTAATCAGCAGGCCGGCATGGGGAATGCTGACGGACAGGTCGCGGGCGACATCGGGCAGCAGGCCCATGATGACGAATTCAGTGGTACCGATGCCGAAGGCGGCAACAGCCAGTGCGAGCAAGGCGAGTGGCATGCGAGGATTCTCTGTCTGTAGTCTTGACGCCCTGATCAGGCATACGCATGCCGGCATTGCTCCTCCATCGGATCAGGTCCGGCGGATCGGGCAGCGGCAGGAATTATTGGAATAGATATGCGCAACTGAGTGCGGCGTGGTCGGCGTCAGTATAGACAGCCGAGGCCCTTAGGTGAATCGATTCTCTTATCGCAAACAGGGAGTGTGAGGTGCTGGCGACAACTCTGGTTCTGGTGGCGGCGCTGCTGCATGCGGCGTGGAATACCCTGATCAAATTCAGTGGCGAACGGTTATTGGTGGTGGCCTGCATGGACAGCGTCGCCTTGTTGTTCGTGGCATTGATGCTGGGGTTCGTCGAGTGGCCGCCGTTGCAGGTCTGGCCGTGGATCCTGGCGTCGGCGGTTTTCGAGTTGCTCTACCGCTACCTGCTGATCCAGGCCTATCGAGTCGGCGACCTGGGTCTGGTCTACCCATTGATGCGTGGCCTTTCGCCCCTGGTGGTGCTGGCCCTGACCCTGGTCTTCGCGGGCGAGGTGCTCAGCCCCCAGCAGATCCTCGGCATCCTGTTGATCCCTTTCGGCATGCTGTGCCTGCTGTGGCAGGGCGGTGGCGGCGACCGCCTGCCATGGTCGATGTTGCCGGTGGTGGCGCTGATCGGTCTGTGCATCGGTTGCTACACCTTTATCGACGGCCAGGCATTGCGCCGCTGGTCCCATCCGCTGGATTACCTGGTGTGGGTGACGCTGCTCAGCGCCTGGCCCTTTCCGTTGCTGGCGCTGTTGCGCAAGCGTGCGGCCTTCAGCCTGTTCTGGCGCGAACAATGGAGGCTGGGGTTGAGCGTCGGGTTCTGCGTATTGTTCAGCTACGCTCTGGTGCTGTGGGCCATGCAGCTGGGATCGATCGCCGAGGCGGCGGCGCTGCGGGAAATCAGCGTGATCCTGGTGGTGTTGTTCGGTATGCGTTACCTGAAAGAACCTTTCGGCCGACCTCGGCTCTTAGCTTGTGGGCTGGTGCTGATCGGCATGCTGGTGATGAAGTTCTGACCCCGCTCCCCTCATGACTTTAAAAAGGACTCTGCCATGACCGTCGCTTTCTGGTGTGTATTGATCGCCATCTTCCTGCCGTACCTGTGCAACAGCATCGCCAAGTTCAGCGGGGGCAACTTTGGCCTGCGGCAGAACCATGACCCGCGGGCCTACCTCGAGACCCTCGAGGGTTTCGCCCGGCGGGCGCAAGCGGCGCAGCTCAACAGTTTTGAAGTGACCCCGGCCTTTGCCGCGGGGGTGATCATTGCCCACATCGCCAACGTCGCCGAACTGGTGACCATCGATGTGCTGGCGGTGTTGTTCATCACCAGCCGCCTGCTGTACATCATCTGCTACCTGGCGGACTGGGCGATCCTGCGGTCGCTGGTGTGGTTCGTTGGTGTCGCGCTGATTGCCAGCTTCTTTTTCGTTTCGATCTGACCTTCGTCACTGCCGCCGCCTCTCGACGAGGCGGCAGCGGTGCCAGGGCTATTTGCTGTCGGTGACTTCAGGCACTTTCGGCAGCGTGGCGCCCTTGGGCCAGAGCATCCAGATCTGGCCCTGTTGTTTCATGTCTCCCGCCAGTTGCCCGGCCGCGTCGCCGGTGCCCCAGAACAGGTCGGCGCGAACTTCGCCGGCGATCGCGCCACCGGTATCTTGCGCCGCCACCGGGCGGATCAGGCTGCTGCCATCGGGCCGGGTGGTGGAAAGCCACAACAGGCTGCCCAGGGGGATCACCTTGCGGTCCACTGCCACGCTGTAGCCGGACGTCAGCGGTACGTTCAGCGAGCCGCGCGGGCCTTCGTTGCTGTCCGGGTTGCGGTTGAAGAACACGTAGCTGGGGTTGCTGCCCAGCAATTCCGGGATGCGATTGGGGTTGGCCTTGGCCCAGGCCGCGATGGTGCCCATGGTCACGTCTTCTTTCTTCAGCTCGCCCTGATCCACCAGCCAGCGGCCGATGGGGCGGTACGGGTGGCCGTTCTGGTCGGCATAACCGATGCGCAACTGGCGTCCGTCTTCCAGCTGGATGCGACCCGAGCCCTGGATCTGCAGGAATTGCAGGTTCATCGGGTCGGTCAACCAGGCGATCACCGGCGCCTTGACCCCCTTGGTCTCGATGGTCGCGGCATCGTCGTAGGGTTTCAGCACCCGGCCTTCGAGGCGGCCGCGCAGGCGCTTGCCCTTGAGTTCGGGATAAATGCTGTCGAGGGCGACGATGATCATGTCTTCCGGCACGCCATAGACCGGTACTGACGCGGCCTGGGTCTGGGTCAGGCTGCCCGGATAGACCGGCTCGTAGTAGCCGGTGATCAGGCCATTGCTGCTGCCACTGGCCGAGCGCAGGCCGTAGACGTCCAGGTGCTGCTTGAGAAAGCTGCGGACATCGAGGGCGGTGAGTGGCACATTGGCCGCCGTCGCGCAGGTCGGGCCCCACACCGGGTCGGCTTTCAGCCGGGTGCAGGCGCTGCGCCAGGAACCGAAGCCGGCCAGCAGGTCGTCGTCGGACACAGTGGGCAGGGTTTCCCAACTGGCGCTGGTATAGGTGGCGATAGCGTGAGGCTGGGGTGGCTTGCCGACTTCGCCGCCATTGCATCCGGCCAGCAGGATCGCGGTCGGCAAGGCCCAGGCCAGGTGTCGACGCCACAGCTTGAAACGGGTGTTCATTGGGTACTTCCTTTGTGGCTTGCCTGGGCGCATGGCAACGTCAGGCAATCCATATTGTTAATAGGGCTATTGGTCTTTGCCGGACAGGCGAGGATACTGGCGGCCGTTTCCCGTGACCCGAAGCCACCATGACGCTTAAAAGACTCTCTGTTGTATTGCTGGCCTGCCTGACGTTGTCCGCCTGCGGCGGTGTCGATCCGAACTCCCCGCTGGGTCAGCGCAAGGCGATCTTCAAACAGATGCTCAAGACCGGTGAAGACCTGGGCGGCATGCTCCGTGGGCGTATCCCGTTCGACGGCCCGCGCTTTACCGAAGGCGCGATCAAGCTGGACAACCTGTCCCACGAACCCTGGAAGCACTTCCCGCAGGTCAAGGAACAGGAGCACACCAGCGCGACTGACGATGTCTGGCAGAAGCAGGCACGTTTCCAGGAACTGGCCCGTACCCTCGAGGCGGCCACCGGTGAACTGGTGATCGCCAGCAAGGTCCAGCCGTACAAGGCCAGCAACCTGGGGCCGGCGGTACAGAAAGTCGAAGATGCCTGCAGCGCCTGCCATAAAGAGTTTCGCGATCACTGATCCTGTCGCCTGAGGTGTCTGCGGCGGGCATATCTGCCGCAGCGGCTCGAACTTACTTGTCCAGTTCGTCGAGGGCTTCCTGCAATTCCTTGCGGGACCCGGCCAGCTTGTCCTTGCGCTTGTTGATCTTCTCGGCGTCGCCTTTTTTCATGGCCTTGTCCAGGTCGGTCTGGCGCCGGCTGACTTCGTGCTTGGCGTCCAGCACCTTGTTTTCGCGTTCCTTTTTCAGCGAGGCGTCGGTGCAGTTCGCGGTGGCTTCGCTCAGGGCCTTTTCCAGGCCGGCCTGTTGTTCGCTGTTGCCGTGGGCCTTGGCCTGTTCGAGCTGGGTGCTGATGGCCTGGCGCTTGGCGGCGCAGCCGGTGAGTTCCGGGGCCTGCTCGGCGGCCATCAGGGCTGGGGTTGTCAGGGCGAATGCGGCGAAGAGGGTGAGCGGTGCAAGAAATTTCATAAAGGCTCCATGTGAAAAGATGAATAGCAGGAGTGGGGCGACGGGCTGTTTGAGCCATCTGCGTCCCCGGGGTTCAACGCCGCCGGCTGTAAAAGCCTCAGAAGCCTTCGATTCCGGCGGCACGTAATTCTTCACTCAAGGCCAGGACCTGCGGATCGCGGAAAAAGGCGCTCAACTGAGCGGCGCGTCCCGGGCCGATAGCGCTTTGGGCCTGCCATTGTTCGGTGGTTCTGGCCGCCAGCGCCGCCCAGCCATCTTCGAGCCTGGCGTCGCCGGTCGGTGGCAGTCCAAGGGCTTTGAGCCAGCGATGAAACGGCTGCCGGCGGGCGCTGTGCAGGCTGCTCAGCAAACGCGCGATGCTGCGTTCGCCAAGGCCGGTAATGTTAGCAAGCTCTGCAGGTTCAAGGGTCAACCAATCGACCAAGCCGTTGATCAGTCCGGCGTCCACTAGCTTCTCCCAGGTGCCGGCGCCGACATGGGGCAGGTCCAGCCCGGATTTTCCGCTCAGCCAGGTCAAGCGTGCGAGGAACTGGCTCTCACAGCCGGGCAGGGGGTGCCAGCAACTGAGCGCATGGAAGGCCGAGGCATCCGGAACCTGCAGCGGAACACGCTGGGGCGTGCGCAGTATCACCGCGTTCAGGCGCGGGATGGTCAGGCCGGCGAGGCTGATCGACACCTGGTCGCCAGGGCGGATATCCAGCTTTTGCCAGCGCGGCAGCGAGCCGACGCTGACCCGCCTGATCTGCCGGTCGTCGAGCAGGACCGGCTCCAGTTCGAGCATCGGGGTGATCCGGCCAGTGCGGCCGATCTTGAAGTCGACCTTGCGCACCCTGGCCAGGGCCTGGGCGAACGGGTATTTCCACGCGGCGATCCAATAGGGCGCCTTGGCCTGCCAGCGTTGCGCCTCTGGACGTCGGCTCTGGCGCAGGACGATGCCATCGCTGGCGAAGGGCAGGGCCGAGCGATACCAGTGCTCTCGCCAGTGCCGGACCTCGGCGAACGTACTGACGCGCTGGCTGTATTCGCTGCTGTGGGTAAACCCCAGGGCCTTGAGGTCGGCCAGGCGCTGCGCCAGGGTGCTCGGGCCTTGGGGCCAGTCCCAGACGAACAGGCCGATCCGGCTGGCTTGCCGAGGGTCCAGCTGGTTGCGGGCCAATAGGCCGGCGACCTGGCCGCGGGCATTCAGGCTGCCGGCCTTGGCCTGTATGTGATCGTTCTGGCGCCAATAGAGCTCGCCCTGTAGCAGCAGATCCCGAGGTTCGGGCAGGCGTTTGGGGATGGCGCTTATCAGTTGCGCGGGCCCGGTCCAGTCCTGGCCCTGAAGGCCATCCCCGCGGCTGATGGCTTGCTGGAAGCGTCCCTGGTGATAGATCAGGGTCACGGCCACGCCGTCGATCTTGGGCTGGACCCAGACCTCCTCGCGGCCGGCGAGCCACTGGCGTACGGCACTTTCATCGGCCAGTTTCTCCACGCCGGTATGGGGAATGGGGTGCGGGACAGTACCGCGTGCGGTGCGTAGCGGGTTGGCGCGGTCTGCGCTGACGGTGGGGAAACAGCTTTGCCAATGTTCGAGCCGGGCGCGGGACTGGTCGTAGAGCTCGTCAGTCACCGGCGACAGGCCTTCACGGTGGTAGCTGTCGTCCCAGCGATTGATTTGCTGTTGCAGGGTGGCCGTTTCGGTTTGCGCCTGGGCAGGTGTCCAGTCGGGGCACGGGCTGGCGACGCTTGGCAGGGCGATGGCGCTCAGGAGGATTGCGGCCAATAGTGTGGCTCTGTAGGGCATGGGGAGCATCCTTGCTCGGGGGAGTCAGGCTGCAGGCTAGAGGGGTGG